>CAZFSA010000124.1:0-14513 GCA_964521535.1 uncultured Gemmatimonas sp.
CCTCAGCCGTCGACACCGTGCTGCCACCGGACCAGCGCCGGGCTGGCCAATCCTCCCGCCAGCACCGCCTGGACCATGGCGGCTGGGCCGCCGGGCCAGCGCGCGCCTAACGATTCCCACTCCCGCCAGGTGAGCACGCTCCCCGCGGCCTCCAGCGGTCGGAGCACGATCCGCCGCACCTCGATCAGGGCCCGGGCGCGGGGCATGCGACCGGCCAGCCGGTCGACCGCGTCGGCGGGCGAGAGCTGACGGCGGTGCAGAGCCAGATCCAGCGCGGCCACCAGCACCCTCCGGTGGAGGTCGTCCCGAAGGACCCTTTGCGCACCGCCGGCGGCGGCCTCGGCCGCGCGGGCCTCGGCGAAGAGGCACCATCCCTCCACCAGCCCGGGATTGGCGAACCGCCGGCGGATCTCCGACGGCGCCTTGAGCCGTCCGGCCAGGAGCCCGCCGGCCCCTTCGGAACCGTACCGGGCCTCGACGACGGCAACGCTCGCCGGGCCGCCTGCCTGGAGGAGCAGCCCTCCCCGGTCGAGGGCCCCGGCCCGCGCGGCGCCGAGGTACGGTTCTGGCTCCATCAGACTGCGGAAGGCAGGGCCGGAAAAGGCCGCGGCATCGGCCGCGCCGGCTTCCGCGCTCGCGAGATCGCGGGCGTCGGTCCCAGGTGCGCGTGCTTCCAGGTCGTCCGCCAGGCGCGCCAACTGGCGAAGCGCTTCCATGCCACCCGCGATCAGGGAGTAGCCGAAGTGGAGCCGCCAGTCGACCGACTCCTCCCCTACGCCGCTGGCGAGCGGGTCGGGAGCGGGCTGGGCTTCCCGGAGCGAGAGCTCCAGCCCCTTGAGGGCGGCGCGACCTCGGGTCAGATCGTCGACGGGAAGGGCCTGCCACCGCGGCTGGTCCAGCTCGTCCAGGACCCAGGCGAGGAGCAACAGCGCCAGATCCAGCCCGAAGGCCGGCGGCCGGGTCAGCGCGGCTTCGGCCGCCGCGGCCCAGCCGGGGATCGCCCGCAGCAAAGTCCCGTCACCGGGGCGGGCGGCGACCGCCTCCGAGAGGCGACTGGTCCAGAAGGCGGGATCGGCCAGCCGGCCCCGTTCCCGATCGAATTCGTGTTCGACCCCGCGGATGGCGTCGAGGAGGAGGGCCTGGTCGATTTCCTCGTCCCGGGTGCCGGGCGCCAGGGCCTCAGCGGCGCCGGCCAGGGCCCGGAGCGCCGCCAGATGCTGCCGGACCGTGCGCCGGTCGAAGACCGCCAGGCCCGGCGGCGGACCCTCGGGATCGAACCGCGCCGCGGCGGTCGGGTCGAGATGGTGCCAGAGATCGAAGAACGACCGCGCCAGCTCGTCGGTCAGGGTCATCGTGGAAAGCTACGACCCCCGCACCTCCGAGTCATCCGTGACGCTGAGCGACCCGGCAACCCCCGATACCGTCACCCGATTGCCCAGCATGCTGTGGGTGAGCGTCGCCCCGGTGATCCGGCAGTCCCGTCCGATGAGCGCGTGAGAGACGGTGGAGTCGGTGACCACGGTTCCCCGTTCGACGGTGACGTTGGGCCCGATGGTGGACCGCGCGATGCTGACCCCGTCCTCGATCAGTACCGGCTCCAGCACGGTCACGTCGGGCGACAGGGCGGGACGGCTGGCGGCGCCCTTCCGGAGCAGGATCTCGTTCGTCTCGATGAACATGTCGACCTTGCCGCAATCGTACCAACCGCCGACCTCCGCGGTGAGGATCCGGCGGCCCCGCTCGATCATCCACTGGAACGCATCGGTCAGGAAAAACTCGCCCTGGTGCGGCGGGGCGGCGAGGGTGTGATCGATCCCCTGCCACAGCGCCTCGACGTCCCGGATGTAGTAGAGCCCGATGTTGGCGAGCCTGGAGATCGGCTCGGAGGGCTTCTCCACGATCCGGGTCATGTAGCCGTCGGCGTCGGTCACCACCACCCCGAACCGCTGGTAGTCCTCCACCTCCTTGGCCCAGATGATGCCGTCGGCGTCGGTCCGGTTGATGAGGGCGAGGTCGGCCTCGAAGACGGTGTCGACGAAGATGATCAGGACCGGCTCCCGCACGTGGGGGCGGGCCAGGTTCACGGCACCGGCGGTCCCGTCCTGGACCTTCTGCTCGATGAACCGGCAGGGAAGCCCGTAGCGGCCGGTGGCATAGGCCTCGACCTGCTCCTTGAGGTGCCCGGTGATGAAGATCAGCTCGGAGACGTCCAGGCCGGCCACCCGGTCCATCACCCAGTCCATCACCGGTCGGCCGGCGACCTTGAGCAGCGGTTTGGGAACCAGGTGGGTGTGGGGGCGGACGCGGGTGCCCTTGCCGGCGAGCGGGATGATCACTTGCACGTCAGGTTCTCCCGTAGCGGTCCTGGAGTCGCACCAGGTCGTCGAGCTCGGGCGTCGAGGCCTCCAGCACGTCGCTGTCGACCACCGCCTCCAGCTGGTGAATCAGGCGGGGCGGAATATGGACCGAGTCGCCGGCCCGGAAGGTCCGGGTCCGGACCTCGCCGCCTTCCGGCTGCAGGTGCAGGACCAGCTCCCCCCGGAGCACGAACATGGTCTCGTCCTTCCGGTTGTGGTACTGGCAGCTGAGCCCCTGCCCGGCCTTGACGTGCAGGAGCTTCCCCACGTAGCGGTCGGTCCGGGCCCAGATCAGCTCGTACCCCCAGGGTTTCTCCACCCGGTAGGGCAGCTCGGGCTGTCCGGCTTCCTCCATGGCACCCGGCCCGGGGGGACCGGCTTCGGCACTCTCCACTCATTCCTCCGCGGGATGCAGGGCGAACGACGTCGGATACGAGACGCATTCCCGCATGCAAACTCCGCACCCGACGCACCCTTCCCGGCGGACCACCGGGTGGCCGGCCTGGTCCAGCACCAGGGCGGCCGAGCCCATGGGGCAGGCATCGACGCAGACCCGGCAGGGCGAGCCCCGGAAGGTGAGGCACCGCTCCGGGAAGAACTCCAGGACGCCCAACCGGTACCCGGCCCACCCCTCGGCCGGCCGGGTGAGGGCGCCGGTGGGGCAGGCGGTAACGCAGGGCATGTCGGCGCAGGCCACGCACGGCTGGCTCCTCGGGTCGATGTACGGCGTCCCCGCAGCCAAGCCACCCGACGGTGGGACGGTCAGGATCGCGTGGACCGGGCAGACCGGACCGCACTCGCCGCACCGGGAGCAGGCCGCGAGGAACGCCACCTCGGTCAACGCGCCGGGCGGGCGGAAGCGTCGTTCCTGCACCAGGCGATCCTCGGTCTGACGGATCCATCGGCCCACCCACTGGCCCAGGTTCTCGCGGAAGAACTCCCGCCGTCCCCCGTCGGTCACGGCGTCCGGTAGAGCGGGAACACGCTTCGGGTCGCCGCGTCGAGCAGGCTGCGGAAGATCAGCGGGATCCGGGGCCGGGCCGGGCCTTCGTCGGTGGGATTCCGGGGGTCGTCGGCCGGGGCGGCGTTGAACACGGCGATCACCCCGGCGGCCGACCGGGGCTCGAGGTAGAAGAACGATCGGAAGCCACGCTGGCTTCCGGTGTGGCCCACCAGTCGCACCCCGTTGACGCGGGTGATGAAGAAGGAGAGCCCGACCGAGTCCGCCCCCTGCCCGGTGGGCAGCACGGGCTCCCACATCTCGGCGAGCGACCGGCGGTCCAGGACGCCGCGCGCCTGGGCGGTGAGGCCCGGCGCCCCGGCGAGGAACTGGAGGTAGCGCAGCATGTCGGTCACCGGCGCGTTGAGGCCGCCGTTGGAGACCGTGATCCCGGTGTCGAAGTCGAGGCCATTGGCCCGGGGGGCGCCGTCGACCACGTCGTAGTTGTTCGAACGGTGGGGAAGGAGGTGGTACGGCGTGAGATCGAAGTAGCTTGCCCGCATCCCGAGGGGGCGGAGAATGTTCTTCTCGACGTAGACCTCGTAGTCCTCGCCGGCAATGGTTTCGATGGTCCGGCCCAGAAAGACGACTCCGGGATTGGAGTAGCTGTACCGCGATCCGGGAGGAAACTGGACTTCGGTATAGGGCATCATCGCCACCAGCTGGGCCCATTCGGTGGGCTCGAACGGGTG
Organism: uncultured Gemmatimonas sp.; assembly: GCA_964521535.1. GTDB lineage: Bacteria > Gemmatimonadota > Gemmatimonadetes > Gemmatimonadales > GWC2-71-9 > SHZU01. Next base: position 4,050 of record CAZFSA010000124.1, read on the forward strand.
CCAGGGCCGGTCCCCGCCCCAGGGCCAGGTGCCGTTCCGGAACCCGGCCGAGTGGCTGAGCAGATGCCGGAGGGTGATCCCGGCCGGGTCGCCGAAGGGGTTGTAGGCCCGGCGAATCTCGGGGACCCAGCGCACCACCGGGTCGGTCAGGGCGAGACGACCGCGGTCGCGGAGCTGCATCACCGCGATCCCGGTCAGGGTCTTGGTGATCGAGGCCCAGTGAAAGATGGTCTCCCGGTCGACCTTCCGGCCGGTGGCCAGATCGGCGTAACCATAGACCTCGTGGGCGAGCACGGTGTCGCCGTGGAAGAAGGCCAGGCTGCCTCCCACCATCCCCTCGTCGGCGAGGGTCCGTTCGAACAGCGTCCGTACGGGGGCCCAGGCCCGATCGAACGGACGCTGCCCCGCTGCTTGCCCGAGCGGCGCGGCCGATCCGGCCAGCAGCAACGCCCCAGCGACGGGCCAGGCAAATGGCCGTGGCAGCCTCACGGTCAGTGTCCCGCCACCGTGCCGGTCGGCGCCTTGAGCCAGTGCTCGAACCACTGCCGGAGCCGGCCCAGCCGGTCCACCAGGAGCCAGGGCTCGCCGGTGCGGGAGAGATCGTGGTTGGACCGCGGATACCGCACGAACTCGACCGGTACGCCGCGCTTCTTCAAGGCCATGAACCACTGCTCGGCGTCGGCCATCGGCGTCCGGTGGTCCTCCTCGGACTGGACGATCAGGGTCGGGGTGGTAACCCGGTCGACGAACCGGATCGGCGAGTACTGGTCATAGAGTCTGGGGTTCTCCCAGGGCTTCCCGTAGAACTCGAACTCGGTGAGGCCCTGGGCGTCGGAGGTGCCGTACCAGGACCACCAGTTGCTGATCATCCGATCGGTCTGGGCCGCCTTGAACCGGCCGGTTCGGGTGGTGATCCACGCGGTCATGAAGCCGCCGTACGAGCCCCCGGTCACCCCCATCCGGGTCGAATCCACGTCGGGCCGCCGCGCTGCGATGTCGACCGCCCGCATCAGGTCCTCGTAGTCCTCGAGGCCCCAGCGCCCCCGGGTCGAGTAGGTGAACGCCGCCCCATAGCTGCTCGATCCACGGGGATTGGTGTAGAGCACCCACATCCCGGCGCCGGTGAGGTTGTGGAACTCGTCGAACCAGCCTTCGCCGTAGGCGGCGTGCGGGCCGCCGTGAATGTAGAGCACCAGGGGGTACTGGCGGCCGGGCTCGTAGCCGTGGGGCTTCTGGAGCCAGGCCTCGATCTCCAACCCGCCCACGCTCCGGTAGGTGAAGCGTTCCGCCTCCGGCCAGGCGATCTCCCGGTTCAACGCCTCGTTGAACCGGGTGAGCTGGCGCTCGCCGGTGCCGTCGGCGTTGGCGAGGAAGAGCTCGGTTGGCTGGCTGACGCTGGTGGCCACGTAGGCCAGGAGCCGGCCGTCGGCCCCGACGCTCACGCTGGGCAGGCGCCGGCGGCCGCTCACCAGCTCGCGGATCGCGCCGCTCCGGGGATCGACCCGAAAGATCGCGTCCCGGCCTCCCACCGACGCCTGCATCAGCAGGTCTCCCGATGGCTGCCAGGAATACGAGGACGGTTCGTAGATGAAGTTGCCGAGGAGGTCGCGCGGCTCCCCGCCCGCGACAGGCACCACCCAGAGCCGGACCGGTCCGGTTCTCGTGGTGGCGGAGAGGAACGCCAGCCGGGTGCCGTCGGGCGACCATTGCAGGTTGCGCTCGCTTCCGTTCATGGTCGTGAGACGACGCGGGGTCCCTCCCTCCGCCGCGAGGACGAAGATGTCGGCGTCGTTGCGGGGCGCCTCACTCCGCCGGGCGTCGTACGGGAGACGACCCAGAGAGTCCTGTTCGGCCTGCACCACCGAGTCCGGCCGGAGCCCGGCATCGGCCACGAACGCAATCCAGCGGCCGTCCGGCGACAGTGCGGCCCCGCGATGGGAGTAGGCGGCGGTGGTGAGCATCCGCTTCTCGCCGCCGTCGGTTCGGGTCCAGAGCTGGGCTGGATTCCAGCGACGGGGCTCGCGCGGGCCGGGGATGAACCCGCGTTCGTTCGACTTGTAGACCATTTCGGTAACGTGCCGGCCGTCGAATCGCGCCGGGTCGAGAGGTCTGGTGATGGCGCCATGCGGCGGGCGGGCCATGGGCTGCATCCGGTCCCAGGGGGTCGGGGTCGAGTCCCTTCGGGCCGCGGTCGCGGTGTCGGTCCAGACCACGATCCGCCCGTCCGCGGACCAGCTTCCGTCCGGCAGGCTGTCGACCTCGAAGGCCTCGCCCGCGGGCCGATCGAGGCGGAGGCCCCAGGTGCGGGCCTGACTTCCGGGTCGGGTGGAGCTGAACAACAGGATCCGGCCGTCCGGCGACCAGCGGGGAGCGGAACTCTCCAGGCTCGGGCTCGTCATCCGGATCGGCTCCCCGCCATCGGTGGAGACCATCCAGATCTCGGAATGCCGCTTGTTTTCCTTCTCCCGCACGGTCGTGGCCGTGAACGCCACCCACTTGCCGTCCGGCGACAGCGCCGCGCCGCTCAGGGTGGTGAGGCGGTACCAGTCCTGCGGGGTGAATGCCCGCCCCTGCGCGTGGACCTGCCCCGCCAACGCCAGCAGCACCACCACGCCGAGCCCGCCGATCCGTCGTTGCATCATTGTCGCTCCTCACAAGGTCCTAGAAGCCGGCGCCCAGACCCAGGGTCCACCGGAACCGGAACACCGCATCGCCCGCGCGGGCGCCCGGGGCCCGGTCGGGGTGGCTCACCATCAGGGGGAAGTCGACCCGCGTCACGAACGACGTCTCCCCGATCCGGTGGCCGATCCGAAGCCCCACACCCAGGTCCGAGGCGATGTCGCTGTCGGTGCGGGTCGAGAAGATGCCGTCGGTCCAGGCCAGGTCACCGAAGACAGCGAGCCGGACTTCACGCCCGATCGCCGCCGCCGGACGCCGGAGCAGGGCGCGATCGGCTTCGACGCTCCCGGCCAGAATCCGGGTCGCCGCCAGCCTGGGATCGAGGCCCCGAACGTTGCCCCCGCCGGGCTGATGGAAATGTACGTCGCCGGTCAGCAGGGCGTTGCGCGAGCGGAGGAACGGATTCCGGAGCTTCTGATAGGGATCGGCGCCGGCCACGCCGAACCACCGCTGTCGCACCGGGTCGTCGTCGGCCTTGACCCATCCGCCGAAGAGTCTCAATCGGAGTTCGCTCCGGTCATCCAGGGGCCTGGCGGCGGTCGCCTGGCCGTGGAGCCGGAGGTACGGCTGGGCGTCGTATCGGTCCGGCGCGGTGACCCCAGGGCCCCGATTGCGGTACTCCACGCCGAGCCCGGCAGAGAGGGTGCCGGCCACCTGCCAGGAACCCCGGCGCTCCGCCGAGCGGACCCAGGTCTCGGCCTCGACCGTGCCGGCGTTGTCGTACTCGGCCGGATCGAGGTAGGCCTGGTCGTGCGTGGCCACCCAGCGGACCGAGCCGCCGATCGCGGTTCGGGCACCGAACGCGAGATGACCCAGGCGCTCGTGTTCCACCGTCACCGCCGCCCCGTGGCGCCCCTCCAGGCGGAACGCCTCGAGCGCGGTCGTGGTCCGGGGCGCGCGGAGCCAGGTCGGATTCTGGAGCCGGGCGTACCAGTGCCAACCCGACCGGTCCTCGCAGCACCGACGGGTGGCGAGACTCAGCTCGCCGAGCTCCTGGTTGAAGCGCCCCAGATAGTTGCCCCGGCGCCGGACGCCCACCATCACCCCACCCTCCTCGTTGTACCACACGGTCGGAAGGAGGCCCAGCGCGACGCGATCGCGGTACTGCCTGGTGGACACGACCCGGTCCAGGTGCCGCTCGACCCGTGGGCCGCGGATGCCCAGGCCGAGGAACCCGCGGCGCCATCGGTTGTTGATCAGATTCCAGTCGTGGGCCCGGGCCCGCGGGTCGACCAGCACTTCCTGCGGTCGCCCGCGGGTCAGCACGGTCACCCACTCGCGTTCCGGCACGCCGCTCGCCCGGACGGTTGCCGTGTCCAGCCGGGTTCGTACTTCCACCTCGACCGGATAGATGCCCTGCTGTTTCCTGACCACCTCCACGCGGGTCACCCACCGGCCCGGCTGGTCCGGCCCCCCGGCCCGCGCAGCCTTGACCGCGCCCACCGCGTAGTCGTAGAGCACCGTGCCGTGCAGCCACTGTGCGAAGAAGGTGGACAGGTCGCGTCCGGAGACCTCCTCCGCCACCTGACGGAAGTCCGCCTCGCTCACGTGCCGGAGCCTGAAGCGGTCGTAATAGGTGCGGAGGATCAGCCGCATGGTATCGTCCCCCACCACGTCGCGGAGCTGATGGAAGAACAGCTCCCCGCGGTTGTACACCATGGCGCCGTAGGTGGTGAAGTCGCGGTAGTGCTGGGCCGGCAGGCTCACCGGTTCCGAGCGGCCGTCGAGGTCCCACTCCAGGATCCGCCACTCGTTGGCCCGGTAGAGGTCGGCGGCTTCGCGGAGGCGGCCGACCCGGCGCAGCTGCTCCTCGAAGAACCAGGTGGTCTGGAAGCTGCTGAAGCCCTCGTCCAGCCATCCCTCGCGCCACTCGTTATTGGCCAGAACCCCCATCAGATAGTTGTGCCCCAGCTCGTGCAGGATCAGTCCCTGACCCGCCGAGCCGTTCATCATCATCATCGGGAACTCGGTGCCCCCACCCTCGAGCCGGTGCAGGTTGGTAATCTGGGGCCAGGGATAGGGACCGAAGAGCGAATCGAGCCACTCCAGCGCCGTGATGGTGCGCTGGAGCGCCACCCCGCCGCCCCAGTCGGCGTCGGCGCCGGGCTGGTACAGGACGTGGACCAGCCGCCCTCGCCATTCGCCTCCCTCGTAGCGGAAGTCCGGCCGCATGGCCAGGGCGAAGTGATGCACCTCCTCCGCCCGCCACACGATGGTCTTGCGGCCCGGCCCCCGCGGCAAGCACGCCCCTGGCGGCAGGCCGGCCAGGACATCCGGGTAACGATCGCGGCCGTACCGGATCGGGGCGACCGCCTCGCCCTCCGGGCGGGCGGCGCGGGCGGCCCGCTCCCACCCGGGGTCGCCGCACACCGGGACGCCGGTGGCGCCCACCACCTGGTCCTCGGGAAGGTCGAGGGTGACGGTGAAGTCGCCGAACTCCCCGTAGAACTCGCCCGCCGGATAGAGGGGCTGCTCCTGCCACCCCAGGCGATCGTACACGACCACCCGGGGATACCACTGGGCGAAGTCGTAGGCGCGGCCGCGACGGCCCTGGCGCCGGAGCACCGTGGAGGGCCGCGCCTCCCAGTCCATCTCCGCCACCAGTGAATCGCCGGGGAGCAGCGGCGCCGGGAGCAGGAACCGCACGATGGTGCTGTCCGGGGCGAAGGGATAGATCGGGGCCACCGGGCGACCGCTGATCCGCACGTTCTTCACCTGGTTTCGGCCGAAGTCGGGATCGCGGAGATCATTGAAGCGGCGGCGGCGCTCGGCGCTGTCGGCCCGGGCCCAGCGGGAGCCGGGCCGGAAGGCGTTGAGGTAGAGATGGAACGACAGGGTGACGAGGGTGTCCGGCGAGCGGTTGTGATAGACCAGCCGCTGGGTCCCGCGGAGGGTGCCGGCCGGTTCGTCCAGGCTGGCGTCAATCGCGTACGACACCCGTTGCTGCCAGCGCCCCGGATCCGGCGAGGCGGCGGCCTGGATCAGCAGCAGGGTGACGAGCACGACGGATGGGTCGGAGGGAAGACCATGTCGAAACATGCCCCGGCGACCTGCGTTTTGGCGAGGCACCCGGCTCCGTTCTTACCTTTCCCCCGGAGCCAGGACGTTGGGGGCGCGGGTTGGCGAACGGGACCGTCGATCGACGAGGCTTGGGCTGGCTGGCGACGCTCCTCGCCCTTGCCGCGGCGCCATGGGTGGCCGCCGCTCAGGGACCTTCCCGGGTGTGGGTGAACCCTCGTTCCGGCGTCTACCACTGTCCCGGAAGCAGCGCCTACGGCCAGACCACCCGGGGCGAGTACCTCTCCGAGGCGGCGGCCCGACAACGAGGCTTTCGGCCCGCCGGCGGTCGCCCCTGCGACCCGACCGCCGGTCTGCCGGACCAGGCAACACCCGGGCCGGACCTTCCTCCCCCGCGGCCCGCGGATTCCATGCTCCGCCCCTGCACCGTGACCCGGATCGTCGATGGCGACGGGATCGAGTGCGCGGGGCTGGGCCACGTCCGACTGATCGGGGTCGACGCTCCCGAGACCACCCAGGAGCCGTTCGGCACCGCGGCCACCGCGGGGCTCGCCTCGCTGGTGCCGCTCGGAGCCATGGTGCATCTGGAGCTCGATGCCGAGCGCCGGGATCGCCGGGACCGGCTGCTGGGCTACCTCTGGCTCGAGGGAACGCCGGTGAACTGGGCGATGGTCAGATACGGTTGGGCGGTCACACTCCGGATCGCACCCAACCTCCGGTACGCCGATGCGTTCGCGGCGGCCGAGCGGCGGGCCGCCATCGAGCAGCGGGGTCTCTGGCGGGTTGGCGGGTTCGCCTGCCGCCCGGCGGAGCACCGGGCCCGGCGCTGTTAGGCCGCCAGGCCCGGCGGCTACATCCCCGGCGCGAACATGATATGGGCCTTCGGCGTGCCCGGCGACATCAGCCAGGGCTCGTTCCCGTGGGGTCGCTCGGGCAGGCCAATCGACGCCCCCGTGGCGTACGGAACGTAGACCACGTAGAGCTTGCGGGCCCCGGTCACGGTCCCCGCCTTGGGATCGTGCGTCCCGCCGAAGAGCTGCCAGAGGGCGGCCGGCCCGGACGGCAGCTTGAGCTTTCCGCTCTTCGCCTCCGCGTATCGCACCGTGTCCACCTGATCGGCCGGGGTGCCGGCCGCCCGGAGTTCGCGTCCCCGCGCCATGAACGGCTCCAGCGATTCGTGGTAGCAGGAGACGTGGAAGCGTTCCTCCTTCGGGTACTGGGCCAGGCAGACCATCCCCCGGCCCTCGCGGAGCACCACGAACGCCCCGGATCGATCGTACCCCATGACCCTCGCGCCGGCGCGCATTTCCTCGGGCAGCGGCAGGACCGCCGCCGCGATCTGCTCGGCGGCCGGCGGGATCGGGGCCTGCGCCCGAACGGCGCCGGGCAGGGCGACGAGCGCGGCCAGCGCGGCCACGCGAAGGGGCATGTTGGTCACCAGGATCCTCCGTGGTCTGCCGGGCCAGTCACCGGCGTTCGGGAACCTACCACCGCACCGCCGCCGGCACCACGTCCCATGGCCTCGCCATCCCCGGCATTCGGGACCGGGAGCCGCGGTCACCTTCCCCTTGCGCCGCGGGCGGGGACAGCGAGAATTCACCCGGTCCTGATCGTCCCCCGTGCCCAGAGCTTGCCGTGAACGAAACCAACCCCCGGCGTTGGGATGCCCTGCACCGCCAGGCCGTGGTGATCGACGGTCACAGCGACATCCTGATCCCGGTCACCCAGGGCCGGATGTCGCTGGAGCAGCGGGTGGAGGTTCCCGGCCTCGACTGGGTGCCTCCGCCGGGGCTCGAACGCAACCCGCTGGTCCGGTTCGGCATGGGGCCCCACACCGTCTGGTTCGGCTGCATGGGCCAGTACGACATCCCCCGGTGGCGGGAGGGCGGCGTCACGGCCCAGCTCTGCGCCGTCTACCTGGACGACGACTGGCTCCGCGACCCGTTTCGCCGCGGGATGGAAATGGTCTGGAACCTCCATGACCAGACCGCCCGGCACGACGACCTGATCCTCGCCACCACCGCCCGCCAGATCCGGGAGGCCAAGGCGGCGGGGAGGATCGCGCTGATCCTCAGCTTCGAGGGATGCGAGCCCCTGGGCGACGACCCCCGATTCCTCGACCTCTATCATCGGCTCGGACTTCGGGTCGTGAGCCTCACCCATACCCGCCGAAACGTGTTCGCCGACGGTTGCTGGGCGGCCGAGCGCCAGGGCGGCCTCACGCCGCTCGGCCGACAGGTGGTGGAGCGGCTCGACGCCCTCCGGATCGTGATCGACCTGGTCCACATCAGTGACGCCGGATTCTGGGAGATCCTGGAGCTGACGAACCGTCCCGTGATTCTCTCCCATACCACGCCCACCATGTTCCCCGATACGGCGCCGGAGTCAAAGGACCTGCTCCGGGGCAAGCTCCCCCGCCCCCGGCTGGAGCTTCCCCGCGACCGGCCGCGACTCGAGGCGGTGGCCCGGACCGGCGGCGTGGTGGGCCTGATCCACGTCGCCCATCGGAACCTCGATTCGGTGGTACGCGACATCGAGACCGCGCTGGAGGTGATGGGCCCCGACCACGTGGGGCTGGGCAGCGACTACTACGGCCGGGAGCTGGCGCCGGAGGGCCTGGAGGACATCTCCAGGGTCCCCCGGCTCACCGAGGCGCTGGCCGCCCGGGGACACTCCGACGAGACCATCGTCAAGTTCCTCGGCGCCAACTACCTCCGGGTGTTCGAGACGGTCTGGGGAGAGTAGATCGCCGTGATCGCCCCCGACAATCACCTGGTCCTGGCGGCGGTGCTGTTCGGCATCGTCGCCCTCTGCCTCTGGCTGGAACGGTTCCGCTGGGCCCGCACCCTCACGGCGGCCCTGCTGGTGATCGTGATCCCGCTTTTCCTCTCCAACGCCGGCGTCATCCCGACCCGGGCGCCGCTGTACAGCCTGGTCTCCGAGTATTTTGTCCCGGTCGCGGTGCCATTGCTCCTCTTCAAGGCCAACCTGCGCCGGATCTTCGCCGAGACCGGGCGGACGCTGGCGGCGTTCGCGCTGGCTGCAGTAGGAACGATGGTCGGGATCTCGGCCGCCGTGATGCTGATTCCGATCGGGGCCGACCGGGCGCAGATCGGCGGGACGATCGCCGCCGGGTACATCGGCGGCGGAATGAACTTCGTCGCGGTGGCCCGCGCGGTTGGCCTCGACGACCCGACCCGCTTCGCCACCGTCCTGGGGGCCGAGGCCTCGGTGGGCCTGCTCTATCTGGCGTTCCTGGCGATGGTCCCGTCGCTGGGGTGGTTCCGGCGCTGGGTCGACGCGGATCGCGCGCGGGGAGACGGGCCTTCAGAGGCCGCTCCCGTCGCCACGGGCCCGCGGCCGGTGGTGTCGACCACCCACCTCGCCATCGGTCTGGGCCTGAGCCTCGCGATCTGCGCCGTCGGCACGGCGATCGCCCGGGGCCTCGGCGTGCCGGGGTACTCCATCCTGTTCATTACGGCCCTCGCGGTCCTGGTCGCCAACGTCGCTCCGGGCCCGCTCGCCAATCTGGGGGGAGACGTCGAGATCGGGATGGTGCTGATGTACGTGTTCTTCGCGGTGTTCGGGGCCGGCACCGACATGGCCACGCTGATCCGCGAGGCCCCGGTGCTCCTCGCCTTCTGTGCGCTGGCGATCGTGATCCACTTCGCCGTGGTGTTCGGGATCGGCCGGATGCTGCGACTCTCGGCGGCGGAGCTGGCCATCGGGTCCAACGCCTGCGTGCTGGGGCCGCCGACGGCGGCCGCCCTCGCCGCCGGGCAGGGCTGGCATGCGCTGGTGACGCCGGGCATCCTCTGCGGCGTTCTGGGTTACGTGGTGGGCAACTTCCTTGGCGTGGCGCTCACCGGCCTGCTGGCCCGGATCGGCTAGCCGGTTGTCGGGCAGGCGGTCGTCGGGGTCGTCGCGTGGTCGGGTAGTCGCGTCAGCGGCGACACCGACCACATCGCCCCTCTCCCCGACGTCGAGGGCGCCAGCGGGACCGATCCCCGTCGGGCCGCGCCGCGATCATGGTCCGGATCAGCGCAACGGCGGCTCCGGACCCTCCCGCACCAGCGACGGGCCGTCCGGCGGTGCTCCGGTCCCGTCGCGCGGCAGCCACTCCTGAAGGATCAGCGCCAGCGATACCAGGATACCGGGGGCGATCAGGTTGTACCACAGGAACGCGATGTGGAGCGTCCCGGTCTTCTCCAGCCAGAACAGCCCGATGATCGCGGCCTGGGCCACGATCGCCGCCACGAACACCGCGGTACCCTGAATCCAGCGCAGGAAGAACGCCACCAGAAACACGCCGAGCAGGGTGCCGTAGAAGATCGACCCGATCTCGTTGATGGCCTGGATCAGATTGTCGTAAAGCGAGAACACGGCGGCGAACCCCAGCGCCAGCAGCCCGAAGCCCACCGTGGCGATCCGGGTAACGCGCACCTGCTGCTCGTCGCTCCGCCGGCCGGCCCAGACGTCCACTACCGTGGTCGTGGCCAGGGCGCTCAGCTCGGCGCTGGTGCTGCTCATTCCCGCCGAGAAGATCATCGCGATCAGGATCCCCACGATTCCGACGGGCAGGTAGTCCAGGATGTAGGAGAGGAAGATGTAGTCGGTGTCGACCGGCTTGGCGCCCGGTACGTGCTCGGCGAGCAGCCCGCGATACCGGTCCCGGAGCTCGGCATCGCGCGCCAGCGACGCCTGGAGCTCCCTGGTGAGCCGCTCCACCGCGCCGGGGTCGCCCGCGCGGCGCGCGGCCAGCAGGTC
>CAZFSA010000125.1:0-14504 GCA_964521535.1 uncultured Gemmatimonas sp.
AGCAAGGGCCAGGACGTGAAGTCGCCGATGGTCGGCACCTTCTACGCCTCGCCGGAGCCGGGCGCCAAGGCCTACGTCACCGTCGGGTCGACGGTGAAGAAGGGCCAGGTGCTCTGCATCATCGAGGCGATGAAGATCATGAACGAGATCGAGGCCGAGTTTGGCGGCGTGATCCGCGAAGTCTGCGTCGACGACGCCCAGCCCGTGGAGTTCGGCCAGGTCCTCTTCCGGGTGGATCCGCATGGGTGATCCGACAGGCTCGGAGCGGCTCGCCGGCCCGCCGCCCTTCAACTTCAAGCAGGCCATCTCGCAAATGGTGCAGCGGCAGGCGTCGGACCTGCTGCTCAAGGTGGGGCGTCCGCCCACCATCCGGGTCAACGGCGACCTTCAGGCGCTGCCCATGCAGCCGATCCGGCCGGAGGAGCTGAAGCACCTGGCTGAACAGATCATGACGCCTCGTCAGGTCAAGGAGTTCGCCGAGCGGAAGGAAGCGGATTTCGCGATCGGGGTTCCGGGGGTGGGGCGGTTCCGGACCAACATCTACCAGCAGCGAGGGACACTGGCGTTCGCGTTTCGCGCCATCCCCTACGAGGTGAAGACCCTGAAGGAGCTGCTGCTGCCCGATGTGCTGGAAACGATCGCGCTCAAGCCGCGGGGGATCGTCCTGGTCACCGGGATCACGGGGTCCGGAAAGTCCACCTGTCTGGCGGCGATGATCAACCACATCAACCGCCACCGACGGGTGAACGTCATCACCATCGAGGACCCGATCGAGTTTCTCCACCGGGACCAGATGGCGAATATCTCGCAGCGCGAGGTGGGGAGCGACACGATGTCGTTCGCCAGCGCCCTGCGACACGTGCTGCGCCAGGATCCCGACGTGATTCTGATCGGCGAGATCCGGGACCAGGAGACGCTGGACACCGCCTTGAAGGCGGCCGACACCGGGCACCTGGTGTTCTCCACGTTGCATACCACCGACGCTACCCAGTCCATCTCCCGGATTCTCTCGTTCTATCCGCCGCACCAGCAACAGGAGATCCGCTCGCTCCTGTCGACGGCGCTGCATGCCATCGTGTGTCTCCGACTGGTGCCGCGCGCCGACGGCCGGGGGCGGGTGCCGGCGGCGGAGGTGCTGATCAACAGCGCGGCGGTGGCCGAGAACATTCGGAGCCTGGAGAAGTCGCTCAACATTCCGGACCTGATCGCGGAGGGCTCGATCAGCTACGGCATGCAGTCGTTCGACCAGTCGCTGATGCAGTGGTACAAACGCGGCGTCATCAGCTACGAGAGCGCGCTGTTCTACGCCACCAACCCGAGCGAGTTTGCGCTCCGGGCCGCCGGCGTCACCGCGGCCTCCGACCGGACCTTCGCCGAACTCGGCGATCCGGCGGCAACCCCGCCAGATCTGACCCGCGACGTGGCCCCATCGTGACGGACGCAGCACGCCGGCCCCGGCCTTCCACGGGCCGCCGGGCAGGGACGGCCTGGCGACGGGCCTCGCCTCCCTGATCGCCGGCATGTTCACCAAGGTTCTCGTCGCCAACCGCGGGGAAATCGCGCTCCGGGTCATCCGGGCCTGTCGCGAGCTCGGACTCCAGACGGTCGCGGTGTACAGCGAAGCCGATCGGGAGTCGCTCCACGTCCGGTTCGCCGACGACGATGTCTGCATCGGGCCGGCCCCGAGCCGGTCGAGCTACCTGAACATCCCCCGTCTGATCGCCGCGGCCGAGATCACCGGGGCCGATGCGATCCACCCCGGCTACGGATTTCTGGCTGAGAACGCGGAATTCGCCGAGATCTGCAAGGCCTCGAACATCACGTTCGTGGGGCCCACCGCGGAGCAGATCCGCCTGATGGGCGACAAGGCCTCGGCCCGGCGCCTGGCGAAGGAGGCCGGCGTGCCGACGGTGCCGGGCTCCGAGGGGATCCTGACCGATCCGGAGGCGGCGGCCGAGGTGGCGGAGACCATCGGGTTTCCGGTGATCATCAAGGCCACGGCGGGTGGCGGCGGCAAGGGCATGCGGATCGCCCACGACGCCGAGCAGTTCGCCCAGCTTTTCAGCCTGGCCCAGAACGAGGCGCTCTCGGCCTTCGGCAACGGCGACGTCTACGTGGAGCGGTACCTCCAGCGCCCACGGCACGTCGAAATCCAGGTGATGGGCGACCAGCACGGCCGGTGCGTGCACCTCGGGGAGCGCGACTGCTCGGTGCAACGGCGCCACCAGAAGCTGATCGAAGAGAGCCCCAGCCCGGCGCTCAGCCCGGCGCTCCGGGCCCAGATGGGTGAAGCCGCCGTGGCCCTGGCGTCCGCCATCGGATACGTGGGGGCCGGGACGGTGGAGTTCCTGCTCGATGCGGACGGCAGCTTCTACTTCATGGAGATGAACACCAGGATTCAGGTGGAACATCCGGTGACCGAGATGGTTACGGGGTTCGACCTGGTCAAGGAGCAGATTCGGGTCGCGGCCGGCGAGCCCCTGAGCTTCCCCGCCGAGCTGAACGGGCTGCGGGGGCACGCGATCGAATGCCGGGTCAACGCCGAGGACCCCGCCCGCAACTTCCAGCCGTCGCCGGGCCTGATCACCGCCTACCACCCGCCCGGCGGACCCGGGGTGAGGGTCGACACCCACATCTATGCCGGGTATACGGTGCCCCCACATTACGATTCCCTGCTGGCCAAGGTGATCGTTCACGGCCGGGACCGGGCTGAAGCCCTGGCCCGGATGGGCCAGGCCCTCGACAGTTTCATCCTGGAGGGCGTGACGACCACGATTCCGTTCCTGGCCAGGGTCATCCGCCACGCCGGCTTCGCCGGTGGGGACGTCGACACCCGGTTCCTGGAGCGCGAGAGCCACCTGCTCAGGCCAGAGCCATGAGCATCGAGGTGGCCTTCACTCCCGCGGGCCTCGCCAAGGACGAGTTCGCGGGCAAGACCGTATTCGTGGTGGACGTGCTCCGGGCCACCACAACGGTGTGCGCCGCCCTCCACCACGGCTCCCGTGGCGTGATCCCGGTGGCCTCGATCGAGGAAGCCACGAGGCTGGCCCAGACGCTGGGCCCCGCCGACGTCCTCCTGGCCGGCGAGCGGAACGGCCTCCCCATCAACGGCTTCGCGCTCGGGAACAGTCCGCGGGAGATGACCGACGGCCTGGTGCGTGGCAAGACGCTGGTGATGACCACGACCAACGGCACCGGGGCGATGCTGGCCGCCGCCGGGGCCGAACGGGTCTATCTCGGCGCAGCGGTCAATTTCTCGGTGGCTGTGGCGCGGGCGGTCCAGGCGCGAAGCCGCGGCGGGGTGGTGCTGCTCTGTGCCGGACGGGAAGGGGCGTTCAGTCTGGACGACGCCTACACGGCAGGGCGGCTGGTGGCCGGAATGCTGGCCGGAAGTCGAAGCCGGGCGGGGCTCAATGACGCCGCGCGGGCGGCGCTCGACCTGGTGCGCCGCTACGGCGCCCGGTGGCTGCGTCCCTTCAAGCTCTCGGCCGCCGGCCGCCACCTGGCCGCGATCGGCCTCGGCGCCGATGTGATCGACGCCGCTCGGCAGGATGCTTATCCTGTCCTGCCGCAGCTGCACGACCGCCGAATCCAGGTCGCACCAGCCGAGCCATGACGCCCGGGGATCGCCGGCGGCTGGGCGCGATCGCGGCGCTGGTTCTGGGGCTCTTCGTCGGCCTCTGCCTCGTTCCCGCGGTGCCGACAGGGGTGATGGGCCGGGCCCTGGGCAGGTTCTTCTGGCGGATGCTGGGGGCCGGCGCCGTGGGCCTGCCCCTGGTGGGCATCGGCCTCGCCCTCGCCGGGTTCGAGCGCCTTCCCCGCCTCGACATGAAACGGGTCGCCCTCCTGCTCGGCGGCCTCTCGGTTCTGGCGCCCTTCGTGGCCGGGGTGCTCGCGAGCGCCGTCCCGGCCGACTTCGATCCGCCGCTGGAAGATTGGTCGTTGAGCGCCCGGGCGACTGGTCTGGTGCCGGGGTTGCTGGCGTACGGAGTCACGGGGCTGGTGGGCAAGACCGGCGCCCTGCTGCTCGGATTCCTGGCCCTCTCGGCGCTCACCATTCTCACCATCGCCTGGCATCCGCTCCGCCGGCTGGAGCGGTCCGAGGTTGTCCCGGCCCCACCCCAGGGCCGGATCCCGGAGCCGCGGCCGGTCCGCCCCGACCCGGAGCCAGTGGCCGACCAGGAGTCGCCAGGCAGGCCGGTCCTGCAGGCCAGCGCGACGACGCCAGGGCGAAAGCGCTCGGCCCGGGGCCGCCCTGTGGCCGTGGCGGCGGCCGGGAGCGGCGAGACTGAGGAGGAGCTGCCGCCGGTGGACCTCCTCCGGCCGCCGCCACCCCAGGACAGCGTGGCCGACGAGGCCCAGCTCGACCGGCTGGGCCAATCGCTGATGGAGACCCTCCGGACTTTCAAAGTGGACGGGCACGTCGCGGGACGCACCAGCGGCCCGGTGGTGACCCAGTTCGAGGTCGCCCCCGCCCCAGGGGTCAAGGCCGGGCGGATCGTGGCCCTGGCAGACGACCTGGCCATCACGATGCGAGCGACCAGCATCCGGGTCGCCCCAATTCCCGGCAGGGGAGCCGTAGGGGTCGAGATCCCGAACCCGACCCCTCGAATGGTCACCCTCCGGGAGTTGCTGGAGTCACCCGAATGGGAGCGCAGCCGGGCTGTCCTGCCGGTCGCACTCGGGCGCGATCTCGAGGGCCGGCCGGTGGTGACCGACCTGGCCAAAATGCCGCATTTGCTGATTGCCGGCGCCACCGGCACCGGCAAGTCGGTCGGCATCAACGCCATCGTGACCTGTCTGGTGTACCGGCACCAGGCGAGGCACCTGCGGTTTCTCATGATTGACCCCAAGATGGTGGAGCTCTCGATGTACAACGGGCTCCCTCACCTCCGGCACGACGTGGTCACCAACAACCTCGACGCCGCCAGGGTGCTCAGGTGGGCGGTGTTCGAGATGAACCGCCGCTACGAGCTGTTGCATGCCAACGGGGCTCGAAACCTCGCGGACTTCAACCGCAAGGTCGAGGAGGGCCGTCCCCTCCGACTGCCCGCGCGCCCCCGGCCCACGCTCAGTGACCTGGCCGCCCAGGCGATGACGACCCCGCCCGAGCCGCCCGAGCCGGAGACCTACACCGAAGGGGTACTCCCGTACGTGGTGATCGTGGTCGACGAGCTGGCAGACCTGATGATGACCGTTGCGGCCGAAGTGGAGACGCCGCTCGCGATGCTGGCACAGAAGGCGCGGGCCATCGGCATCCACCTGATTCTGGCTACCCAGCGGCCCTCGGTCAACGTGCTGACCGGCCTGATCAAGGCCAACTTCCCGAGCCGGATCGCCTTCCGGGTGGCGTCGAAGGTCGACAGCCGGACGATTCTGGATCAGAACGGCGCCGAGGCCCTGCTCGGGAACGGCGACATGCTGTTCCTGCCGCCCGGGAAGAGCGAGCCGATGCGGCTCCAGGGCGCCTTCATCGGGACCGACGAGAGCGAGGCGGTGATGGAGTGGTTCCGGGCCAGGAAGGAGGCCCGGGTCGCCGCGCTGGCGGCCGGATCGCCGGAGCCGGACATCATCGCCTTCATGAAGGCCCGGGAAGCCGAGGAAGAGGGCGGCCCAACCGAGGTCCCCGAGGGTGAACGGGATTCCCTCTTCCGCGAGGCGGCCGAGGCCTGCATCCAGAACCTCGGGGGTTCCACCTCGCTGCTCCAACGGAAGTTGCGGATCGGATACGGTCGCGCGGCCCGGATCATCGACCAGCTTCATGCAGCCGGGATCCTGGGGCCGCCGGATGGCAGCAAGCCCCGGGAGGTCCTGATTGGGATCGATCAGCTGGACGAGTACCTCGGCGGCTGATCGGCTGCAACGACCCCGCCGGTCCAGGTATCCCTGAGAGGCAGGGCCATCGTACCATCGGCACTCACCCATCCGGGGAACTCCATGCGCAGTGAAGCCTCCCGCGCCTTCCGGGCGCTGCTGCGACGGCCGGGATTCTCGATCGCGGTGCTGCTCACCGTCGCCAGCGCCCTGGCGGCGGCTGCCATTGCCTTTGCGGTGCTGAACGGGGTCCTCCTTCGACCCCTGGCCTACGCCGCGCCGGATCGCCTGGTGGCGGTGTGGGAGCGGTCGGTGACCCGAGAGGTGCCGCGCAATGTCGTTTCGCCGGCGAACTTCCTGGCCTGGCGGGACGACCTGCACCAGGTGGAGCAGCTGGCCGCGGTGTTCGAGACCAGCGGCGTGATCACTGGGGGCGATCAGGCGGAGCAGGTCGGAATCCTTCTCGCCACCGGGGATTTCTTTGAGCTCCTGGGCGCCGCCCCGCTGCTCGGGCGGCTTTTCGGCCAGCTGGAGGCGGTCGAAGGAGGGCCGCCCGTGGTGGTGGTCGCCGAGCGGTACTGGCGGGCCCGGTATGGGGCCGATCCGGGGGTGATCGGGCGACGGGTGATTCTCAACGGTACCCCCCGTGAGGTGGTTGGCGTGCTGCCTGATCGATTCGACTTCGCGCCTGCGATGGCCTGGAACGGGGTGGGAAGTCGTGACTTCTATCTCCCCTACGGCTTCGGGCCGACCGGGCGAACGGTCGGAGGGCGGTTCCTCCAGGTTGTCGGCCGGCTGGCGCCCGGCGCAACCGGGGCAACCGCACAGTCCGAAGCCTCCGCCCTTGCTGCACGCCTGGCGGTCCTCTTCCCCGACCGCCAGCGCGGGTGGGATGTCACCGTGAGCGAACTTCGCGCGGACCTGACCGGCGCGGTCCGGCTGCCCATCACCATCGTATTCGTCTCCGTCTGCCTGGTCCTGCTGGTCGCCGGGGCCAACGTCGCCACGCTCCTGCGGGCACGGGCCGCCGAACGCCGGGGCGAACTGGCGCTTCGGGCCGCCCTCGGGGCGGGCCGGCTGGAGCTGGCCCGGCAGGTCTTCGGCGAGACCCTGCTCCTGATCGGACTTGGGGGCCTGGCGGCAGCCGGGCTCACCTCGTGGGGAGTGGCGGCGCTGGTTGCGGCGACACCCGACTTGCCTCGACTGGGCGCGATCCGGGTCGACCCGGCCGTGCTTGGGTTTCTCGCCCTGGCAACCGCGACCGTCGCGCTGCTGGTCGCCGTGGGGCCCGCGCTTGATGCGTCGAGGCGAAGTCCCGGCACCTGGTTCTTCCAGCGAGGCGTGGTCAGCGACCGCAGGGGCGTGCAGACTCGATGGGTGCTCGTCGGGGTCCAGGTGGCGGTTTCGATGGTCCTGCTGGCGGGAGCTGGCGTGCTGCTCCGAAGCCTGGCGAACCGCCTCGGCGTCGATCTCGGCTTCGAGGGAGAGCGGGTCCTCACGGCGCAGATCAGCCTCCCCGTAGGGGCCTATCCCACCCCGGAGCGGCGCACGGCGCTGTTCGAGACCCTGGTGGGCCGGCTCGGGGACCTCCCAGGCGTGGAGGCCGCGTCTGCGGCCAGCATCGGCCCCCTCAGCGGGCAGCGGCAAGCCACCAGTTTCCAGCCGCTCGACCGGCCCCGGCCGGAGGCGGGGCAGTTTCCCGCCGCCGACGTGCGGTTCGTGCAGGCGGCGTACTGCCGCGCCATGGGAATTCCGGTGCTGGCCGGACGGGGCCTGGCGGAAGGCGACCGTCCCGGGGCACCCGTGGTCGCGCTGGTGAACGAGACCGGCGCGCGGGCGCTCTGGCCCGGCGAGTCGGCAGTGGGCAAGCGGATCCTGATGGCGTGGGGAGACACGCTTCGGGCCGAGATCGTGGGAGTAGTCGGGGACGTGCGCCTGCACGCGCCGGACGAGCGGCTGGAGCGACCCACGCTCTACTGGGACTATCGCCAGGTGGGTACGCCGACCGCGATGACGGTGGTGCTGCGAGGAAGGCATTCCGTGCCCGACCTGAGTCTGGCGCGCGCGGCCCTGGCGGAAATCGCCTCTGACGTCCCGTTCTACAACGTTCGAACCATGACTGCCCTCCGGGGCGCCGCGCTGGCGCGTTCCCGCTTCGTCACGACGACCCTGGGCCTCTTTGCGCTCCTCGCTCTCGGGCTCGCGGTCCTGGGTGTCTACGGCGTCACGGCGTATGGGGTACAGCAGCGCACCCGGGAAATCGGGGTCCGTCTGGCTCTCGGTGCCGACCGCAGGGCGGTTGTTCGTCTGCTGCTCAAGGACGGAGCGCGGGTTGTCATCCCCGCGCTCGCCATCGGTCTGACGGCAGCGTGGCTGCTCGCCGGCGCGCTCCGGTCGCTGGCGTTCGAGGTGGCGCCTCGCGACCCGGTTGCCATGATCGGCGGCATGATCGTCATTGGCGGTGCCGCCCTGGCGGCCTGCTGGATTCCGGCGCGGCGGGCCGGCGCGATCCCGGCCATGGAGGCAATGCGAAGCGACTGAACCGGGTCCAGCGGCCCATTGGAGGGGGACGTGTGCCGAAACATCCGACCGTTGTTCAACTTCGATCCGCCCGCAACCGACGAGGAAGTCCGGGCGGCGTCGCTCCAGTTCGTCAGGAAGGTGAGCGGCTTCGCCCGACCATCCCAAGCCAACCAGCTGGCGTTTGACCGGGCCGTCGAGGAGGTGACCCGGGCGGCCCGTCAACTGGTCGATTCGCTCCAGACGAGCGCTCCCGCCCGCAACCGGGAGGTAGAGGCTGCCCGCGCCCGTGCCCGGGCCGCCAAGCGATTCGGCCCCTGATTCGAATTGGCCTTGCCGTTGCCCCCTCCAGTCGGGCGCGGCCCATCGACCGCCAGCCCCCCTCGCGGGGTCTGGCGTTCGGCAACGGCGCTGTGCAGGGCGCGGATTGGCGCTCTGGGGCAGCCGATTGCAGCGGCCACATCCGGGGGGTGGCACGCTGACCACAAGGCGGTACCTGGTGGCGGCGGCGCTGACGGGCTCGTCGCCGCGTGCGAGGGCGAGCCGACCGGGTTCTCGGGTCGGGTCTCGGTTGGCCGGTTCTTCTCCAGTGTCCATGTGGTGATGCCGCCCGCCAACTCTCCGGGACCGGGGTCGGTCCCGGCGGCGCCCGCCGCCAAGACGGCCGGATGGGTCGCGCACTCGGGGGCGGGTGAGCCGACACTGGCAAGTGGCGTCCGGCCCCGACCTTCGAGGTGCAGCTGGTGCCAACGGGTGCGAGTTCGATTCCCAACACCACCTTCACGCTGGAGGTTGCCGTCGGGACGGGGGCGGGATACGGCCTGGGTGATCAGCAGGCCGTCCAGGCCGTGGACCTCGCGAACAGCGACATCGCGGTGATCCTCCGCTGGAATGCGTTCAGTGACGTGGACCTGCACGTGACCGACGCCAAGGGAACCAAGGTCTACTTTGCCAACCCCCGTTCGTCCGAGGGGGGGCAACTGGACCTGGACTCCAACCCGGCGTGCCGGATCGACGGGGTGAACCAGGAGGTGATCACCTGGCCGCTGGGGCGAGCCCCGGGGGGCGAGTACAAGATCGAGGTGGACTACTGGTCCGATTGCGGGGTTCCACGAACCGACTACGGCGTGACCCTGATGGTTCGCGGGCGGACCGTCCAGGTGATCAATGGCCTTTTCGAAGGCCCCACAAGCCCGGCTGCCCGGCACGAGATCGCGCGGTTCTCCGTGCCCTGAGCTGCTCCCGACGGCCAACCCCATCCTCTCGGCGGCCCGGCCTTGCCGGGCCGTTCGTTTTCCCCCGGGAGTGTGCGTGCCCTCGCGCTAATTGGGCCCAATCTGCGGCGGAAGGGTTAGTGGCCGCGTGGGAAACGTTGCTATCCTGTCGGCCATGCGAGAGCTCAACGTCTGCCGCCCTGTCGCCGAATGGCGCGATCCGAGGCATCGGCGGGGGATCGCAGGGGAAGTCGCCGCTGCGAGGCACCTCGAGGCCGTCGGATTCCAGATCGAAGCTCACCGGTTCCGGTTCGGTCACCACGACATGGACCTGGTGGCGCGGCGAGGCGACTTGGTGGTGTTCGTGGAGGTGAAGGCGCGGGCCTCGGCGGCCTTCGGCTCGGGCATGCTCTCGATTGGATGGCGGAAGCGACGAGACCTGGGTCGGCTGGCCCTGGTATGGATTGCCAGGTACGGCCTGCCCGGCGATCGGTATCGATTCGACGTGATCGGGATCAGATGGTCGGGGACGGTAGAGGCAGAGGTGGAATGGATCGAGGGGGCGTTTTTCCATGTGGAAAAGTGAAAAAATGCCTCCTTGTTTCGGCCAATCTTCGGAGTTACATTGTTGATGGTCATTGAGTGGAGCAAATTGCTTCACTTCGAGACCTCGCGAATCTCATTCCAAGGGAAAACCAGATCATGCCAGTCGACGAGATCCGGCTCGATGCCGATCGCAAGAAGGCTCTCAATCTGGCCATCGCGCAGATCGAGAAGCAGCTCGGGAAGGGGTCCATCATGCGGATGGGGACCGAGGCCCCCAAGGAGCGGATCGGCGTGATCCCGACGGGGGCCATCAACCTCGATGCCGCCATTGGAATCGGGGGAGTTCCCCGGGGCCGAATCACGGAGATCTACGGTCCGGAGTCGTCGGGCAAGACGACGCTCTGCCTTCATGTCGTCGCCAACGTGCAGCGGGGTGGCGGGGTGGCGGCGTACGTGGACGCGGAGCATGCTCTGGATGTCGAGTACGCGAAGCGGCTTGGTGTCGACGTGGACAACCTGCTGGTGTCCCAGCCCGATACCGGGGAGCAGGCGCTCGAGATCGTGGAGATCCTGGTGCGGTCGGGCGCCGTCGACGTGGTGGTCATCGACTCGGTGGCGGCCCTGGTGCCGAAGGCGGAGATCGAAGGCGAAATGGGGGACAGCCACGTGGGCCTCCAGGCCCGGTTGATGAGCCAGGCTCTCCGGAAGCTGGCCGGCGCGATCAACCGGTCGAACGCCGCGGTGGTGTTCATCAACCAGCTGCGGGAGAAGATCGGAGTGATGTTCGGCAACCCCGAGACCACCACGGGTGGCAAGGCCCTCAAGTTCTACGCCTCGCTTCGGCTGGACATCCGGCGAATCGGGCCGGTCAAGGAGCGCGAGACCGTGATCGGCAACCGGGTCCGGGTGAAGGTGGTCAAGAACAAGGTTGCCCCGCCGTTCAAGCAGGCCGAGTTCGACGTCCTGTTCGAGGAGGGGATCAGCCATGCCGGCCTCCTGGTGGATCTCGCCGCCGAGGCCAACGTGATTCAGAAGTCAGGCGCCTGGTACTCCTACGGCGATCAGCGCATCGGTCAGGGCCGGGAGAACGCCAAGCTGTTCCTCAAGGACAATCCCGCCTTGCTGGCCGAGGTGGAACAGCGCGTGAAGGAGTGGCTGGGCATCCGCACGGCGGGCGCCGCCGACGGCGATGAGGGCAGCGCCGACTAGTCCGATCGAGCGGATCGAGCCGGATCGACGAGAGGGCTCGGTCCGTCTCGTGGTGGCCGGTCGGACGGTCCTCACCGTGCCGGTGGAGGCGGTTCAGGCGGAGCGGCTTGGCGTCGGGACGGTGCTCTCGGAGGAGGTGATCGCCCGACTGGGCCAGTGGGCCGACCGGGAGGCGGCCTACCGGACCGCCCTTCGCGCCCTGGAGCGCCGGCCCTTCGCGCGCCTCGACCTGGGGAGGCGGTTGATGCAGCGGGGGCATCCGCCGGCCGCCGTGACGGCGGCCCTCGACCGGGCGGCCGCAGCGGGGGTGTTGGATGACGAGCGCTTCGCTCGTCATTATGTCCAGACGAGGACAGCCCGAGGGCGGGGCCCGGCCCGGCTCCGTCGCGAACTCTCCGCGCAGGGGGTGGCGGCGTCGCTGATCGAGCGGGTGCTGGCGGAGGAGATTTCGGAGGAGCAGACCCGGGCGACGATCCTGGCGCTGGCCCTGAAGCGGGCCGGCCAGCTTCAGGCCCTTGAGCGCCCGGCCCGACTGCGGCGAGTGCTCGCCTTTCTGGCCCGCCGGGGCCATACCGGATCGGAGGTGCGCCGGCTGGTACGGGCCGCGATCTGACCCCGTATATTTGGCCCATGCAAGCCAGTACGATCCGCCGGCTCTTCCTCGACTACTTCGCCTCCCGGCAGCACAAGGAGGTGCCGTCGTCATCGCTGGTTCCGGCCGGCGACCCCACGCTGTTGTTCACCAATGCCGGCATGGTCCAGTTCAAGCGGGTGTTCCTGGGTCAGGAGCACCGGGACTACGCCAGGGCGGTCACTTGTCAGAAATGCGTGCGGGCCGGCGGCAAGCACAACGACCTGGAGCAGGTGGGGCTGACCCGCCGGCATCACACCTTCTTCGAGATGCTGGGGAACTTCTCGTTCGGCGACTACTTCAAGGCCGAGGCAATCGCGTACGCCTGGGAGTTCGTGACCTCGCCCCGGTACCTGGGGCTGGCCCCCGATCGGCTCCGGATGACGGTCCACCACACCGACGAGGAAGCCCGGGCCCTCTGGGTTCGGACATCCGGCCTGCCGGGGTCCTTCGTTTACGCTCTGGGTGACAAGGACAATTTCTGGCAGATGGGCGATACCGGTCCCTGCGGGCCGTGTTCCGAGATTTACGTCGACCTCACCTGGAAGCCGGGTGATCACCGGCGCCACTACGACCAGGCGGAGTTCGAGCAGCTGGCGGAGTCCGGTCAGCTGCTCGAGATCTGGAATCTGGTGTTCATGCAGTTCGACCGCTCGGAGGACGGGACGCTCACGCCGCTTCCCCGTCCCTCGGTCGACACCGGGGCGGGGCTGGAGCGGATCGCCTCCGTGCTCCAGGGGACGGACGACAACTTTCACACCGATCTCTTCCTCCCGATTCTGGACGCCGCCAGCGAGCTGGTGGGTCGACCCTACCCTGGGGGCTTGCACGGAGACGGCCCGTCCTACCGGGTGCTGGCCGACCACGCCCGGGCGGTAGCCTTTCTGCTCGCGGACGGCGTGTACCCGAGCAACGAGGGGCGCGGTTATGTCCTCCGCCGGATCCTGCGCCGAGCGGTACGCCACGCCTGGCTGCTGGGGCGCCGAACGCCGACCCTGGCCCCCCTGACGGGGGTGGTGGTGGAGCTGATGGGCGGGGCGTATCCCGAGTTGAGCGCCAAGCGCGACTTCATCCGTGAGGTGACGGAACAGGAGGAGGCCCGGTTTCTGGAGACGGTCGAGGGTGGCCTGGCCCGCCTTGATGAGCTGGTCGCTTCTGGCGTCAAGCAGATTGGTGGCGACGACGCCTTCAGACTCTATGACACCTTCGGGTTTCCGATCGACCTGACCCAGCTTATCGCCAACGAGCGGGGGGTGGGGGTGGATCTGGGCGGGTTCGAAGCCGCCCTCGCCCGGCAGCGGGAGCGCTCTCGTGCGGCGCAGGCGGGTGACCGGGGCACCTTATCGGTCGAGGCGCCCGGGCTGGCCACCGGAGCCTGGCGCGACCTTCGGGCCGGGCCGCAGGCGTTCGTCGGATACGAGCACGACCTCGTGGAGACTGACCTGCTGGCCTTTGCCGAGGCGAAGGGCCGCGTCCACCTGGTGCTGCGCGAGAATCCGTTCTACGTGGAGGCCGGTGGCCAGGTAAGTGACACGGGGGTTGTGACCGGGGCCGGGTGGCGGATTCAGGTCGACGAGGTCCGGCGCACGGACCGTGGGGTGGTCGTGAGCGGTGCCTGGCCCGGATCTGTGCGGTTCGAGCCCACGCCGGTGCGGGCCGAGATCGATGTACCGCGTCGGCGAAACATCGAGCGGAACCACTCGGCTACCCACCTGTTGCACTGGGCGCTGCGCCAGCACCTGGGCGAGCACGTGCGCCAGCAGGGGTCGCTGGTGGAGGCCGACCGGCTGCGCTTTGACTTCAGCCACCACGGGCCGATCACGCCGGCGGCCCTCGATACCATCGAGCGGGAAGTGAACGAGCAGGTCTGGACCAACGTGCCGGTCAACACCCGCGAGATGGCCTATGCGGAGGCGCTGGCCCTCGGGGCGATGGCCTTCTTCGCCGACCGGTACGGGGATCGGGTCCGGGTGGTCACGATGGGCCCCAGCATCGAGCTGTGCGGGGGCACGCATGTGGCCACCGTCGGCGGGGTTGGCCTCTTCCGGGTGGCGAGCCAGTCCGGGGTTGCCGCCGGAGTCCGCCGGATCGAGGCCGTCACCGGGCCCGGGGCCTACGCGGCGATCGAGGCCGTCGACGCCCGGTTGGCGGCGTTGGCCGACCTGATGCGGGCCCAGCCTGACCAGGTGGCGCGCCGGGTAGAACAGCTGCTGGCCGAACGGGCGCGGCTGGAGGAGCGGTTGGCCGAAGCGGCGCGGGCGGGTGCCCTGGACCACGAGGGGGATCGGACGGTCGTGGCCGTCAACGGCGTCAGCCTTACGCTGGGGGAAACCGCGACCGAGGACCGGAACGAGGTTGCCGCGAGCGCGGACCGGTTCCGGAGCGGCCGGGCGGGCGCCGTGCTGGTTCTCTTCGCGATGAAGGGCCGGGGGGCGATTCACGTGGCCCTCACGGATGATCTGGTCCAGCGGGGCAAGAAGGCCGGCGATCTGGTGAACCGGATCGCTGCGGTGAGTGGTGGCAGGGGCGGGGGCCGCCCAGCCTTCGCCTCCGCCAGCGCGGGGGATCCC
>CAZFSA010000126.1:0-14481 GCA_964521535.1 uncultured Gemmatimonas sp.
AGCCAGGCGCCATGGGTGGCGGCCAGGTTCCGGGCGGCACGTTCCAGCGCCCGGCGGACCGCCGGATCGGTCTGATCGAGGGCCCGTCGCCAGCGATCGCGCGGCACCTCGATCGAATCGAGCACGACGCCGTCGAACTCGGCGGCGAAGCGCCGGAGCGCGGCGTCGCCCTCGTCGCGCACGGCCGCCAACAGCTCCGCCACCCTGCCCCGGATCGCCTCGCTGCCCGGGACGGTCCGATCGAGCAGCGCCTGGCGGTCGGCGCCGCTCAGCTCGGCCAGCGGGCCGCGAAACCGGAGCGAGACGGTCATGGCAGGAGCCGCTCGATCCGGGTGACCAGAATCCCGCTCGCCCCCAGGCGGCGCAGGTCCGCGATCACGCGGTCCACGTCGGCTGCCGGCACCACGGCGTGCACGGCCAGACGGTGGCCACCGTTGAGGATGTCGATCACCGTGGGACCGTCCAGCCCGGGGAGCACGGTCTTCACCGCCGGCAGCGCCTCGCGGAGCACGTTGGCCATGATGTAGCGATGTCCCCGCGCCCGAACCACCGAGTCGAGCCGCACCACCAGTCCTTCCAGCGCGCGCTCGCGCTCCGATGAGAGTCCGTCCGTTGGCGCGGTGACGAGGCGAGCCGAGGAATCGAGCACCGTGGCGACCTCGCGCAGACCATTGACCTTGAGCGTGGAGCCGGTCGACACCAGGTCGACGATGATGTCGGCGATGCCAAGGTGCGGAGCGATCTCGGTGGCGCCGGACACCGGGACCAGCTCGACCGTCCGGCCGCGAGCCGCGAAGAACTGACCGGCGGTGCGAGGAAAGACAGTCGCCACGCGGCTTCCGGCAGGGATCTCCTCCACGGTGGCGATCCCGCTCTCCTCCCGGGCCGCCACCACCAGCCGGCAGCGGCCGAAGCCCAGGTCCAGCCGCTCCGCCAGGTTCCGGCCCGACTCCCGCACCAGATCCCAGCCGGTGACCCCGGCGTCGGCCGCGCCGTCGGCCACGAACTCGGCCACGTCCTGGGCCCGGACGAAGATGGCCTCGAACTCGGAGCCCAGGGTGGCGAGGAGGGCGCGCTCGTTCCGGACCCGGACCTCGAGCCCCGCTTCCTGGAACAGGTCCCGCACCTCTTCGGCCAGCCGACCCTTGTTGGGCAACGCAATCTTGAGCATTCACAACCTGTCCACGGTGGTGGTGCATCCAGCGCCAGAACGCAAAACGGCCCGTCCATCGGGACGGGCCGGGCATTGGGGGCGCCGGTCAGACGATTGAACCGCTCGTCAGCGCGCGCTCCCGCCCCGACCCGTCGGGCCGTGGTGATGGTGCGCGTGATGATGGCGGCGATTCATGGCGGTGGAGTGTAAGGGCGGGCCAGCGGGCCGTCAAGGCGGCCCGGGGCTGGCGCTCCGGGTGGCGGACTCGCCGCCGCCCGAGGGCGGGGGGCTTCGAGTGGCGATCACGGTGGCCGCCCTGGCGCTCTCGATCATGTGGACCGGATCGCAGGCCGCCCGGGACTACATCTGGCCCGAGGTGACCCCGTGCCCGGTCCGTCCGCCGACACGCCGCCCGCCGCGAGCGTCATCAAGAGTGACGACCGCAAGGCTTGGGGCCTATTGACACCCCTGGCTATGCACCGCCGGCGCCGACGATCAGAGCAACGGCGACGTTGTGCTGGGTTCTTCCCGTGCGATAGGAACTGATTAAGTCGGTTGCCTGCAGCATTAGCGGCAGCATGCCTCCTGCGACCAGAACGGCGATCCCCAAACGGGCCGCCAGGCGGGTGTCGGTGGGATAGAAGTAGGTGGCATTGGCGCAGTACTCGTCGAGGTCGCAGACCGAGAAGGTCTTGCCCGATCGATACGTGCGTATCCACGGGCCCGCACTGAGCTGAATTGCCGTCGCCCCCATGCCGACGCGCACCAGGGCGTCAAGTCCGATCCCGGCGAGCCGGCCCTCGCTGACATCGAATGGGACGCAACTGCCACGACAGCCTGAGGCTGGCTCGATTCTGATAGATCGAGTGACGGCGCCGATAACGCCTAGCCCGACGCCAAGAGCGCGGCCATCCGGATAGAGTCCGATGGTACCGGTGACCACGGGGGCGCCGCCCAGCTTCGCTCGGGCTGAGCCAAAGACACCTAGCTCCGTAAGCGGAGCGGTATAGCCAGCTCCGATCTGCAGCCGGAGCCTGGGCGGCCGCTCGGTCTGTGTCACAGCCGGCTTGGCAGCGGCCACGACCCCGATCACCGCGAACAGCCAGCCGTAGCGGCAACTGCACTGGCTTAGCACCCGCCGCATGATACCACGACCCCTAGCCCAAACGGCGAGTCGAACGCCTCACCCCCGGAGGTCACCTTCACCTTCAGGACAAACTCGTAGTGGGAGAAGCGCGGAATCGTCCGGGTGTAGCTTTGCCCGTTCCCGACAACCACCCAAGGTCCACCATTCGTCGAGGCACGCCATTCGTACGCGTACGTACCATCGCCCCCAGTAGGCGCGACCGACCAGGTTGCGGTCACGGGCGCCACAGTGACGACGATCTGAGTGGGGCCTACGATCGCTGGGTAAAACAGATGCAGAGAGTTGGCCAGGCGATTCGGACTCCCGTTCCCGATGCTGGGCTGGAGGATGCCGGAAGTCGCAGAGCCAACGACTTGATTGACAACCTCACCGACGCCCGCGTTCGGCCGCTGTTGCAGGATCGTCGAGACAATGCCAGTGACGAGCGCCGTGGCCGACGAGGTTCCACCGGACACGTCAGAATACCCCCAGGCAGTTCCGGCAAGCGCGGCCCGCAGGCCGAACCCCGGCGAGAACAGATCACCACAGGAGCCGAAGTTGGCATAGCCGGGCCGGTTACCGCTTGCGTCGATTGCAGAAACGACGAGCACCCCGGAATGGAGGGAGCAGAACCCAAGGCCGGCTGTGTCATCGCCGACGAGATCAGGGCCACCGTTACCAGCGCCGAGGACGACTGAGATGTTGTTGCTAGCGAGGCTGTTAATTGCGTTTCGGAAGGCATTGCTCAGAGTTCCATCCTCTGGGGTCAGGCTGACGTTGACTACAGCCGCTGCCGGCGCGTTGGACCGGACCCAAGAGAGGCCATCGACCACGTCACCTTCATCGATGCCGGTTGGGGTGTTCCCAACCTTCACCGAGTGCAGCGTCGCACCCCGCGCAACGCCCGTCGAGTAGCCAGATGCCAATGAGGCCATCCGTGTCCCATGGCCAACGCCGTCTTCCCAGGGCCCTGGCCAGGCCCAGTCAGCCACAAACGCGGCACCCCAGCACCACACGCCGCTCGTAAACTCTCCGTGCGAACACCAAACGCCAGTGTCCACCACGTAGATGTGCGTACCGGAACCTGAAAAGTAGTAGTTGAACACGAGATCCGGGGTAAGCGCTCGCTGGTCAAGAACATCGAGACCCCACAGGCTCGCGTGCCCTGCAAGCGACTGCTGTTCCAACACCGTGAACGGCTCTGGCCGTTCGACCGCCGCTACGGCTGGGTGCCCTCGAAGAGCCTCTAGCTGTCGGATCTAAGGAGGTTGTTCACTGAGGTGTAGCTGATGAGAGTGGAGGTGCAAGCCAACCACCTTCACGCCAGAGGCCCCAGTGAACACCCATCAAAATGCCCGCTTGACCGTCTGGGGGCGAGGGGACGTCGTGCGCCGCGTCCTCGAGGCCCAGGAGCCCGGCGCCGTCGTGGCGACGGCCCTGCACATCTCCCGCCGGACGGTCACCAAGTGGGTCCAGCGCTACCTCACCGCCGGGCCGGCCGGGTTGGTCGATCGCTCGTCCCGGCCCCGCCGGTCGCCGACCGCGACCCCGCCCGCCGTCGTCCGACGGATCGTCGCCCTGCGCCACCGGCGGCGCACCGGGCCGGAGATCGCCGACGAGCTGGGGCTCCCGCGGGCCACCGTGGGGCGGATCCTCCAGCGGCTCGGTCTGGGCCGGCTGCGCGCCCCCCGCCCCGCGGCCGTGCGCTATCAGCGAGCTCATCCCGGCGAACTGCTCCACGTCGACCTCAAACGCCTCCCGCGCTTCCGTGCGGTCGGCCACCGGATCCATGGCGATCGCACCCAACACAGCCGCGGCCTCGGCTACGAGTATCTCCATGTCGCGGTCGACGACTGCACCCGGCTGGCCTTCGCCGAACTCCTCCCCGCCCAGGACGGCCCGACCTGCGCGGCATTTCTCGCCCGGGGGCGCGCCTGGTTTACCAGCCTCGGTATTCCCATCCAGCGGGTCATGACCGACAACGCCTTCGCCTACACCAGCCGGCCGGTCCAAGCCGTGCTCCAGTCGTGGGGCACCCGACACCTCCGGACCCGACCCTACCGCCCCCAGACCAACGGCAAGGCCGAACGGTTCATTCAAACCTGCCTGCGTCGGTGGGCCTTCGCCCGGCCCTATCGCACCTCCGGCCACCGTGGCCGGGCTCTCCCCGCCTTCCTAGATTCCTACAACCTGAGCCGCCCCCATCGGGCCCTCGGAGAGGTTCCTCCGCTCTTCGCCTACCTCATGCGGACGGGAACAACCTCATGAGATCTGTCAGCTAGCGCGAGTGGAGTGGCGTTAGCGATCTCGAAGACCCCAACACCCGGCCAAACCCGTCCCTTGGATAGGCCAAGTGCCGGCGTCAGTGAGTCGACGAAAGAATCGAGGTCGACGCGGTGGGCGGCCAACGAAACGAGGTATCGATTTGGAAGGCTCTTGACGCCGTCGCGGCCGCTGGCCGCAAACGTAGGGTTCGTGCTCAGTGCCCCGGTCGGCGGTGCGGGTTCGACGACGCACGCTGTTGACACCAACACGAGAGCCGGTGCAGCCGTCCGCGGGGGGCACCCGCACATCGCTGCATCCTCCGACTGGTCCACCTTGAGGATGAAGGGACATGGGGCGGCTGTCAAGCCAGGGAGTGATGCTCCAACCCGACATCCGGCGGATCGGCGGTTGTGGCGAGACCTGAGCAACAGCTTCCGGGGACATCCGATCGAGCGCGTTCGCGAAGCCGCGCCCTTACTGGGTCGCTTCCCAGCCTTCCGGCCCCGCGCGTCGGCCAGCTTGCCCGAGATTACCGCTGCTCCCTCGCGAGCGACTCTCGGCGCTGGTCATCCCTGGCACGGCCTCGCCATGGGACGATGTTTGCATGATCCCTCCGGTCGCCTTGGCTTGGCCCACGATGCGCGCCGCCACCTTCCGTTACGCCTTCTCGTACGTCTACGCCGGGTATCCCACCGGCGGAGGCCGGGGACAGGTGCGTCGCGGGTAGGTAGCAGGCAGCGAGCACCGGGCTCCCACGGCCCCCGCCGAGTGTCGGCGGGGGCTCTTTGCATCCATGCCATGTCGAGAGAACACCGATGTCCCCAGAAGCGCTCCAGTCGCCGCCGGCGCCGGCGGTGGTCCTCCCCGTCACCGTCGCGCCCGGGGTCGTGTTCGGTGCCCGGGAAGTGGTCGTCATCGCCGGACCCTGCGCGGTGGAGGGACGGGAGATGCTGCGGCAGACGGCGCTGGCCGTGAAACGTGCTGGCGCCCGGATGCTCAGGGGCGGCGCCTGGAAGCCCCGCACGTCGCCCCACTCCTTTCAGGGCCTGGGCGACCCGGCGCTCGACCTGCTCGCCGAGGCGGGCCGGGACGCCAGGCTTCCGGTGGTGACGGAGGTGGTGGACCCTCGCCAGGTGGAACCGGCGGCCCGCCAGGCGCAGATGCTCCAGATCGGGTCGCGGAACATGCAGAATTACGCCCTCCTGGCTGAAGTGGGCCTGATCGACCGCGAGATCCTTCGCCTCGTTGCCCGGCGGCTCGAGGTGGCTGCCGGCGTGGGTGCGACCAAAGCCAGGGACGCACGCCCGATTCGCGATCCCGCGCAGGAGCGGGCGGTGCTTCGGCGCGCCGGCCGGGAGGCGCGGGCCCTGGGACTCCCCCGCGGACTGGCAGCGGCCCTGATGCGGCGACTGCTCGACGCGGCGCTCGCGGTGCAGGAGCAGGACCGGATGCATGCCCAGGCGACCGGCCGCAGCCGGAGGGCCCTGGTGATCGGCGGGGCCGGTCGCATGGGCTGGTGGTTCGTCCGGTTCCTGCGAACGCAGCAATGGACCGTGGAGATCGCCGATCCGGCAGGGTCTCCGCACCGGCCCGAAGTGATCAGGCACGCGGACTGGCGGGCGCTGTCTCTGGACCATGATCTCATCGTCGTGGCCGCTCCGCTTCGCACCTCGGGCACCATTCTCTCCGAACTGGCCGCCCGACGCCCCCGCGGCGTGGTGTGCGACATCGGCTCGCTCAAGGCTCCGCTCCGGAACGGCCTGGACCAGCTGGCGAAGGCCGGGGTTCAGGTCGCCTCGATCCACCCGATGTTCGGGCCCGACACCCACCTCCTCCGCGGTCGGTGCGTGATCCTGGTGGATCTGGGGTCGGAGACCGCCACGCGGCTGCTGGACGCGTTGTTCGCGCCCACGCTCGCCACGGTGGTCCGGATGGACCTCGCGGAGCACGACCGGAGGGCGGCATTCACCCTAGGTCTTCCCCACGCGCTCAACCTGGCGTTCCTTGCCGGCCTCAAGGAGAGCGGCGTGACCGTCTGCGACCTTCGACGCATCGCCGGCACCACATTCGTCCGCCAACTGGCAGTGGCTCGCCGGGTGGCGAGCGAGAGCCCGCACCTCTCCTTCAACATCCAGTGGCTGAATGACTATGGGACCACGGCGCTCGACGCCCTCAACACGGCCCTGAAGCAGTTGCGCTCGGCCGTACGACGGGGGAAGGAAGGAACGTTCGTGACGCTGATGGACGAGGGACGGGCGTTCCTCAGGGCTCGGCGACCATCGGATCGACCGGCTCCAGGAAGGCAAAGCGATGGAAATCGGTGTCGCGGGTACAGATCCGGCGAATCCCATGTTCCCGCATCAGGCTCGCGGTTTCGACCTCGTGCCAGACGTTCCCCGTGAGGGCGGGCACCTGCTGCACGATTGCCCGGAGGACATCGCGATGACGTTCCGTGGGAACCAGCATGCCGAGGCCGGGAGCCGCGGCGACGGCCTCGAGGAACTCATGAGCCGCCCGGCCAGTCCAGGGACGACGCATGACCCGCGGGTGCGTCACGACCCGAAGGAACTCGTACCAGATCCCCCAGGTCAGGAACCAGGCCGGGCTGCCCTCCCGCCAGCGCTCGAGCAGGGCGCGGCACCGGGCGTGCTCCGGTGCGCTGGTGTCCGCGGCGTAGACCAGGACGTTGGTGTCGACGACGAACACTACCGGCCTTCCATCCCGTGGTAGAGCGCGTCACGGTCCGCGAGGTCGACCAGCGCCCCCCCGCTGTCGAAGGACGGGAGCGGGGGGAGCGCTTCCCGGGCGCGCCGCTGGCGGAACAGGTTGCGGAGCGCCGTCTCCACGAGTTCCGACATGGTCCGGCCGGTTCGGGCGGCTTCCTCCTTGAGCCGGGCCATCACCGAGGCGTCGATGTTGAGCGTGGTCTTCATATGGAAAACCATACGCACTGTATGGCTATATGTCAAGCGCCAGGGCGGCGGGTTCCAGGCATCAACCTGCCGAACTCCGGGATCTGGCCTGGCGGGCCATGGCCGGTGGAATCCCGGGGCGGCCTCGGGTGGCCAGCCGGCCGGCCAGCGCCGCCAGCTTCCGGAGCACCCGCCGTCCGGCGCTCCGATCAGCCACCGCCACGAAGATGGTGTCGTCTCCCGCGATCGTGCCCACCACGTCCGCCCACGCCAGCCGGTCCAGCGCCACCGCCACCCGGTTGGCCTCGCCCGGCGGGGTATGCATTACGATCAGCACGTCGCCCGCCGGCTGAAAGGCCAGCACGCCCTCGGCGATCCGCTGTTCGTCCGGATTGGCGCGTGGGGGCCAGGTCGTGACCGGCCTCCGGTAGAGGCCATCCACCTTCACCAGCCCCAGCGCCGCGATGTCCCGGCTCACCGATGACTGGGTCACTTCCCAGCCCTCGCGCGCCAGGGCGTCGGCCAGCTCCTCCTGGGTCCGGATCTCGTGGGTCTCGATCAGCTCCAGGATCTTGAGGTGGCGCTGGCGCCGGTCGCCGCGGATCACGTCACCTCCCCGCCAGGCGCCGGAGCGCACGATCGAATCGGGTCCGTGCCCGCCGGTTCCGGCGCCGCTCGGCCGTCAGGCGCCGCCGGGGAACGTCGAGCCCGAGCCGGCCCAGGTTGCCCGTGCCCCGGCGCCGCGAGAGGATCTCCGCCCCGGTCATCCCCGGCACCGCCTCGCCCCGGGCCAGTGCCAGAGCCACCTCGCGATACGCCGCCCGGAACGGCACCCCGCGCTCGACCCGGGCCAGCGCCAGATCGGTCGCCAGCAGGCCACCACTCACCAGGGCGCGGGCCCGCTCCCGGTCCACTTCCAGCTCGGGAACAACCACCCCCATCACCTCCAGCATCTCGCTGGTCCGGGCGAGCCCGCGGAGGAGCGGCTCCTTGAGCAACTGGAAGTCGCGATGGTATCCGCTGGTGAGCTTGCCCCGGATCGCGAGCAGGGCCGCGAGGTCGCCCTCCAGCGCGGCAACCCGGGCCCGGGTGAGTTCGAAGACATCCGGGTTCCGCTTCTGGGGCATGATGCTGGAACCGGTGGCGAACCGGGCCGGGAGTCGGAGCAGCCCGAACTCCTCGCCGGACAGGAGCACCACGTCGGTGGCGAGCCGGGAGAGATCGTGCCCCAGCTGCACGCACCAGAAGAGGGCCTGCCCCTCCAGCTTGCCGCGGCCGTTCTGCACCGATGCCACGTTGTGCTCCACGCTCGCGAACCCGAGGGCCCGCGCCGCGGCCTCCCGCTTCACGGGCAGCGGCACCCCATACCCGGCCGCGCTTCCCAGCGGGGAGCGGTCCACCAGCGTCCAGGTGCTCCACAGCGACTCGGCGGTGTCGAGGAGACCCTCGGCAAACGCCGCGGCCCAGAGGCCCACGCTGGAGGGCATGGCCCGGCGGAGATGGGTATACCCGGGCCAGATCACGCGCCGATGCCGGGCCGCGAAGCGCAGGCACGCCGCGGCCAGGTCCAACGCCTGTCCATGGAGCAGGAGCAGCCGGTCCTTGAGCAGCAGCCGGAGATCGCAGGCGATCTGGTCGTTCCGCGACCGGCCGGTGTGAAGCCGCTCGCCGGCCGGGCCCAGCCGGTCGGTGAGCCAGGCCTCCACCGCGCTGTGGGCGTCTTCGTGGCGACGCCCGATCCTGAGCCGGCCAGCGTCCACCGCCCGGAGCGCCGCCCGCAGCCCCCGCCTGAGCCGCCGGTGATCGGCGGCCGTGAGCAGCCCGGAGGCGCGCAATCCCTCCACATGGCCCAGACTGCCCAGCACGTCCCACCGGAGCAGCTCGGTGTCGATCTCGCGATCGTTGCCGATGGTGTACTCCAGAATTCGCCCGTCGGCGGAGGCGACGTTGGACCACAGGGTTCTCACGCCAGGTACTCCACCGCCAGGGCCCGATAGAACCGCCGAGCCTCCGACACCTCCGGCAGGTCCACGCACTCGTCGGGCGTGTGTGACCGCCGGCTGGTGCCGGGGCCGCACTTGAGCGCGTCGGCGTGACGAAGGAAGACCCAGTCGGAGCAGGTCGGGCTGCCGAAGGTCCGGGCACCCGGCCTGACCCGCATCGCCGCCTCGAGGAGCCGGGAGCCGGATGGGGTCTCGCAGGGCACCAGGCGCTCGGAGGTGACCACCACCTGCGACGCCAGGTGGCGCCGCAACTCCGACGCGATCTCGCCGTGCTCCCAGGACGGCGTGCTTCGGATGTCGAGCACCGCTCTCGCCGAGGGCGGCACCACGTTCCGGCTCACGCCGGCCTGAAGCATGGTGGCCGTCACCGTGGCCCGGCCCAGCACCGGGTGGAACCGCTCGGCCAGGAGCGACGGCAGCTTCACCAGGTCGCCGGCCAGGCGGGTGATGGCGCTGTCGATCTCGCCCTCCGAGGCGTAGGCGGCATGGCGCTGGTCGCCCGTGGCGACCAGGTCCACCATCATCAGACCCCGCTGCGCGACCGAGAGATGGAGATTGGTGGGCTCGCCCACCACCGCGGCATCGATCGGCGGGAGCGAGGCCACCGCCCGCCCCATCGAGGTGTCGCGAGTTTCCTCGCCCAGGCCGAAGATGGCCACCAGCCGTCCCCGGCCGATCGCCGGGGCCGCGTCGGCCAGGGCCAGCAGCATGCTCGCCACCGAGGCCTTGGCATCGCCCGAGCCGCGGCCATACAACAGATCGCCCTCGATGGTCGGGGTCCAGGGATCGCGGGTCCAGCCTTCCCCCGGCGGCACCACGTCGAGGTGCGACACCAGCGCCAGGGCGGGCCCGGGCCGGCCGCTATCCGCCATGATCTTGACGCCGGTGTCGTCGCTGGTCACGTCGAGGCCCAGCGCCCGCGCCCGCTCGGTCACCAGCGCGGCCACCGCGGCCTCGCTGCCGCTCACCGAGGGGCAGGCCACCAGGTCGCGGAGCAGCTCCACCTCACTCTGCAAGCTCGGCTCCCACGTAGGTCGCCTTCTCCTTCTTGCCCACGATCATGGTACCGGCGCCGGCACCGGTGAAGACTTCCACCAGCAGCGAGTCGGGCGCCCGGCCGTCGATGATGTGGGTCCGCTCCACCCCGCTGGTGGCGGCGCGGATGCAGGCCTCGACCTTGGGCCGCATCCCTCCGGCCAGGGCCCCGTCGTTCATCAGCTGCGTCAGGTCGTCGGGGTCGGCGAAGGTGACCAGCGAGGTGGGATCGTTCCGGTCCCGCAGCACGCCGGGGACGCCGGTGAGGAAGATCAGCTTCTGGGCCTTGAGGGCCACCGCCAACTTCTCGGCCACGGTGTCGGCGTTCACGTTGTAGACCTGGCCCTCGCGGTCGCCGGCCAGGGACGCGACCACCGGGACGAACCGCTGGTCCAGGAGCGCCGTCAGCACCCGGACGTCCACCTCCTGGATGTCGCCGACGAACCCATAGTCGACGGTGGCGGTCCGGCCGTCGTCGTCGGTGACGGTGACCGGCGGACGGCGGGTGGCGGTGAGCAGGTCGGCGTCCACTCCGCTCAAGCCCACGGCCTGCACCCCATGGTGCCGGAGGGCGCAGAGCACCTCGAGATTCACGGTGCCGGCGAAGACCATCTTCGCCACCTCCAGCGCCACCTCGTCGGTGACCCGGCGGCCGGCCACGATCCGGGGTTCGTGCCCGAGCCGGCGCGACAGCGCGGTGGCCTGGGGCCCCCCGCCGTGTACCACCACGATCCGGATGCCGAGCGACTGGAGCAGGCCGAGCTGTGCGGCCACCTGCTCCAGCACGTGGTGGTCGCTCACCACGTCGCCGCCGATCTTGACCACGAAGACGTGGTCCCGGTAGGCGCGGACGTAGCGGAGCGCGCCCTTCAAGCCCGCGAGCGGGCGGGTGGGATCGTGCGGTGTCACGCCGCCCCTCCCTTCGCCCCGGTCCCGATCAGGTCGAGCATCAGTGCCCGCTGCACGTGCAACCGATTCTCGGCCTGGTCCACCACCACCGAGTTGGGGCCGTCGAGCACCGCGTCCTCGATCTCGACGTTCCGTCGCACCGGCAGGCAGTGCATCACGATCCCCTTGCCCCGCCGGGTGGCCCGGAGGTGTTCCATCGTCATGATCCAGGGCCGAAGTTCCCGGCGGACCTCCCGTTCCTCGTCGGGGCGGCCGTAGTACTGGAGCGAGCCCCACGACTTGACGTACACGGCGTCGGCGCCGACCAGGGCATCGCTCATCGTGCCCGCGAGCGACACCCGCCCCCCGTTTGCCGCCGCTTCCTTGTAAATCGTGGCCATGTCATCGGGGTCGAGGTCGTAGCCCGGCGGCCGGGCGATCACCACCTCCATGCCGAGCTG
This sequence comes from uncultured Gemmatimonas sp., assembly GCA_964521535.1. GTDB lineage: Bacteria > Gemmatimonadota > Gemmatimonadetes > Gemmatimonadales > GWC2-71-9 > SHZU01. Next base: position 11,844 of record CAZFSA010000126.1, read on the forward strand.
GGCCGCGGCGATGGCCGCGCTGGCGGGCACGGCGGTGGGCAATGCCTTGGGGTGCCACGCCCACGACAGGACGAACCGCTTGCCCCGCGGATCGCCCAGCTTCTCCCGCAGGGTGAGGGCATCGGCCAGGGCCTGGCAGGGGTGCCGGCGGGCGGACTCCAGGTTGATCACCGGCTTGTCGCTGTAGGCCGCGAAGTCGCGGATCACCCGGTCCTGCCGCTCCTTCTGCCAGTCTCCGCCCTTCGGGAACACCCGCACCCCGATCGCGTCGGCGTACCGGGCCAGGACCCGCGAGGTCTCGATCAGGTGTTCCACCGCCGTCCCCTCCATCACGGCGCCGGGCTCGGTCTCCCAGGTCCAGCTTCCCCGGCCGGGCTCCAGCACGATCATGTGCCCGCCGTGGAGGAACATGGCCGCCTCGAAGCTGCTCCGGGTGCGGAGGCTCGGATCCATGAACGCCGCCGCCAGGACCTTGCCTTCGAGCCCGCCCTTCACCTCGCCTCGCTTGGCCCGGCCGGCCAGGTCCAGCAGGCCGTGGAACGATTCCGGCAGCAGGTCCTCGGTGGCGAGGAAGTCGCGTTTTCTCATGACAGCACCCGGCGCAGAGCGTCGATGACCATGGTGGCTTCACTGCGAGAGAAGGAAAGCGGCGGCATCAGCCGGAGCACCGAGGGGTCGCTCGCCGTGCCGGTGAGAATCCGATCCTCGAAGAGCGCCTGCTGCACCGGGGCGGCGGGCCGGTCGAGCCAGAGACCCAGCAGCAGCCCCCGCCCGGTGACCTGCCGGACGGCCGGAATCCGGGCCACGCCCCGCCGGATCTGGTCGCCCACCATCACGGCGTTCTCGATCAGCCGTTCCCGCTGGATCACTGCCAGGTTGGCGATCGCCGCCGCGCAGGGCACCGGCCCACCACCGAAGGTGCTGCCCAGGTCGCCCACCTTGAGGCCGGCGGTCACCGCCGGGGTGGCAACCATGGCCCCGATCGGGATCCCGGCCGCGAGACCCTTGGCCAGGGTGAGCACGTCGGGCACCACGTCGTAGGCCTCCGCGGCCGTGAAGGCGCCGCACCGACCCACGCCGCACTGGACCTCGTCGAAGATCAGCACCGCTCCCTCCCGGTCGCAGGCGAGCCGCGCTGCCCGGAGGAAGTCGGGCGAGCAGTCGCGGGCCCCGCCCATGCCCTGCACCGGCTCGACGATCACCGCGGCCACGGTATCGTCCACCGCCGCGCTCAGCGCCGCCACGTCGTTGAAGGGGACCTTGCGGGAGAGCGGGATGCCCGATCGCCGGGCAATCTCCTCGTATTTGGCGCCGTGGGTCACCGCCAGCGTGGCCGCGGTGCGGCCGTGCCAGCCTCCCTCCACCGACACCACCAGCTGCCGCCCCGTCACCTTCCGCGCCAGGCCCAGCGCGTTCTCGTTGGCCTCGGCGCCGCTGTTGCAGAAGAACACCTTGCCGAGCGGCTCCGGACAGAGCGAGGCGATCAGGTCGGCGAGGTCCTCGCGGCCCGCGTGCGGCACCGCGGTGGAGTAGAAGATCAGCTTCGCCGCCTGCGCGGCGATGGCCTGGACCACCTCGGGGTGGCAATGCCCGGTCGAGGCCACGGCGTGGCCGCCGTAGGCGTCGAGCCAGCGCCGCCCCTGGTCGTCGGTGATCCATGACCCGGAGCCGGACACCGCCCTAAGGGGAAACTGCGAGTAGACCGGGAGCCAGGCGCGGGAGGTGGCGGTGCTCATGAGCGTGGGGTTGGGTCAGATGGGAAACGGCATGCCGCCGTCCAGGCCGGCGGTCTCGTCCAGGCCCAGCGCCAGGTTCATCGCCTGCACGCCCTGGCCGCCGGCGCCCTTTACCAGGTTGTCGATCGCCACCGTCACCACCACCTCGTCGCCGCCTGGCCCGGGCGCCAGGTGGAGCAAGGCGTGGTTGGTGCCCACGACATGGGTAAGCTCCGGCGGCTGGTCCAGCACCCGGACAAAGGGGCGATCGGCAAAGAAATCGTGCGCGCCTTCCAGCACGGCCGCCACCCGGCCGTCGGTGAGACGGGCGTGGACGGTGGCATAGATGCCCCGGACAAAAGGCCCGGAGTGGGTGATGACCCTGGGCGCGGAGTGCGCTCTTCCGGTCCAGGCCCGCCACTGCTCCTGGACCTCGGCCTCGTGCCGGTGACCGGAGACGGAATAGGCGAACACGTTGTGCGCCCGGAAGGGATGATGCGTGGTCGGCCGCGGCGCCACACCCGCCCCGCTCGACCCGGTGATCGCGTACACCGCCGGCTCGGCCAGGAGCGCCGCTTGCCGGAGGGGATGGAGCGCCAGCTGTGCCGCGGTGGCGAAGCACCCCGGCACGGCCAGCGCGCGCGCGCCTCGCAGCTCCGTTCCCCGGATGTCGGCCAGGGCGTACTCGAACCGGTGCACCAGTTCCGGCGCGGGGTGGGGGCCGTAGTGGCGCTCGTGCAGCCGCCCATCGCGAACCCGGAAGTCGGCGGCCAGGTCGACGATCAGGCCCGGGCCCGCATCGATCAGCTCACCCATCACCTTGGACGACTCGCCGTGCTCCAATGCCAGGAACACCACGTCCGCGCCCCGGGCGGCCTCGGCGGGGGCCGCGCCCGAGAAGCGCGCGTCCGCGCGGCGCGCCA
>CAZFSA010000127.1:0-14046 GCA_964521535.1 uncultured Gemmatimonas sp.
CGCGCGCCAGGCGCGGGCCGGCTTGGGGGCGGGGGCGAGCGTGGGGGTCGCGGGCCCGGCGGCGGCGACAATGGCACGCGCGGCCAGCATTTCACCCGATTCGAGCCGGACCGTCTGGCCGTCGATCGCCGTGACCCGGGTGCGGAGCCGCACCGATCCCGCCGGAAGCCGGGCGGCCAGCTGGTCGGGGATGGCCTGCATCCCCCGGGCCGGAATCGCGCCGTCCCCGAGGCTGAACATCCGGAACACGAACTCGAACATCCGGCTTGACGCCTCGAGCTCCGGATCGAGGAAGATCCCGGCCAGAAAGGGCCGGAAGAACCGGTCGACGATGTCACGGCTGAACCCGAGCTGCTCCAGGTAGCGGGCGGTAGTGGTCTCGGGCCGCCGGTAGCGGTCACCCGGCTCCTCGGACACCAGTTGCTGGCGCAACCGGGCGATCCGGAGCTTGTCGGCCAGCGAGCCCACCTCGGCCACCAGGGTGGAGAATGCCGAGAGCGGGCGTCGCCAGGGATCGCCGAAGGTGTGCCAGCCGCCCCGGGCCCGGATCAGGGCGCCAGGCTCGAAGGCCCGGAGATCGAGGGCCGCATAATCGAGCAGCGCCCGGGCCTCGGGATAGGCGGTCAGCAGCACCTGGAAGCCGCGATCGAGCCGGAATCCCTCGACCTGGTCGGTGCGGACCCGGCCGCCCACGGCGTCGGCGGCCTCGAGCACCAACACCGACCGGCCGGCGTCGTGAAGGCGGCAGGCCGTGGCCAGGCCGGCCAGGCCGCCTCCGATGACGATGCCGTCCGGTGCGTCGCGCATGTCCAGGAAGATCGCTGCTCGCCGCGGCGAGCGGCAGCGCCAGGGGGCCAGGCCACTGGCCGCGGGCGCTCACCCCCTCCGGGTCATCGTCCGTTGTCGGGGCGAGGGCCGACCGGCCTTCTGATCAGCGCGATCGCGACCGATCGCCTTCGGGTCTTCGAGAGGGAGATCGTCGGATGGCAAACCGGTGCTTCGGCGGTGCGTTCGAGATCGCGCTCTACCCCGACTCGCCCCCGCAACGGTGGCCAGGATCGTGAAGCTCGCGCGCTCGGTGTATTACGACGAACTCACCCTTCACGGCGTGATCCCCAAGTTCGTGATCCAGGGCGGGCGCTCGGTCGCGAACGATTACGCGGCCGACGGCCCCTTCCTTCAGGCCGGACGAGATCGGGCCGCTCGCGCACGCCCGACACCGGCAACATGGCGGTGCTGGCGCGCTACGGGACCGAGGAGCAGAAAAGGCAGGGGCTGGTGCCGAGCAGCTTGGGGGAGGGGCCTCAGGCGTGGGTGCCGCGGTGGGCGGCTGGGCGACGAGCGAGGTGGCACCGAAGACGGCGTAGCCGATCGCCAGGGTGGCGAGTGACCGGCGCACGAGCGGGGTCATGGGTTCTCCAGGGTCTCGGGTCAACGCGGCGGCTCCGTACGCCCATGGACAATCAGTGGCTTCGAAACTCGGCAAGTCGCGCGCGGGCCGACAAGTTCAGCACGGATCGATTGGGTGGCCAGAAAGGGACTCCCGTCCGAGTGGCGCGCTTCGCTTCTGTCAAGAGTTGACCCATTGACGAGACAGACTGGCGGCCGATATTGGGATCGAGCACCCACGGGCAGGACTAGATGAAGACCCTGATGTCCCCCCCCCGGCTGGCCAGCCGTTCTTGTCGTCCTGGTAACCGGCGCACTCGCGTGTGGTGAGCGGCCGGTCCCGGTGGCTCCGGAGGCCCGACAAAACCACGTAGCTGGCCCGAGCCCCGAGGCCGCCCGTCCGGATACTGCCGGGCGGTACATTGTAACGCTCAAAGATGGCGTCCCGGACGCGGATAACGTCAGCCGCAACCTCGCGGCCGTTCATGCCACCAAGACGCGGCATTTCTACCAGTCAGTATTCAAGGGCTTTGCGGCTGATCTCTCCTCATCTGCTGTCAACATCTTGCGCCAGGACCCACTCGTAGCGGACGTTGCGCCGGACCGGCCCGGGTACGCGGATACGACGACCGACACGAACGCAGGCTGGGGTCTTGGGCGCATCGATCAACGCTACGGGCCGTCTGACTCGAGGTTTAGGTTTGCTACGACCGGAACGGGCGTCCACATCTACGCGCTCGGAACCGGGGTCCAAGCAAACCATCCGGACTTCGGTGGTCGGATTGGTGCCGGGTGGACCTTCAATCCAGCACACTCTCCGACGGCTCCCTGCAACAATCACGAAACCGCGATCGCGAGTATCGCCGCCGGAGCGGAGTTTGGCGTCGCGCGGGGCGCGACAATTCACCCGGTGGTAATCGACGAGTGCCAGTGGCCGGTTTGGGAATCCGATATGGTCGCAGGCTTCGATTGGGTGCGGAGTAACCACATCAAACCAGCCATCGTCAACTTCAGCTACGGCTTGCCGATCCCAGCTGCCCCGTTCTTCCCAGGAGCTGTCTACAACGCCGCCATAGCCACCAAGAACGCGGGAGTCTTGGTCGTCGTCTCAGCGGGGAACCACAACGAGAGTGCCTGCTACTTCGACCCGCTCACGGGGAACCTCGGCTGGACCCCGGCGAACGCGCTTCCGCTAATGACCGTCGCCGCCACAAACTCCGCCGACCAGCGCGCTGGTGTCTCCAACTATGGTGCGTGCGTTGACATCTTCGCCCCAGGCGAAGGGATCCGTGCAGCGAACTTCACCGGCGGTTTCGTCACCGTGTCGGGGACGTCGTTCGCGGCTCCGTTCGTCGCCGGCGTGGCTGCCTTGCTCTACGAGAAGTTCCCGCAAGACACTCCGGATCAGATTCACTACGCGATACGGGACGGCGGCACCGACAACGTGGTCGGCAATCCAGGCCCGGGATCGCCGAACCTCTTCCTCTATTCCTTTCTTCCAGTTCCGGTTAGCGTCACAATCAGCGGTCCGTCATTTGTGGGTCCGTTCATGACCTGCACGTGGCTCGCGGTCCCGCGCGGGGGGCGCGCCCCATTCAGCTATCACTGGTTCGGGCCGCTGAACGGATACGGCATTTCGATTGGCGGCAGCATGTCGGTCCCGGCGTGGCTGAATCTGGAGGTGTCTGACGCGCTGGGTGGCTACGCGGCCACCAGCAAGTGGATTGACGTCGACCCAAGCAACCAGCAGATATGGTGCAGCTGAATCCGAAGCGTCCGATGTCTCAAAGTCGGGTCGCTGCCGGCGTTGCCCGGGTGCGAATCGCGACATGGGCCTCGATTTCGGCTTCGTTGTCCGGGTGCGTATTGGGCGGCGGGCCGTGTATTCATACGTACGAAGACCCAGTCCTGGTGATCCGGGAAGTCCGGGGGCCTCAAGGGATCCTGCTCTCCCCGGTCACCATTAGTGGGCTGGCCTTCGCCGGGCGGCTGGTCGAAGACTTGGCGCAATACGCGACGCCACCCGGATTCAACGTTCAGGTGGTTCCGGAGGGCCTGAGGTGCGTCGTTGCCTGCGGCCTGGGCGTTTCGGAAGGAATCTACGACCTCACCGTCGTCGCCTTGGGCTACGCTCCCAAGGTGGTGCGGGTCGACGCCCGGTACCGGAATTTTGATGGAGGCTGCCCCTCGAGCAACTCCGGGTCCACCGAGGTGGCCGTGGTGCTCCAGCCAGCCCCGTAGCAGCGACGCCCCGATTCGAATCGCGACCGATCGCCTTGGGGCCTTCGAGAGGGAGATCGTCGGATGCCAAACCGGCGCTCCATAGCGACTGGTGCTGCGTTGATCCGTTCGCGGTCGCGCTGGTCACGAGGCACGTTGCTCCCGCTGCTCAGAGCTCCTGGCGCCGGAAGACCGCAACCGCCCCCCAGGCCGCCGCCACCATCGCCAGGGCGCCAGTGGCCAGGGGCCCGACCGCCTCCACCGATTCCCCGGCAAGCGCGCGCCCACTGGCACCGAGCAGACCGGCGAAGGTGTGGTGCGCCAGCCAGGGCAGGGTGCTGGCCAGGAGCACCAGAAAGAAGAAGACCAGCCCGGCGCCCGAGGCCCCGCCGCGCGAGGGCACGACGACCGAGAACAGCACCATCACGGCGGTGAGCAACAGGGCAAAGGCAAGCCAGAGCGCCACCGCCACGATCAGCTCGGCGACCGGTGGGTTCGGGAAGGTGAGGGCCGTGACCCCCCAGGTGAGGAGGGTGCCCGCCGCGGTGGCCCCGACCAGCAGGAGATCCTGGCCCAAGAGCTTGGCGAGCACGAACGCGGCCCGCGACAGCGGCTTGGTGAGCGCCAGCACCGCCGTGCCGGAACTCCGCTCCGACGACACCGTCCCGGCGCCGGCGATCACCACCGCGATCGTCACGATCTGGCTCAGGTTTTTCAGGAACTGCCCGAAGGCGTCACGCGCCGTAGGTTCCGGCAGCTGGATCACCACGCCCGGCTGGCTGCTCGCGATCGACGCCACCAGTGTCGGGGTGAAGTAGGCGATCAGCGGACTCGTCAGCCCGAAGAAGACCAGCATGCCCGGAATGACCCAGATCCGCCAGGTGCGGCGGATCTCCAGCAGCTCCTTGGCGAGAAACGCCCCGAAGCCGGTCACGGGCGCGGCCTTCCCACCAGCTCGACGAACACGTCTTCCAGGCTGGGCTCCAGGGTCTCGAGCCGGCGGAGGCCCAGGCCGGCGCTGGCGATCGCCCGGGGAATCTCCCGGGCGGCGGCGTCCGGTTCGGTGACCAGGAGCCGCCAGATCCCACCGGGCGCCTCCTCGATGCTCTTGAGCCATCGAGCGCCGGCCAGGGCGGGCCGGAGCGCCGCCCCATCGCCCGCCAGCTCGATCTCCACCCGCTCGGCCCCGGCCCTCCGCTTGAGCTCCGTGACCGGCGCGCTGGCCACCACCCGGCCCCGGTCGAGGATCGCCACCGTGTCAGAGACGCGCTCAACATCGGCCAGGATGTGGCTGGAGAAGAACACCGTGGCGCGGCCCCGGAGCGAGGCGACCATCTCCAGCACCTCGCGCCGGCCGATCGGGTCGAGGGCGCTGGTGGGCTCGTCGAGAAGCAGCAGCGCGGGAGCGTTGATCATGGCCTGGGCCATGCCGAGCCGCTGCTTCATCCCGCGGGAATAGCCGCCGATCCGGGTGGGAACTCCCGCCAGGCCGGCCATCGCGAGCAGGGCCTCGATCCGCTGGTCCAGGGTCGGCCCGTCCAGGCCGGAGAGCCGGCCAGCGAACCGGAGCAGCTCGGTCGCGGTCATCCACTCGTAGAAGCCGGGCACGTCCGGCAGGAATCCGATCCGCGCCCGGAGCGCGTGGTCCACGGTGCCGGCGTCGTGCCCCAGGATCCGCGCCGTGCCACTGGTGGGTCGGGCCAGGCCGGTGAGGATCCGGAGCGTAGTGGTCTTCCCGGCGCCGTTCAGGCCCAGGAAGCCGAACACCGATCCCTGGGGCACCACCAGGTCAACGCCATCGAGGGCGGTGGATGCGCCGAAGCGCTTGACCAGCCCGGTAACCTCGATGGCGGGAGTGTCGCTCACGAGCGGTCCCTGGGGCCATACAGCACGTCGGTTGCCCGCCGTGCCGCCTCGGCATCGCCGGCTGTGGTCTCGCGTGCTGCTTCAGCTCCCCGGGCCAGAGCGAAATAGAGGACGGCACCCAGCAGGTTGCCGGCCACGATGACCACCGCCCACACGGCTCGGCCGCCGCGGGGAGGGCGGGCCTGCCGCACGAGGTGGACGATGGCGGCGATCTGCACCGCGAGCTGGACGGCAAGCAGGGCGAACAACGCCCCACGGACCGCGGGCGAAAGGCCGGCCAGCCATTCTCGAATCTGGGTCATGCCGCCCTCCCGAAGACGGGACGCTGCGAAGATGGCGCTGGGCGCCCCGGCGCGCTACGGGGCGGTTGCCCGCTGGCGGGCGGGTGGGGTAGCATTGGAGGTGCCGCCAGGGGTATCCCGCTCGCGGGATTGAGAGAGTCCCTTGGAACCTGACCCGGTTCACACCGGCGGAGGGAGCGCGGTGCGAGTTGCCCCGTCTCCTTCCGGTCCGCTTCAGTCGAAGGAGGCGCCGCATGGCCACCCCGCTTTCCACCATCGCCACGACTGACTACGGGGACGCGTTCCCCGCCTCCCGGAAGGTGTTCGTGACCGGACCGCGCGGGATTCGCGTCCCGATGCGCGAGATTGCCCTCTCGGGCGGGGAGCCGCCGCTCCGGGTCTACGACACCAGCGGTCCCCATGGTACGGACGTTCGCGAGGGGTTGCCGGCGATTCGGCTGCCGTGGATCCTGGAGCGCGACGTCTCCGAGGTCGCCGACCGGGACCAGACGCTGGGCCTCCCGATGCCGGCCGGTCTCCGGCGCCGCGTGCTCAGGGGGAACGGGCCAGTGACCCAGCTGCACTACGCCCGCCGCGGCGAGATCACCCCGGAGATGGAGTTCGTGGCGATCCGCGAGGGGATGGAGCCGGAGCTGGTCCGGAGCGAGGTGGCGCGGGGGCGGGCCATCATCCCGGCCAACATCAACCATCCCGAGCTCGAGCCGATGGTGATCGGGCGCCGGTTCCACGTGAAGATCAATGCCAACATCGGCAACTCGATCGTGGCCTCGTCGATCGAGGAGGAGGTGGAGAAGCTCCGCTGGGCCACCCTCTGGGGCGCCGACACCGTGATGGACCTCTCCACCGGCAAGCAGATCCACGAGACCCGGCAGTGGATCGTCCGGAACGCGCCGGTTCCGATCGGCACCGTGCCGATCTACCAGGCGCTGGAGAAGGTCGGGGGCGTGGCCGAGGACCTCACCTGGGAGATCTACCGCGACACCCTGATCGAGCAGGCGGAGCAGGGGGTGGACTACTTCACGGTGCACGCCGGCGTGCTCCTCCGCTACATCCCGCTCACCGCCGACCGGGTGACTGGCATTGTCTCCCGGGGCGGGTCGATCCTGGCCAAGTGGTGCCTGGCCCACCACCAGGAAAACTTCCTCTACACCCGCTTCCGCGAGATCTGCGAGATCATGGCGGCGTACGACGTCTCCTTCTCCCTGGGCGACGGCCTGCGCCCCGGCTCGATCGCCGACGCCAACGACGCCGCCCAGTTCGCGGAACTCGAGACCCAGGGCGAGCTCACCCGGATCGCCTGGGAGCACGAGGTCCAGGTGATGAACGAAGGGCCGGGCCATATCCCGATGCATCTGATCCGGGAGAACATGGACAAGCAGCTCGCCTGGTGCGACGAGGCCCCGTTCTACACCCTGGGCCCGCTCACCACCGACATCGCCCCCGGGTACGACCACATCACCAGCGCCATCGGCGCCGCGATGATCGGCTGGTACGGCACCGCGCTCCTCTGCTACGTGACGCCCAAGGAGCATCTGGGTCTCCCCAACCGGGACGACGTGAAGGCCGGGGTGATCGCCTACAAGATCGCCGCCCACGCGGCGGACCTCGCCAAGGGGCACCCCCGCGCCCGGGCCCGGGACGACGCCCTGAGCAAGGCCCGGTTCGAGTTCCGGTGGGAGGACCAGTTCAACCTGGCGCTGGACCCGGTGACCGCCCGCGCCTTTCACGACGAGACCCTCCCGGCCGCCGGCGCCAAGCTGGCCCACTTCTGCTCGATGTGCGGGCCCAAGTTCTGCTCGATGCAGATCACCCAGGACCTCCGCGCCGCCGCGCGTGGCATGGCTGAAAAGTCCGCCGAATTCCGGGCTCGCGGCGGGGAGCTCTACCACCCGGCCTGACCCATCTCCGGGCCTGGTCGAGGCAGCCCGCTTCCGCGCGGGGTGCCTCCGGGTCCACATTTAGGGCCGATGGCCACGGTCGACACCCACTGGCTGCTCTCGCTGGTCGGCATTCTCGTCCAGCTGGGCGTCGTCACCCTGGTCACCGCGCTCCTTCTGATCCTGCGGCGCGAGGCTCGCCGCTACCAGTACTTCCGTTTCTGGACCTGGGGCTGGGTCGCGCTCACCGCGGCCATCCTGGTCATCGCCCTCCGGCACGACCTCATTCCTGGCCTCTTCACTCAGGCGCTGCAGAGCCGAGACCGTTCCACCCTGGCCCCGCTCCACGCCCTCTATCAGGCGGGGAAGCTGCTCTTCCTCGCGTCCGTGCTGCTGGGCGCCGCGAGCTTCGGCCGGGCGGCGGGGCTCCAGCCGAGTCAGGCGGCGTGGACCCTGGCCGTCGCCGCGCTCTACGGGCTGCTGACCGGGGCGCTCGCGCCCAGCCTCAATGCCATCATGGTCTGGCAGGCCGCGGTCGCGATCCCGGTATTTGCCATCGCGGCCGGGTTGCTGCAGCGGGCCCCGGTCGAACGGCGAGGGCATGGGGTGCGGGTCCTGGTCGTGGTCCTCCTGGCCCACGCCGCGCTCTGGACCCTCTACCTGATCGGCATCGCGCCCGCCGGCCCCGACGCGCCGGCCGGCGGTTCGGGCCTCGCCCTCGTCACCAACCACAATTCCTATCTCGACGCCGTCCTCGCCTTCCTCCTGGGACTGGGCACCGTGCTCACCGTGGTGGAGCACACCCACTTCGATTCCGAGCGGAGCCGGAAGGAACAGCTCGAGCGCCTGGAGCGATCCGAGCGGCGGCTTGCCGAGGTGCTCCGGGCCGCGCTCGACGGGATCGTCACCGTGGACGGCGCCCGCCGGGTGACCGCCCTCAACCCGGCCGCGGAGCAGATCTTCCGGACCACCACCGACCGGGTCCGGGGCGAGCCCTTTGACCGCTTCGTGCAGGCCGGCCCTGGCAACGACCTCTGGCGGGACCTCGCGATCGACACCCGCCGGTCGGAAGCCAACCCGGCGGTGGCGGTGCGACGCGAGCTCACCGGCGTCAGGGCCGACGGCACGGTCTTCCCGATGGAGCTGGCCATCGCCTCCGTGGGCGACGACGGCGCCCGGGGCTACGTGATCATCGCGCGCGATCTGGTCGACATCACCGCCGAGCGGGAGGAGCGCGAGCGGCTCCAGCAGCAGCTGGCCCAGGCGGCGCGGCTCGAGGCGGTGGGGCGGATGGTGTCGGGCGTGGCCCACGAGCTCAACAACCCGCTCACCGCGATCCTCGCCTTCGGGCAGGACATGCTGAGCACGGCCCGCTCCGAGGAGGACCGCGAGGCGCTCACCGTGATCGTCCAGCAGGCACAGCGCTGCCGGGTGATCGTGGGCGACCTCCTGATCTTCGCGCGCAACCGGCGCGACGAGCGACGGCGGGTGGCGCCGGCGGAGGTGGTGCAGCGGGTGCTCCGGGCGTTCTCGCGGGACGAGGCCCGCCACGGCGTGGACCTGGAGGTGGACATCGCGCGCGACCTCCCGGCGATCGAGATCGACGTGGTCGGGATCGAGCAGGTGCTCACCAACCTCCTCACCAACGCCTTCCAGGCCACGCCGCCGGGCGGCCGGGTGTCGCTCCGGGTGCGCCCGCGCGAGAACCGGCTCCTGCTGCTGGTCGAGGACACCGGCCCCGGCATCCCCCCCGAGCTGCTCACTCGCGTCTTCGAGCCCTTCTTCACCACCAAGGATCCGGGGCAGGGCACCGGGCTCGGCCTGGCGGTGTCGCACACCATCGTGCAGCAGCACGGCGGCACCCTCACGGCCGAGAACCGGACCGATCGGGCGAGCGGCGCCCGGTTCGTCGTGGCGCTGCCCTTCGTGGAGCGGCGGGCCGCCTCCCGCGAGCAGCCGGTCGAGGAGCCGATCGCCCCGGTATCGGTAGCCGGCCAGCGGAAGCGGAAGGTCCTGGTGGTGGACGACGAGGCCATGATCCGCGTGGCCGTCCGCCGGGCGCTGGAGCGCCGGGGCTGGGAGGTGGACGAGGCGGCCGACGGCGAGGAGGCCCTGCTCCGGCTCGACGTGGGCGGCCGACCGGGCGACTACGACGCGGTGGTGACCGACCTCCGGATGCCGGGAGTCTCGGGGATCGAGCTCTGCCACCGCCTCGAGGCCGAGCACCCCGACCTGGCCCGGCGACTGGTGGTGATCACCGGCGATACCGCCTCGGCCTCGGTCGCGGCGTTTCTGACCGAAGGCAGCCGGCCCTTCCTCCAGAAGCCCTTCGACATGCGGGTGCTGGCCGACCTGCTGGACCGGGTCGCGGCCGGCGCCACCGATCCGGCGTGACCGCGCTGGGCTACGCGCTGGCCCTGGTCATCGGCCTGTCGCTCGGCCTCCTGGGCGGCGGGGGATCGATTCTCGCGGTGCCGGTGCTGGTCTATGTGCTCCACTTCTCGATGAAGCAGGCGGTGCCGATGAGCCTGGTCGTGGTGGGCGCCACCAGCCTTTTCGGCGTGGCCAGCCACCAGCGGGTCCGGAACATCCGGTGGGATGCCGCGCTGGCGTTCGCCCCCGCCGCCATGGCGGGCGCGTTCTTCGGCGGACGCCTGGCGTTGGCGGTGTCCAGCCGACTCCAGCTCGCCGTCTTTGGCGTGCTGATGCTGCTGGCGGCCGTCTCGATGTACCGGGGCCCGGCGCTCTGGGGAGGGATGGCCTCGCTCGAAGCGGAGCGGCCCCGCCGCGCTCTGCCCGCCCTGGCCCTCCTCGGCCTGCTGGTGGGGATGATCACCGGGTTCGTGGGGATCGGCGGCGGGTTCCTCTACGTGCCGGCCCTGGTGCTCCTGGGGGGGCTTACGATCCGCAAGGCGGTGGGCACCTCGCTGGTCCTGATCGTGGTGAGCTGCGTGGCCGGGTTCCTGGGCTACATGGGCCGGGTCTCGATCCCCTGGACCTCCACCGCCATCTTTACGGTCCTCGCCATCGCCGGCGTCGTGGCCGGGAGCGCGCTGGCGCAGCGGGTGCCCCAGGCCACCCTCCGTCGCGGGTTCGCCGGGCTCTTGGTGATTATGGGGGTGCTGGTGCTGCTCCGGCCCCGCTGACCGGGAGGGTCCCGATGTTCTTCAAGCGCTTCTACGACGAGTGGCTGGCCCAGGCCAGTTATCTGATCGGGTGCGCCGCCACCGGCGAGGCAGTGGTGATCGACCCGGCGCGGGTGATCGAACCCTACCTCGAGACGGCCGACGCCGAGGGCCTCCGGATCACGGCGGTGGCCGAGACCCACATCCACGCCGACTTCCTCTCCGGGCTCCGCGAGCTGGCCGCGGCCACCGGCGCCCGCCAGTACCTGAGCGGGTGCGGCACGCCCGAGTGGCAGTACGCCTTCCGGAGCGAGCCCGGGGTGACCGTGCTGGCGGACCGGGATCGGATCGAGGTGGGCAACGTGCTGCTCGAGGCGGTCCACACCCCGGGGCACACCCCCGAGCACCTGAGCTTCCTGGTCACCGACCGGGCGGCCGCAACCGAGCCGATCGGCATCGTCTCCGGCGACTTCGTGTTCGTGGGCGACGTGGGTCGGCCCGATCTTCTCGAAAAGGCGGCTCACATCGCCAACACCGCGGCGGCCAGTGCCCGGACCCTGTTCGACAGCTTGGTCTGGTTCAAGACCCTGCCCGATCACCTCCAGATCTGGCCCGGCCACGGCGCGGGGTCGGCCTGCGGGAAGGGCCTGGGCGCGATGCCCCAGTCCACTGTGGGCTACGAGCGCCGGTACAACTGGGCGCTGGACATTGACGACCGCGAGGAGTTCGTGCGTCAGGTCCTGCTGGGCCAACCCGAGCCGCCGCGGTATTTCGGGCTGATGAAACGGATGAACCGGGAGGGTCCGCCGATCCTGGGGTCGCTGCCGGAGCCGGCCCAGGTGGACCTGGAGGGGGTCCTTCGCCTGCTGGAGCGCGGAGCGGTCCTGGTCGACACCCGCCCCACCGCCTCCTTCGGGCGGGGGCACTTCAAGGGCGCGCTCAACATCCCCCTCGGTCGGAGCTTCACCACCTACGCCGGGTCGCTCCTGCCATACGACCGGGACCTGGTCTGCCTGCTGGACGACCCGTCGCCGCCGCGGGTCCGCCGGCTGGTGGAGGCTGCGGTGTCCATCGGTCTCGACCGGGTCCGGGCCGTGCACGGCGCCGGGATCGTGGAGGACTGGGGGCGAACGGGGCGGCCGGTCGGGACCGTAGAGACGGTCTCGGCCGGCGAACTCCTCCGGACGGGCAACGGTCGGGTCCTGGTGGACGTCCGGAGCTCGTCCGAGTACGAGGAAGGCCACCTGCCGGGATCCAGCCTCCTGCCCCTTCCCGAGCTACCCGACCGGCTGGCGGAGATCTCTCCGGCCGCCGACGTGGTCCTGGTCTGCCAGACCGGCTCGCGGTCGGCCGTGGCAGCGAGCGTCCTCAAGGCAGCCGGCAGGGAGCGGGTCCGGAACCTGGCGGGCGGGGTTGCTGCCTGGATCGCGGCCGGCGGCCGTATGGAGGGTTAGGTCCGACCCCGCCCCGCCCTGAACCGAGCCTCCCGTCTGCCCCGGCGGGCCCCTTACCGCCTTCGAGTACTGTCATCCTGTCTGACCGTCAGCCCTGATCGGGCTGAATCTCTGTCAATCAGGCGTATCCTGGCTGGCACCGCTGCTGCATTTCAGGCCGGCAGCCGCCGAGGGCAACTCGGCCAAAGCGATCAACCAGAAACGCTGAACGGTAGGAGGTGTACCATGCTGGCCATCACTACTCGTCGTTCGACCGAGCCCCTTGCCGACCTGTTCCAGACCTGGCGGCGGATGGGGCGGCTCCTGGACGACACGACCTGGCCCTGGACCGGAGAGAACGGTGGGGCGATCACCTCGGCCTGGATTCCGCCCTGCGACATCGCCGAGGACAAGGACACCCTCCGGGTGACGCTGGAGATTCCGGGGGTCCGCTCGGAGGACGTGAAGGTGAACCTGGAGAACAACGTCCTCACGATCCGGGGCGAGAAGAAGCAGGTGACGGACGAGAAGAACGAGCGGTATCACCGCTACGAGCGGGCCTACGGGGTCTTCGAGCGGTCGTTCACCCTCCCCAGCACTGTGGACGCCGACCGGATCCAGGCGCGGGTGGAGAACGGGATCCTGCACATCGAGATCCCGAAGGTGGAGAAGGCGCGGCCCCGGGAGATTCCGGTGGCGACTGCCGCTCGGTAAGGCGAGGGGTCCTTCCCGGTCCGTCAGGCGCTTCGCCAGTTCACGACGGACCACCGGCGGGCCGGAGGGCGGTTGACTCCGGCCCGCTTCTTTGTGCCCGCCTGGCGGCAAGCCTCAGCGCCCCCGGCTCCACAGGAGAATGGTGCCACAGGTGGAACCAGTGACCTGAAACTGGGGTGGGGTCTGCGCCGGACCGGCGAAGACCTCCACGGCCTGGAGGTCGGCCACGCTCCACTGGTCGATGTTGGGCGGGGCGTTGCTGCCGGTGTCGATCGGGGTCCGGGCAAATCGCCGGGTGAAGACGCCGGCCGAGCTGGCGTCGGGGGCGTAGAGGCGAAGGCCATCGACCCAGATCGCCATGGGGCAGTTGGAGCGAAGGCCGATCGCGACGCTGCGGTGGCCCACACGCATGAACCGGACTCCGGGGACGTTGGCCCGGAGCACGTCGGCGAGCCGCCGGTGTTCGGAGCGACGGAGCAGCAGCTCGTCGAGGAAATGGGCCGAAGCCCTCGGTGCGCCGACCCTCGAATCCAGCGAGCCGCGCCCCGCCGGGCGGTGCCTCGACCCTGACCTCGGGCAGCGGCTGCGCCGCCGCGGTCAAGGTCACGTCCAGGGTCAGGAGACCCGAATCGGCCACGATCACCCGGTAGGTGGCCGGGGAGAAGCCCACTAGGCGGAACCGCACCCCGTGGGTGCCGATCGGGAGTGGCAGGGAATAGCGCCCGGAGGAATCGGTGAGCGCGGTGGCGCCGCCGGCCGGGGCGATCACCTCGACCCGGAAGAGGGAGCGACCGGTGGTATCGCGCACCGTGCCGCTCAGAACCGCCTGGCCCTCGAGCGCCACAGCCCCGACCATCGTCAAAGCTGCGGCCCCTGCCACCACCAACCAGCTGCGCATTGGGGCCCTTCCAGTGGTGGGCAGGGCGAATGCTGTCGCCTCTGCTGCCCGTCACTCTGGCGCCCGCGTCGCGGGCCGCCATTGGCAGACTAGTCCCCGACTCGCGGCGCGTCAACCGGTGCCATTCAGCTCCACGGCCGCCAGCCGATAAGCCCGCCCCCCACGCAGTACCCGGCCGCCACCAGATGGATCGCGGCTGCCCGGCCGCCCGCCCATCGTGCC
>CAZFSA010000128.1:0-13475 GCA_964521535.1 uncultured Gemmatimonas sp.
GGGAGCGACATCATCCCAGCTCCAGCCCAGGGCCCCGGCGGCGACCCAGGCCGCCAGGTCCTCGCGGGCCGGCGGAGTCCAGATCATCGCGTTCATCGCGCTCGAGCCGCCGAGGAGCCGACCCCTGGGCCAGTAGAGCTGGCGGCCAGCCAGCTCGGGCTCGGGCTCGGTCCAGTAGTTCCAGTCGTGCGCCGAGCGGAACAAGCGGGAGAATGCCGCCGGGACCAGGCTCTCGCGCGGTGGGTGGCCGGGGCCGGCCTCGAGGAGCAGCACCCGGCGGGCCGGATCCTCGCTCAAGCGGCTGGCCAGCACGGCGCCGGCGGAGCCGGCGCCCACGACGACGACGTCGGCGCTCACCTCTCTTGACGAAAGCCGATCGAATCGGGGCATGGGCACGAGGCTTGAGGTCCGGCTCCTAATAATCGGGCTCGGCCCGGGCCCCCGGAAGCCCGCGGGGCGGGCAGGCGGTCCTAGCCGGTGGCGGCCACGCTGGCCACCGGGCTGGCATACTCGTCGTGCAAGGACCGCTCGAGCGGTCCGGGCGCGATCGCCCGGAGGGCGTTCAGGATGACGGCCACGTCGATGCCTTCCTGAATCAGCGCCCCGAGTGTGGGGGGAACGTATCCCATGGCGGCGAAGCCCATGCCCACCAGGCTGAGGCCCAGTCCCACGCCGATGCTCTGCCTGGCGATCTGCATTGCCCGCCTGGCGATCGCGACCGCTTCGGGAACCCGACCCAGATCGTCCACCAGCAGCACCACGTCGGCGGCTTCGGCGCTGATTCCTCCGCCCTCCGCCGCCAGCGCCAGGCCCACCGTGGCGGCGCTCAGCGCCGGGGCGTCGTTGGCCCCGTCGCCCACCATCAGCACCCGGCGGCCCTGCTTGGCGAGCCGGGCCACGAAGGCCACCTTGTCCTGTGGGAGCAGGTCGCCCAGCGCCCCGGCGATGCCCACCTCTTCGGCCACCGAGCGGGCGTTGGCCGTCCGGTCGCCGGAGAGGAGGTACTGCCGCGAGACGCCAAACCGGAGCAGCGCCTGGACCATCTCCCGGGCGCCGGGCCGGAGCCGGTCGGCGTAGACGACCATGCCGGCCGGCCGGCCGTCCACTGCCAGGTAGGCCCTGAGCCCACCGCCATCGACTGCCGACTCGAGTTCCGCGGCGGCGGCAGGTTCCCACTCCTTGAGCAGGGTGAGGGCGCCGACGGTCACCCGGCGACCCTCCACCAGGCCCGTCACCCCCCGACCCGCCGACTCGACCACGTTCAGGGCCTCGGGCAGGGCGCCCACGGCGGCGACCGCGGCTTCGGTGAGCGACCGGGCCAGCAGGTGCCCCGAGCCGTTCTCCACCGCGCCCGCCAGGCGATAGAGCTCGGGCACGGTGAAGGGGGGGAGGGCGATGACCCGGGTCACCACCGGCCGGCCCACGGTGAGGGTGCCGGTCTTGTCGAAGACGGCGGTGTCGACCCGCGCCAGCTCCTCCAGGGCGCCTCCATGACGCATGATGATCTGGTGGCGGGCCGCACGGTTGACGCCCCCGAGGATTGCCACCGGAGCCGCGAGGATCAGGGGGCACGGGGTAGCGATGACCAGCACCGACAGCACCCGCACCGGGTCGCCCGACAGGGCCCAGGCCACCGCGCACACTGCGAGGGTGATGGGGGTGAACCACACGGCGGCCCGATCCGCCGCCCGCTGGAGCGGGGCCTTGCTGGCCTGGGCGCTCCGCACCAGCTCCACGATCCGGTGATAGAGAGACTGGGCGGCTGGCGCGGTGGCCTCGACCACCAGGGGGCTGTCGAGATTGACCACCCCGCTCGATACCGAAGCTCCCGGCTCCGCCAGCGCCGGGAGCGGCTCCCCGGTGATCCGCGCGGTGTCGAGCTGCGACCGGCCTTCGCGGACCACACCGTCGCAGGGCACCATTTCACCGGGTCGGACCAGGATCCGGTCGCCGATCGCCACCTGATCGACGGGCACGTCCCGGGTCACACCGCCGTCCAGCCGGTGGGCAATTCTGGGAGCCTGGGCCTCGAGTTCCGCCACCGCCCGGGTGGCCCGTTGGGCGGCGTAATCCTCCAGGGCTTCGCCGCCGGTCTGCATCAGCACGATCACCAGGCCCGCGACCGGCTGGACCAGAAGAATGGCCGTGATCAGTGCCAGCGAGGCTACCACATCGGCCGCGAACCGGCCCCGAAAGAGCCCTGCCAGGGTCCGCCAGACGAGCGGCACGCCCAGGAGCACCAGGCCAGCCATCCAGACCGCGGTGCGCGCGCCTGGGGCGGAAACGACCCGCGGGGCCAGAAGCCCCGCGAGCAGAAACACCAGGGCGGCGGCCGGCCGGAGGGCCCGGCGGCCGATCGGGATCACCTGGTGCCGCTGCGGGCCCGGGCCGGTTCGTTCTTGTGCCTGAGGCAGAAGCCCACTCCTCGCACCGTTTCGATGCCGGGATCGGTGACGTTCCTGAGCAGCTTCCGCCGCAGGTTGCCGACATGCACGTCCACCACGTTGCTCTCGGGATCGAAGTGCATGTCCCAGACCTTCTCCAGGAGCGTGGTCCGGCGAACCACCTCTTCCGGATGCAGCATGAAGAACTCGAAGAGCTGGAACTCCTTCGCGGTCAGATCGAGACGCTTTCCGTTGGCCGAGGCCTGATGGCGAAGGCGATCCAGCTCGAAGGGGCCGTAGCGGAGCACTTCCAGCCGCTCCGCGCCGCCCCGGCGGTGCAGCGCCCGGAGTCGAGCCAGCAGCTCCTCGAAGCGGAACGGCTTGGTGAGGTAGTCGTCCGCGCCCGCGTCGAGGCCCCGGACGATGTCCTCGACTGCGTCGCGCGAGGTCAGCATCAGGATGGGCGTGTTGCGGCCCTCCCGCCTGAGCTCCTGCGCCACCTGGAACCCGCTCTTCTTCGGCAGCATCAGATCGAGCAGAATCACGTCATAGTCATAGACGTGGGCCAGCATCGTGGCTTCCTCGCCGTCGGGGGCGACGTCCACCACGTACCCCTCTTCCTTCAGCCCCTGCTCGATGAACCCGGCGACCTTCCGGTCGTCCTCCACCACGAGAATTTTCATGGTCCGAGGTTAGCCGTGCCCGGCTGAACGAATCGTCAACGAATTGTGAAGGCCGCTTCACTTTGGCGCAAGCGGCAGCCGAAGCGTGAACAGTCCTCCGGCCCCCGGCCGCGGTGTGACGGTGAGGTCGCCGCCGAGGAGCCGGGCCAGGCGCCGTGACAGGGGGAGGCCCACGCCGTGGCCCACCCCGCCGGCGCTGGTCGTGGAGTAGTAGATGTCGAAGATCCGCTCGGCCTGGTCGGGGGCCACGCCCGCTCCCTCGTCGCTGACCGTGAACTCAACCCAGCCAGGCGACCGCCGGATCTCGAGGGCCACCGTGCCGCCCTCCGGGGAGTGCCGCACCGCGTTGGTCAGCAGGTTGACGAGAATCTGCTCGACGCGGTGAGGGTCGGTGCGGCAGAGGATCGGAGCCTGCGGCTCGGGGAACGCGATCCGGATCTGTCGTTCCTCCGCGGCAGGGGTGATCCGGTGCACCGCGTTCCGGACCAGGCGGCAGCACTCCACCTCCCGGATCACCGGCTTGAGCCGGTCCTCGTCGAGACGACTCAGGTCAAGGAGGTCATTCACCAGGGCCGCCGCCTGCTCGGCGGCCTCGAGGACCTCGATGGCCCCCCGGGGCACGGTCTCGGGGTCCTTCTTCCGCACCAGCATTTCCGCCCACCCGTACACGGCGGCCAGGGCGTTGCGGAGCTCGTGGTTGACCATGGCGAAGAACCGCTCCCGGGAGCGATGGAGATCCTGGATCTCCTCCAGCAGCCGAGCGGTCTGTTCGTAGTACCTGGCGTTCTCCACCGCCGCCGCGATGATCGACGCCAGCAGCAGGGCGACCTTGACGTCCTGATCGGAAAACTCCTCGGCGCCGACCTTCTCGGTCAGGTAGAGGTCCCCGATGATTCCGTGCCGGCCGACGATCGGAACGCCCAGGAACGACTTCATTTCCGGGTGATTGGGCGGGAAGCCCACGGCGGCGGGGTGCTGCTTGAGGTCCGGGAGCCGCACCACCTGGCCGCGGTGGATCACCAACCCCAGGATCCCGTGCCCGACCGGCGGCCGGCCAATGCGGCGGCGCTCCTCCTCGGTCAGGCCCGAGGTGGTGAAGCTGAGCAGGGTTTCGTTGTCGCTATTGAGCAGGCCGATCGCGGCGTACCTGCTGTCGAGCAGCTCCCGCGCCAGGTCGGCCACTCGCTGAAGGACCCGATCCAGGCGGAGTTCCCCGACCAGTTCCGGGGTTGCGCGGACCAGGCGCTCGATCCGGTCCGAGGAGGCTGTCGGGTCGGTCATTTGGGGCCCGAATCTAGCTCCGGCACGGCACCTGCCGCGATCCCGGGCAGCGTCCCCGGGACCTTCGTGCGGAGTTCACGATCCTTTCATTCGGGCCTGGGTAAGGTGCGCCACGGAACCAAGGAGCCTCCTCCCGCTTTGACCGAGCCGTCCATCCTCATCGCCGCCGACGAGTCGGCCGGTGGCCGACACGCGGTCCGGATCGCCCGATCGCTCGCGGCACAGGCCGGCGGCCGGCTGACGATCGTCAAGGTTCAGGGTGTCCGCGGTCACGGCAACGGGATGCCGGCCGGACGATTCGTCTCGTCCCGGAGTGCCGAGCCGTCCGCCGACCTCGCCCATTTTCAGACCTGGCTCGGTGCGGACGCGGGGAACGGGCTGATCGAGCCGCCCGAGGTCGTGGTGGCGTTCGGGGTCCCGGGCATCGAGATCACCCGGCTGGCGGTGCAGCGATCGGCCGACCTGATCGTGCTGGGACGCCGTCCTCGGTCCCGGGAGCACCGACTGCTGCTCGGGGAGACCGCCGACGCGCTGGTGCGGCGGAGCGACCTTCCCGTGCTGTTCGTCCCCCCCGAGATCACGGGTCTCGGCCGAGTGCTCGTGGCCCTCGACGGAGGGGACCGGTCGGAGCGAGTGCTCCAAGGGGCGATGGCGTTCGCCACCCTGGCTCGAGCCCGGACCGTGGAGGGCGTCACGGTCGAGCCGGAGCGGGACGACGAGGCCGGCTCCGGCTCGGCGCCGCTCACCGGACGGAGCCTTCGGGTGGAGCGAATGCTGAACGACTACTCGGCGAGGCATCCGGAGGTTCCGGTCCTGCCGCTTTCGGTTCGACGGGGCGATCCGATCGAGGAGCTGCTCGCGGAAGTCGATGCAGCGAGGCCTGACGTGCTGGTGATCGGCTATCGCCGGGGAGGTCCCCCGAAAGTCGTGGGGCCGAAGGATATCGCCCGCAACCTCCTTTATGCCTCGCCCTCGGCCGTGCTCACGATCCCGTTGTAGTCGGCCGACCTGGTCGCGAGCCACTGGGTCGTCGCGGCCCGGGCCCGCGTGGCCAGGTGTCGCCGGACCCAGTCGAGCGCGGCGGGTGAAGTGCCCTTGAGCGGGCTGTCGAGGAAGGCCCGGATCGTCTCCAGGTCGTGGAGACCGCCGAGGTGATCCTGGGTCTGCCGGAGCAGGGCGAGGCGCCGTTCGGCCAGTTCGGGCCGGGGTCGGCTCAGGATCTCGAGCCGATAGCGCAGATCCTTCACCCGCTTTCGGAGGTCGTGCAGGACCGGATCCTCCGCGGTGGCGAACCGGCCCGAGGCCCCGGGCACGACGTTCCACCCGGGGTGGGTCTGCACCGCCCGTTCGGCGGGGGCCAGCAGCCCGCCTGCCGCGCGCGACAGCGGGCGAAAGGCGAACGGGAAGAACCGCGGAGCCCGGACCCAGCGGCGCAGGGCATTGACGGCCCGCTCCACTTCCGGCTCGGCCAGGTCCCGCCGAATGGTGCGCCGGATGGCCCGCTGGCGCTGCCGGAGCCGGGCCCGAAGCCGATCGAGCGCCCGTCCCTGGTCTCCCTTGGCCACGGGTACGAGGCCGTCGAGGTTTTCCAGCGCCACGTCGACGTCGCGCAGCCGACCCAGCGCGCGGCTGATCCGGCGGAGCGTCTGGCCATCGACCGCGGCCGGGAGGTCCAGGGCCTCCCGGCCCAACTCCAAGGCGGCTCGAAAACGGCGGAGGGTGACTCGCAGCTGGTGAAGATCCTCCGGGTCCTTGCCCCTGAGCACCCGCTGGCGCAGTCGCCGGAACCGCCGGGTCTGCTCGGCGAGGCTGACCCACACCGCGGCGCCAACGCTGCCCGGGCCGGCGGCCCCGTGATAGGGGGCCGGGGGTGCGAAGGTCTCTTCATTCGCTGCCATCCGCCCAACGTACTCGACGAGGGCCGTTCCGGAAGGGCGGGTGCCCGCCCGGCATCCGGGGACGAGGGAGCACGACCCGGGAGCCTCACGCGGGGCGGTGTCGAATGGGCGCGATCGCGGTAACTTTGGATCCTGGCGAGCGACGCGGATTGGAGGACGGCATCGTGACCCGCAACATGGGAAGGCTGGACCGGCTGGTGCGGCTGGTGATCGGTGTCCTGATCCTCGGGCTCTACGGCGCCCTGGATCCTCCGCTGAAGTACCTGACCCTCGTCGGCCTGATTCCGGTCGGCACGGCGCTGACCGGTACCTGCCCGCTGTATTCGCTGCTCGGAATCAGCACCTGCTCCAGCCGGTCCCGCGGCGGGTCGGCCTAGCCGGCCTCGGAACCGGTGGCGGATCTCTGGCTCGAGCCCTACGAGGAGGCGATCGCCGAATTCCCGATCGGCGGTCCGGTCCGCGACCAGTACCTGGCTGCCCTCCACTTCGCTGTCCGGGCACCCTCGGTTCACAACACCCAGCCCTGGTTCTGCCGGATTCTGGGCGGTCGCCTCGAGGTCCACGCCGACGACCGGCGCCGCCTGC
Organism: uncultured Gemmatimonas sp.; assembly: GCA_964521535.1. Classification (GTDB taxonomy): domain Bacteria; phylum Gemmatimonadota; class Gemmatimonadetes; order Gemmatimonadales; family GWC2-71-9; genus SHZU01. The sequence continues at coordinate 6,832 of CAZFSA010000128.1, forward strand.
GGGTGGCCGATCCCGAAGGCCGCGAACAGCTCATGAGCTGCGGGGCGCTGGTCGAGCACCTGCACCTGGTCCTCCGCCGGTTTGGCCTCGAGGGAACCGTGGCCCCGTCGCCGGGGGGCTCGGGAAGTCTGGTGGCGACAGTGGACCTGGGCAGTTCCAGGCGGGTTGACCCCCTGGATCGGGCGCTGTTCGAGGCGCTGCTTCGTCGCCGGACCAACCGCCGCCCATTCCGCCGCCGCCCCGTCCCGGAGACCGTCCTGGAGCGAGCCAGCCGGCGGGCACGTCAGCGAGGGGCACGGCTGGGGGTGCTGCGAGACCCGGTGGAGCGCGCGTTGCTGGCGCAACTGGTAAGCGAGGCGGATCGGCGCCAGATGGCCAACCGGGCCTTCCGGCGGGAGCTGGCGTCGTGGCTCCGGCCCCCCGGTGCCCGCCGGCGCGACGGGATTCCGGCCTCCGCTGGCAAGGGGCCGGCCCTGGTCCGCCCGGTGGCGCCGCTTCTGGTTCGGACGTTCGAGTTGGGTCGCGGGGTGGCGGCCTTCGATCGGCAACTGGCGTCCGGGAGTCCGGTGCTGGCCCTGCTCTGGACCCGCGGGGACGACCGGTTGGCGTGGATCGACGCGGGGCGGGCCCTGAGCCGGGTGCTGCTGTCGCTGGCGGCTGACGGACTGGCGGCCTCGTTTCTCAACCAGGCAACCGAGGTCCCCGCCATCCGTGCCGAGCTGGAGGCCGCCCTGAGCCGGGGCGAACGGGCCCAGGCGATTCTTCGCATCGGGTACGGATCGGAGGTACCTGAGACGCCGCGTCGGGCGGTGTCGGCGATTCTCCGGTCGTGAGGCGCCGCGAGTGACCGAACTGGAGATTGCTCGCAATCTCGCCATCGCCGGGTTGACGGGCCTGGCGGTGGGCCTGGAGCGCGAGTGGTCGGGTCACGCCGAGGGGCCGATGGCCCGGTTTGCCGGGGTCCGCACCTTCCTGATTCTGGGGCTCACCGGGGGCCTCGCAGGCACGCTCTGGAGCCTCGGGGCGCCAGTCCTTGGCGGCATCCTGCTGACCGCCGGCATCCTGCTCACCGTCGCAGCCTACGTCATGGCGGCCCGGCGGGCCGGAGCGGAGGGAGTGGACGGGACCACCGAAGCGGCGGCGGTCCTGGTGCTCGGGCTCGGGACGCTGGCCGGTCTCGGGTGGATCCGCATCGCCACCGGCGTCACAGCGGTCGTGGTGGTGATGCTGAGCGAGAAGGACACGATCCGGCGCATCGTCGGCCGGATCGGCACCGCCGAGCTCCGGGGAGCCTTCCAGTTCGCCGTGCTGGCGTTGGTGGTCCTGCCGCTCCTTCCCGCCGGACCGTACGGCCCGTTCGACGTGATCCGGCCGCGGATGCTCTGGACGGTGGTGCTGCTGATCTCGGCGGTCAACTACCTGGGGTACGTGGCCCGCCGGATGGTGGGTGAGCGCCGCGGCTACGTCATCGCCGGCGCGGTCGGGGGCCTAGTGTCGTCGACCGCGGTGACGCTGGCCTTCTCGCGAGCCAGCCGGATCGAGCCGGACCACGCCCCGGCGCTGGCTCAGGGCACGGTGGCGGCATCGGTGGTGCTGGTGCCCCGGGTTCTCGCGCTGAGCATGGCGCTCAACCCGGCGTTCGTGCCTCGGGCCGGGCTGGTTCTGGCTCCGATCCTGCTCGCGGGCCTGGGAGTGCTGACGGTGCTGGCCCGCTCAGGCCAGGACGGCGGCGGCGCGACCACGGTCCCGGAGCCGCGGAACCCCTTGCAACTTGGCCAGGCGCTGCGGATGGCCGTGGCCTTTCAGGTGGTGCTGCTGGGGTTCGAGATGGCCCGCCACTATTTCGGCGAGGGCGGCGTGGTCGCCGGTGCGGTGCTCGCCGGCCTCACGGACGTCGACGCCCTGACCCTCAGCATGAACCGGCTGGCGGCCCATTCCGGGTTCGAGGTCACGGCGGCCCGGGCCCTGGCGGTCGGCATCATAACGAATACTCTGGTCAAGGCATCGATGGCCGCGGTATTGGGCGACGTCCGGTTTCGGAGCCGGGCGGCGACCGGGCTGTTGACCATGGCCGCGGCCGGGGGGGCCGGCCTCGCGGTAGCCGCGCTCTGACCGGGTTCCGGACCTGGTCGCGGTGGTCTTCACGCCGGCTTCACCTGGCGGCTGACACTATTGCAACCGCACGTCGCGCGGACCCCGAACGGTCTGGCCGCGACGCCACCGAGACGCAAGGGAGGCAGACCGTGATTCGATCCATTCTGGTTCCGCTCGATGGCTCCCGGTTCGCCGAAACCGCGATTCCGGTGGCGGTCCGACTCGCCCGGGCCGCCGGGGCGACGCTCAGGCTGGTCATGGTGCATGAGCCTGCCATGGCCGTCGTCCCCGCAGCCGACGTCCCGGTCCCGGTGGCGCCCGATGACGCCGAGATCCGTGCCCAGGCCGTGGCCTACCTGCGGGAACAGGCGGCTGCGATCGGGCCGGTCGGACCCGGCCCGGTCGGGCATGAAGTCATCGACGGCCTGGCCGGCCCGGCGCTGGTCGCCCACCTCGAAACGGTCAAGCCGGACCTGGTGGTGATGTCCACTCACGGGCGGGGCCCGCTCAGCCGATTCTGGCTCGGCAGCGTGGCGGATCATCTGGTCCGGCACGTCTCCGTCCCGCTGCTGCTGCTCCGGCCCCGCGAGGGGGGAACTCCGGCGGAGGTGCCGCTCGGGGCTGCTTTGGTGCCTCTCGATCTCTCGCCCGAGTCCGAAGCGATCTTTCCGATCCTGTCGGAGTTCGCCCGCCTCGCCGGCACCCGCGCGACCCTGCTCCACGTCATCGAGCCGATCCTCGGGATCTCGGGCAGCGTCCCTCCCTATCCCGTGGCCGTTCCCCACGACCTGGTCGAAACCACGCGGGCCCGGGCCCGCGAGCAGCTGGATCAGGTGGCGGCTCGCCTGCGCGGCATGAAGGTTGAGGTCTCGACCAGTGTGGTGGTGGGCCTCGGATTGGCCGCGACCGTGCTCGAGCAGCTCGAGCAGGGTGGCCACGACCTGGTGGCGATGACCACGCATGGCGCCGGCGGCGTGAAGCGACTGCTCGTCGGGAGCGTGGCCGACAAGGTGATTCGCGCCTCGACCCGGCCGGTCCTGGTCCTGCGACCGGCGTCCCGGGCCGGGTCAGCGACCTAACGCTTCCGCTACGCGCTCCAGTCTGGCTCGTGCCTCGGCGGCCACCCGGGCGAGTTCCGGGTCCGAGGCCAGGTCGCCGACGTTGAGCATCGTGTCCGGGTCGGCGATCCGGACCCGGGCGCCCCCGTCGGCGGTCTCCTCCACGGTCACCGTGCAGGGAAGCAGCAGACCGGCTTCGGCGCGGGCGGTCAGCGCCCGATGCGCCAGTTGGGGGTTGCAGGCGCCAAGGATCAGGTACTTGCGGAAGTCGGCGCCGAGCTTCTGCCGGAACGTGTCCTGCACGTCGATTCGGGTCAGGATGCCGAAGCCCTCGGCCTTGAGCGCCTCGGTGAGACGGTCCAGGGCCTCCTCGTAGGGCGCCGACAGGGTGACGCTGAAGCAGAGCTGACGGCTCACAACTCCTCCTCGCTCGTTACCGGTCCCGGAAGCGCAGCGTTGCCGCGAGCCCCTCGATCCGGTCGGCCTGGCGGCGCTCGTTGATCACCCGGACCTCGGCCCGCTGCCGCAGCGCCTCGTCGATCGCCGCGTCCACCAGGTTGGCGATGGGCACCGCTTCGCCCTCGCCTCGACACTGGGCCCGGTGCGCCACCAGCCGGCCACTTCCGCTGCAGCGGAAGCCGCTCGCATCCTGGCCCTCGGGCACGGCCAGCGTTCGGACCTGGCCGCGGGCCAGCGCGGCCAGGGTCGCTCGGAGGCCGTTCACCGCCGCTCCCTTCGCCGCGCCCCGGGCGATCTCCTCGACCAGGCTGGCCTCCTCCGCGCGTTCGCGCTCGGCCTGGAGCAGCCAGGTGGCCTGGGCCACCTCCGCCGGATTGGCGGTGGTGGGATTCAGGCTGCCCGTGCCCAGCAACCGGTCCCGGATCTCGTCCGGCAGGAAATCGACGAGGGCCCTGGCATGAACGGAAGGACCCATCACCGCGACGCCGGCCAGGCGGCGGGTCCGAAGCAGCGCCGCCGTGGCATCGGCCACCTCGGCGTAGTGGCGATGCTTCTGTGAGGTCATCCGGTTGTGGTAGTGGCGCTCACCCCATCCCGGCGCGTCTCGCCGATCCGACCGGAAGCGTCCCCCCCGGCGGTCCTTGGTGATGACCCCGATCACCTCCGTGGCGCCGTCGGCCGCGACCTCGAAAAAGCGGGCCCGCTCCCGATCCACCAGAACCGCCAGATAGTGATCGAGGCGCTCGCGAGCATCGAACAGTTCGTGGAGCAGGGGGCGGGTGTCGACGTCGGCCCGGATCCGGTGGACCCGCGGCAAGGGCACCACTTCGAAGAGGCGGAGCCGTTGGCAGGCGAACACGGCCACCCCCGGCAGGCCCGGGAGATTGCCCGGATGCCGGGCCCATTCGAGCACCCGCGCCGCATCGGCCCGCACTTCGGCCACCTCGCCGCGGCCGAGGCCCCTTGACTCCAGCTGACTTTGCAGCACCCGGAGCCGTTCCTTCAGCACCGCCAGGTAGAGCTTGCGCTGCCGGAACGCCACGTCCAGCCGGAGGTAGCACGTCAGGACCACCGGAGCGTCGGCCTCGATCGCGGCAAGCCGCGCGACGATGTTCTCGATCTTGGGAGCTGGCATCGAACCTCCTCCAGGCCTGGCGTCCAGAGCGGATTGATCCTATTCGCGGGTCTCTGAACCTAGCATGAACCCCCGGTGAATCGGCGGCCCGGCTGGCCTCCTGCAAGCCTGCATGGTCCCTTCAGCAGGGATTCACGCTGATCAGGGCAGATTGCGGCCGATGCGATCCTTCGCTGTCCGGTCACCCCGGCCCTTCGGCACGGCCATGCCAACGGTTGGCGAGCCGGAAGGGGAAAGGTTCAGAACGATCGACTACCGGATTGGCGATTCGGTGGCCCGGCTGATCGTGCGGGCCACCTGCCCGACGCGGGCGCTGATCGTTGCCCTGGTTCGGCCAGCCCCCGGCATCGCGGTCGACGCCACCGTCCTTGCCCTGCTTCGCCGGCAGGGCTTCGCCACCGGCGAACTCGATCTTCCAGGCGGGAGCGACTGGCGTGTTCTGTGTCGGGCAATTCAGCTGGCGGCTCGCGAGCCCGAGGCGCTGGGTCGCCCGCTCGGGGTCTACGGTGTCGGCGACGCGGCGCTGGTGACCATCCCGGCCGTGGCGGCAACCCCCTGGCTGGTCGGCGCGCTGGTCCTGCGCGATCCGCTGCTGCCGGTGGACCCCGACCTCCCCGGGGTACTTTCAGTCCCGGTCCTGAGTCTGGTGGCAGGGCCCGACGGGAACCGGGTCGCGACGGCACGCCGCGTGGGGCGGCTGGTGCGGCACCAGCGACGCCTGGTGCTGGTTGCGCGATCGGGCCGGTCGCCCGCCAACCCGGCTGCCCCGGCCAGCGTTGCCGACCTCGCGAGCCGATGGTTTCACCGCCAGCTCATGCTCGGAGAGTCCGAGCGGTGAGCGGCGCGGTTCAGGCGAGCCGGCCGGCGGCGAACGCGCGGCTGATGTCGCTACGGGAGATAACGCCGACCAGGTCCTCCTCGTGCTCCACGAACAGCCGGTGCACGTCGGCGTAGTCCATTTGGAGTGCCGCGTCACGAACGTCGGCATCCGGAGCGATGGTGAGAGGCTTCCGCGTCATGACGTCGGAGACGACCCCCGTGGTGAGCAGCCGGGCGCGGTCCTGTTCGTCGCCCGCTTCGGCCTCGGCGTTGAGGACGTCGCTCGCGGTCACCACACCCACCAGCCGCCCGCGCCCGTTCACCACCGCCAGCCCGGTGACATGGCTCTCGGCCAGCCGTTCCACGGCCTCGGAGATGGGTGCGTCCGAGCGGATCGTCACCACATCCTTGGTCATCAGCGCCGCTACCTTCATCCGGCCCGGCTCCGGCACGGGCTCGGGGGTGCGGCTCGCAGCGGGCTTGCGGGTCATGGTCACCTCTCGTTCAAGGCCACGGCTAGAGTACGGCTTGAACTCTGAAGACATCTTGAAGGAGATCTGAAGCCCCCGGGCGAGCCAGCGAATGAGCGCCACCAGTCCAACCCCGTGTCCCGAGAACCTGCGGGCGGCACGCCTCCTCGACGAGGTCGCGGCGCTGCTGGAGGAGCAGCGAGCGAACCGGTTCCGGGTCCTGGCCTATCGCCGGGCGGCACGGCTGGTCCGGGCTCTGCAACGACCGGTCAGCAGCATCCTCGCCGCCGAGGGCGTCGACGGGCTGGAGCGCCTCCCGGACATCGGGCCGGTGATCGCTCGCGGGCTCCGTGACATCGTGGTGACCGGTCGCCTGCCGATGCTGGATCGCCTCCGGGGCGAGCGGGACCCGATTCAGCTGCTCCGGCAGCTTCCCTATGTGGGCCCCGTCGTGGCCGAGCGCCTGCATCACGACCATGGCATCGGGTCGCTGGAGGAGCTCGAGCTGGCGCTCCACGAGGGCCGGCTTGATCGTGAGCCCTGGCTGGGTGCCAAGCGCCGGGCGGTCCTCGCCGAGGCCCTGGCCGCGCGGCTCCGCCGCCGGCCAGG
>CAZFSA010000129.1:0-13330 GCA_964521535.1 uncultured Gemmatimonas sp.
GCCAGCGGGCGGGGGGCGGGGGCCACGCCCTTGCTGCCGGCCACGACGGCCAGCCGCCCTTCGAACCGCCGCAGCAGCGCCAGGCCGGCCAGCGCCAACAGAGTGAGCGACAGCGTCTCGACCATCGCCAGGCGGTCGTCCCCGTTCAGCCTGGTCGCCATGATCTGCGTCGTCATCACCCGGAACGTGCCGCCGAAGAGATAGGGCGCGCTGAACGACGCGAGGGACGTCATCAACACCAGCACCGCGGCGCCAGCCAGGTGCGGCCCGAGGAGCGGCAGCGTCACCCGGCGAAACGTGCGCCACGGGCCGGCCCCAAGCGACGCCGCCGCCTCGTACACCGAGGCATCGATACCGGCGAGGCCGGCCCGGACGAAGAGATAGAAGTACACGTACATCGTGGTGACGTGGACGAAGAGCACCGCCACCGGTCCTTGCAGCCGCCACGGCGCCTGGTCGGTCCCCAGGAGGAACTGGACCAGATGGGCTGCGAAGCCGGTCTCGCCATACAGGAAGAGAAAGGCGATGACCCCGACCAGGGGTGGAAGCACGGCGGGCATGGCCAGCATCGTGCCGACGACCCTGCGCCCGGGGAACCGGACCCGGCTCACCAGCACCGCCAGCGGGACCCCGAGCAGCGCCGCCCCGCCCACGGTGGCGAGCGAGATCCAGAGGGACGCCCAGACCGCCCGCCACTCGGGCCCGGCCCCGGCGAACCGGCGAACGGCCTCCAGGGTCAGGCCCTCGGGACCCCGCACCGCTTCAACAACCACGAAGGCCAGCGGCAGGAGAACGAGCCAGGCGAGCACGGCGACCAGCAACACGCCGGCCGCTTCCGGCCCCGGCCGGCGCCGGCTCACCGGCCCGGGCCCGGGAAGAGATGAACCCCTCGCGCGGCCAGCTCGATCCCGACCGCGTCTCCCGGGGCCGCCAGCCCCGGGTCGCCCACCGCTTCAAGGGTGACCCCCGAACCCCAGGCAACGGTGTAGAGCGCCGCGGCGCCGAGAAACCGCCGTGCCAGGACGCGCGCGCCGACGTTCCCCGCGCTGATCCGCACGGCTTCGGGTCGGATGCAGAGCGTCGCCGGTCCGGCCGCCGGGGCTGGCACCGCCACCCGAATCTCACGGCCATCGGGGAGCCGGAGGCGAGGAGCGAGTCCCGATTCCAGAATCTCCACCGCCAGCGTCGTGGCGCGGCCCACAAACGCGGCAACGAAGGGGGACGCCGGGGCACCATACAGATCCTCCGGCGACCCGAGCTGCTCCAGTCGGCCCCGGTTCAGCACCGCGACCAGGTCGGCCAGGTCGAAGGCCTCTTCCTGCTCGTGGGTCACCAGCACCGTGGTGATCCCGATCCGCTCAATCAGCTGCCTGAGCTCGCCTCGGGTACGCTCCCGGAGCGAAGGGTCCAGGTTGGAGAGCGGTTCGTCGAGCAGCAGGACGCGTGGCTCCGGCGCCAGGGCGCGCGCCAGCGCCACCCGCTGCTGCTGCCCCCCGGACAATGACGCCACCGCCCGCTTCTCGAATCCGGCCAGGTCCACGGCCGTCAACGCCGCCGCGATCCGGGCGCTGCGGGCCTCCCGGGAGAGGCCTCTGCCGTCGAGGCCGAAGCCCACGTTGCCGCCGACATCGAGATGGGGAAACAAGGCATAATGCTGGAAGACCATGCCGAACCGACGGGCCACCGGCTTCAGGCTGGTCACGTCCTCGCCGCCCGCGACGACCCGACCCCGATCGGCGGTTTCGAAGCCGGCCAGGAGGCGCAGGGTGGTCGTCTTGCCCGACCCGCTGGGGCCCAGAAGGGCCAGGATCCGGCCGGCTCCCAGCGTCAACGACAGGTCGTGAACGCCGGCCCCGCCCGGATACTCCCGGGTCAGACCAACCAGCTCCAGCGTGGCGGCGAGCGACTCAGCGGCCACCGGCGCCGCCCTTCCGGCCGGTCCCTCGCACGTGCTGGTCCCAGTACCGCATCCACTGCGCCCCCTCGCGGCCCAGCAGGCCCCAATCCATCGGGGCCACGACCATCTCCCGCTCCACCTCCGCCACCCACGCCGGGATCGAGTCGAGCGGCAGGTCGTGTCGGGCCGGCAAGCGGAAGACTTCCCGGGCCGCCAACAGCTGCGCTTCGACCGAGCCGACGAAGTCGATGAAGGCCTTCGCGGCCTCCGGCCGCCGGCTGCCGCGCACGAGAGCGACGGCATCGTCGATGACCACGGTGCCGCTGGAGGGGAAGGCGTAGCCGACGGGCAGGCCCTTGGCCCGGTCGATCAGGACGTCGGGGAGGTCCCAGAGGGTCAGCACGCCCTCGCGCCGGGCCAGCCGCTCCATCAGGATCGCCGGGTTGAGGGCGTAGGCCCGGGTTTGCCCGTCGAGCCGCCGCAGCCACTGCATTCCCTGGGCGGTATCGCCAGTGGCCTGAATACTCCGGACGAGGATCAGTCCCCAGATCGCCCGCATCGTCCCGCTCGCCATCGGATCCCGGATCAGCACCTGGCCCGTCCACTCCGGTTCCAGCACTTGATCCCAGTCGCGAGGCGCCCGATCAGGAGGCACCGCCTCGGCATTGAAGGCGATCACCGCGGGGGTGCGGTAGACGGGATAGTACAGGTCGGCCGGCCCGATCCCGGCCGGGCCCACGTGTGCGGCCCAGACCGGGCGATACGGCTGCAGGAGCGAGTCCTCGAGCGCCCGGTCGAACAGCGTGGTGGGCCCGCCGAACCAGACGTCAGCCTGGGGATTGGCCCGCTCCGAGCGGATGCGATCGAGGATTTCCTGGCTCCCCATGTCGAGCCATCGGATGTCGACGTCCGGCCGGGTCCTCTCGAAGGCCGCTTCGAGCAGCTCGAGTTGCTCCCGGCCGTGGGGCGAGTACACCACAACCGGAATCCGGTCGCCACCACCGCAGCCGAGCAGCAGGCAGACGATCGGAAGAGGAAGCCTAGGGGAGCGCGGCACGCGACTCGAGATCGAGGAGATTGAAGAAAAGGCGAAACGCCCCGGGGACGCCAGCGGGCAGCTGCCGGAAGAACGCCAACCCCGTATAGATCCACGTTCCCCTGCCCACCCTGGCGACCAGCAAGCCGCCCCGGAGCGGCTCGGTCCCGGGATCCCCCGTCTCCAGCAACGGCCGGTAGCGCCCGTCCCACTGGCTGGCGAAGTAGAGGCCGCGCTCCTGTACCCACCCCTCCCAGTCGGCTCCCGAGATCCGGTTCGGCACCAGGAAGGCGGGATGGTCGGAGGCCAGCACCCGCACCGACGCGGTCTCGTCCGTCACCCGGTCATGGCGAGCCCGTGCCTCCAGCGGATAGGGAGCGAAGCCATCCTGGAAGAAGGCGTGCTGCTGATACTGGACCACTAGGCGCCCGCCCTGACGCACATAGGAGAGCAGACGCGCGTTGTTCTCCGCCAGAGCCGGGTCGGTTTCGTAGGCCCGACTCCCGACCACAATCACCTCGTAACGGCGCAAATCGCCCCGTTCCAGGGTCGAGGCGTCGAGCAGTTCCACGCCCACGCCGACGCCCGCCAGCGCTTCGGGCACCCGGTCTGCAGCGCCTCGAACGTAGCCGATCCGCCTCGCCCTGGGGAGCGCCACTGCGGCCATCGTCACGAGCGTCGCGCTCGAGATCACCTGGGCCCGTTCCCGGATGTGGGCATACTCCACCATGATCTGACCCGCATCATACCGCCGCCCTCGATCGTCAACGGCGTACGCCCGGATCGACGAGCGCCCCGGTGAGCGCCGGGTCGGCGGGCGCACCAGCACCGACACCGACCTCCGATCATCGGGACGAGTGAGCTCGAACGGTTGAGGCGCAACCGGTGGCCAGCCCGCTGGCAGGTCGAGGTGCACGGTCCCTCGCGTGGTGTCCGGCCCGGCGTGGCGCAGCGTCACGGTGAATCGCTCCGGCCGGCGGCGGTCGATGTGCCAGAGCAGGGTTCCGGGCGCAACCGAAATGTCCACCCGGGGCACCACGACCAGGCGTCGCCGAACTTCGCCAAGGGCCTGATCCCGGATACGAGCTGACACCTCGCGCTCCAGAGTGAACTCGGCTTCCTCATCGGTCGCCAGGTCGAATCGTGCCCGGAGCGGCCCCGGCTCGAAGGGCTCGCCCCAGTGCGCCGGATCGCCATCCCAGCGGTACAACGCCCCCTCGCGGGGGAGGCGGAGGAAGTAGGGATTCGAGAGCGGTGCGTCGGCCGGGAGTCGGACCCGGACCTCACACCGCAGCACCCCCCCTGGGGGCAGTTCCTGCGAGCGTTCGAGACACGGACCACGTGCCTCCCACGACCGTGGCAGGACGAGACTCGGACGCGCGGCGACGCGGCCGTCGCCCGCGTTCCAGACGACCAGCTCCACCGCGACCTCGCTCCCGGGCACGAGCCGCGCAGTCGAGGCAAAGGCATCCACGACCAGCCCTGCCCTGATGGCGAGGGCCGTCGCTCGATGCCTGGCCAGGTCCCGGGCCTCGGGGCCCCGGTCACTCTCAGCCGGCGGCCCGATGTCGATGCCGGCGAACAGCTCGGGTCCGCCTCCGGTGCGATCCTCGAGCAGCGCCAGCCGAATCGGGCTCGGGCCGAGTTCCTGGAGCGCCCCCATGTCCTGCGATCGGTGGAGGCTCCGGCTCCGCATGGCAATCTGCCGGTAGGACTGCCCGATGACCGGATCGAGAATCCCGGCCTCGAGTACCAGCGAGGTCCCGGCGGTGTCGAAGCGGGCCGACCGGTACAGCTTGCCCGGTCGCCAGGCGCCGAGACCCTCGTCGCGGGCCAGTTCCGGAAACCGGCGCGGATCACCCGCTGCGGCAAACGCCTCCCGAGCCACCCATCCCGCTGCCTGATGCTGGCCATGCCCGTCGCGAGGAGTGCCCGAAAACGTGGAAACCACGATCTGGGGCCGGAACCGACGCACGATCCGGACGACATCCTTGAGCAAGGTATCCGGAGGCCAGAACGCCAGCGCCTCTTCCAGACTTCGGGAAAACCCGAAGTCGAAGGCCCGGGTGAAGAACTGGCGGCCCCCGTCTACCTGGCGGGCCGCGAGCAGCTCCTCCGTGCGGAGCAGGCCGAGGGCCTCGGCGAGCTCCTGGCCGATGAGGTTCTGGCCCCCTTCACCGCGGGTCAGCGACAGGTAGCCCGCCTCGGCGCCCAGGTGCCGGACGAGGTAGGTGAGCAGCTCGGTGTCCTCGTCGTCGGGGTGGGCGGCGATCAGGAGGACCCGCTTGGTGTGGCCCAGCATGCGCTCCGCCCGGGCCAGCTCGCCCGCCCCTCCCGTCGACGGTCCAGTGAACTGGGCCCCGACCGCGGGAGGGTGCAGGGCCAGCGATACCAGCGCCACCAGGACCGCGCCCCGGTTCACCCGCCTTCTTCCTCGGAGCCACCCCCTGCCTGCCCGTCTTCCAGGCGGCGCCCCAGGGCGAATGCCAGGACGAACGCGGCCAGCGCCACCACCAGCAGCACCTGGCCCACCCCCCTGACGGCCTGGTGCAGGAGAACGAGCATGCCAAGCGAGACCGCGACGGTGCCGAACGCCCGCAGGATTTCGTCCAGGTTCTTCCATCCGCTCCGCCGCCCCCAATAGACCGCCGTCCCGAGGCCAACCGCACCCAGGACCAGTATCGCATACCAGATCCAGATCCAGTAGCGCAGCCCGATCATGGGGGCGGGGCTCCCCGGCCTGTCCAGGCATCGAGGCCGGCAAAGGTGTAGATGCCGGTGGCGTGGCCGTCGCTCCACTGGATCCGGATCCCGTAGGCGCCGACCAGCCCGATGGCAACCGGGCGCACGTCCGCCGGCACCGAATCGGGATCCAGCAGCGGTCGACCGGTAAGCTCCTCGACGCACTGGGCGCAGGGACAGGCCAGGCGCAGCGCCCGCGCCGGATACCACCGGCCGGTGTCGGCGGGATCCCATTGCACCAGCAAGCCGTCGTCCCGGCGGGTGATCGCCGTCGGCACTCGTCCGGTCGTGCTCGTCTCGCGCCTCCCGCTTATCTTCCGGCCCAGAGCGGCATCACGGCCGCCGCGCCTGGCGGCGGCGGGCGATATAGGCTACCGCTTTTTCCCGGATTCGGCGATGTCGACCTCCCCCACAGCTCCGTTCGGCGCCCGCGTCACGCTGACCCTCGGCGGGCAGCGCGCCACCGTCTACTCGCTTCCGGCCCTGGCCCGGGAGACCGGGTTCACCCTTGATGCCCTGCCATTCTCGATCCGGATCCTGCTGGAGAATCTCCTGCGCCACGCCGGCCGGGGCCCCGCCACGGCGGAGCAGGTGCTCCAGGTAGCCCGCTGGAACGGCCGGCCCGACGGCGGCGAGATCCCGCTGATGCCGGCCCGGGTGGTGCTCCAGGACTTCACCGGGGTGCCCTGCGTGGTGGACCTGGCCGCGATGCGCGATGCCATGGCCGAAATGGGCGGCGACCCCGAGGTCATCAACCCGATCGTCCCCTGCGACCTGGTGATCGATCACTCGGTCCAGGTCGACCACTACGGCACCGCCGCGGCCTTCCAGCAGAACGTGGCCCTGGAATTTGAGCGCAACTCCGAACGCTATCAACTGCTCAAGTTCGCCCAGCGGGCCTTCCGGAATTTCCGGGTCGTGCCGCCCGGTACCGGGATCGTGCACCAGGTGAATCTCGAGTACCTGGCCCCCGTGGTGCAGCTCCGGGAGTGGCAGGGCGAGCCCACGGCGTTTCCCGACAGCCTCGTCGGCACGGACTCGCACACGACGATGATCAACGGCCTGGGGGTCCTGGGCTGGGGGGTTGGCGGGATCGAGGCGGAGGCGGTGATGCTGGGGCAGCCGTACTTCATGCTGGTCCCCGAAGTGGTGGGCCTCAAGCTCGTCGGGGAGCTGCCGCTCGGTACCACGGCCACGGATCTGGTACTCCATGTCACGCAGCTGCTCCGGCGGCAGGGGGTCGTCGACAAGTTCGTGGAGTTTTTCGGACCGGGGGTCTCGCAGCTGGGTCTGGCCGACCGGGCAACGATCGCCAACATGGCGCCTGAATACGGGGCTACCATGGGGTTCTTCCCGGTGGACGCCGAGACGCTGGACTACCTCCGGCGCACCGGCCGCGAGCCCGGGGTGGTGGACCGGGTGGAGCGCTACACCAGGGAGGTTGGCCTCTTCCGAACCGACGACACGCCTGACCCCGTCTTCACCCGCACCCTCACGCTGGACCTGGCGACGGTGGCGCCGAGCCTCGCGGGTCCCCGGCGTCCCCAGGACCTGGTCCGCCTCGCCGACGTGAAGCGCAACTTCGTGGTCTCGCTGCCGGACCTGCTGCCGGCGGCCGCCGGCAAGGGTCGCAAGCAGGCGGCCGACCAGGCGAGCGCGCAATGGACGGCCGAGGGAGGGGGCAGCGCGATGGCGACTGCGGTCGCCGACATTCCTGACGCCGTCGACTGTACCTTGAACGATGTGAGCTTCCAGATCCGCGACGGCTCGGTGGTGATCGCGGCCATCACCAGCTGCACCAACACGTCCAACCCGACGGTGATGGTGGGCGCCGGCCTGCTGGCCCGGAAGGCCGTTGCCCGGGGCCTGACCGTCAAACCCTGGGTCAAGACCAGCATGGCCCCGGGCTCGCGGGTGGTGACGGACTACCTCGAGCGGGCCGGGCTGCAGGCGGCCCTGGACCAGCTGGGCTTCCAGACGGTCGGGTACGGCTGTACCACCTGCATCGGCAACAGCGGCCCGCTCCCCGATCCGATCCAGCAGGCGATCGACCAGCACCATCTGGTGGCCGTCGCCGTGCTGAGCGGCAACCGGAACTTCGAAGCCCGGATTCATCCCTCGGTTCGGGCCAACTACCTGGCGTCGCCGATCCTGGTGGTGGCGTTCGCCCTGGCCGGGCGGATCGACCTGGACCTTACCCGCGAACCGCTGGGCGTCGACCGGGCGGGAACGCCGGTCTACCTCGCGGACCTCTGGCCCGGCCCTGACGAGATCCGTTCCGTTCTGCGCGATGCGCTGGACCCCGAATTGTTCCGCCGCCGCTACGCGGCCGTCTTCGAGGGCGACGAGCAGTGGCGTGCCCTGGCGGTGCCCACGGGTGAGCGCTTTGCCTGGGACGGCGAGTCCACCTACATCCAGAACCCGCCGTTCTTTCGCGATCTTCCGGCCGAGCCGCCCCCCCTGGCGGACATCCACGAGGCCAGGGTGCTCGTCGCCCTCGGTGACTCGGTCACCACCGACCACATCTCCCCCGCAGGCTCGATCCCGAAGAACGGGCCGGCCGCGGCGTACCTCCTCTCCCGCGGGGTGGAGCCGAAGCACTGGAACACGTTCGGGGCGCGGCGCGGCAATCATGAGGTGATGATGCGCGGCACGTTCGGCAACGTCCGGATCCGCAATCACCTGGTGCCCGAGAAGGAGGGTAACTGGACCGTGGACTTCGCCACCGGCGAGGTCCTCTCGATCTACGACGCGGCGATGCGCTACCGGGAGCGCGGCACGCCTCTGGTGGTCCTGGCCGGCAAGGAGTACGGGACCGGCTCGAGCCGCGACTGGGCGGCCAAGGGTACCGCGCTGCTCGGTGTCAGGGCCGTCATTGCGGAAAGCTACGAGCGGATCCACCGGAGCAACCTGGTGGGGATGGGCGTCCTGCCGCTCGGGTTCCCGGAGGGGCAGAGCCGGGACACCCTGGGGCTGAGCGGCCGGGAGCGGCTCACCATCTCGGGCATCGCCGACGGGCTGGCTCCGGGCGGCGAGGTTCGGGTCACCGCCCGGCGAGAGGACGGCACCGAGGTCGCCTTCAACGCAGTGGTGCGGCTCAACTCCGCGATCGAGTTGGAGTACTACCGCCACGGGGGCATTCTACCCCGGGTGCTCCGGACGTTTCGCGGCGCCTGAGCGCGACCGGGCGGCGCGGCCCTGGACCCGGAACGGAGAGCGGGGGGCCCCGTTGGAGCCCCCCGCTCTCCGTTCCGCCTGCGGCAGGACGGCTCAGGCCACGAGATCCTTGAGCCGCTCCCCGGTCTCGCCTTCCCGAAGTCGCTGCAGGGCGCGGTCGCGCAGCTGCCGAATCCGCTCGCGGGTCACCCCCATCATCCGCCCGATCTCCTCCAGGGTCCGGCTGTTGCCATCCTCGATCCCGAAGTAGAGACGGAGCACCTTGGCATCCCGCGGCGGCAGGGTCGCGAGGGCAGCCTCGATGTCCTGGGTCTGACTGTTCGCCAGCGTGGAGCTGTCGGTGCCCTCCTGGTCCACCGCGGCGAACCGCTCCATCCGCTCGTTGCCATCCCCATCGCGGGTCGGATGGTCCAGCCGCAGCGCCTCGGAATTCAGAGCGCTCAGGCTCCGGACGGCCTCGGGGGTGAGGCCAGTGGCCCGGGCCAGCTCCTCCGTGGTCGGCATCCGCCCCAGCTTCTCCTTGAGCAGGGTCGTGGTGCGCCCGAGGCGGCTCAGGTCGGCGGTACGGTTCAGGGGTACCCGAACCGGCCGCCCATGACGGGCGATCGCCGCCTGAACCGCCTGCCGGATCCACCAGACGGCGTAGGAGATGAACTTGACCCCCCGGTCGGGGTCGAACTTCCGGGCAGCGGTCATGAGGCCCAGGTTCCCCTCGCCGATCAGGTCGACCAGGGGCACCCCGCGGTTCTGGAACTTCTTGGCCACCGACACCACGAATCGGACGTTATGGCGAGCCAGCTTCTCCTGGGCCGCGACGTTGCCCCGGAAGGCCTTCCGGGCCAACTCCATCTCCTCATCCCGGCTGAGAAGCGGGACTCGGGAGATCTCGTCGAGGTACAGGTCGAGGCTCTCGCGGCCCTCGTCCACCGCACGGGCGATCTGGGCAGGCCGAGCCGCCCGGCGCTTCGCACGAGGATGAGTCACTTGACCTCCATCAGTTGAACGGGAACCAGCCCCCAGGGTAACCCGAAGATCCCCCGAACGACAACGCCCCCATGAATCGCGCCAATATACAACCTAAACTCAAAAAAATCAACAACTTAGGTAAAGTCAGCCGCCACTTGGGGTTGCGGCAAGTTGCACCCAAAACCGACAGCCTCGCTCGACAATACGCACCCCCGTCTGCAAACGTTGCAGCAACCGGGTATAGCGGGGACGTTTCCGGGGTCCGGAAATGCACGAAGGGCGGGCCGGCGCCGACTCCCAGCCTGCCGCCGGAACCGCCCGATCGCCCTGGGGGGTCAGAGGGTCTTGAGCTCGTTGACCAGCTTGGTCAGCGAACCCTTGGCATCGCCAAAGAGCATCGCGGTCTTGGGATTGTAGAACAGCTCGTTTTCGATTCCCGCGAAGCCGGCTCCCATGCCCCGCTTCAGCACGATGATCGACTTGGCATGGTCGGCGTTGAGGATGGGCATCCCATAGATCGGGCTGGACGGGTCGGTCCGGGCGGCCGGGTTCACCACGTCGTTCGCGCCGATCACCAGGGCCACGTCGGCCCGCTCGAACTCGCTGTTGATCTGGTCCATGTCGAACAGTTTGTCGTAGGGCACGTTCGCCTCCGCGAGGAGCACGTTCATGTGCCCGGGCATTCGGCCGGCAACCGGGTGAATCGCGTACTTGACCTCCCCGCCCTTCTTTTCGACCAGGTCGGCCAGTTCCCGCACCAGGTGCTGCGCCTGAGCCACGGCCAGGCCGTAACCGGGAACGACGATGACGCTGCGGGCGAAAGCCAGCTGCACGGCCGCGTCCTCCGCGCTGACCTGCCGGACCGTGAGGCCCTCGGCACTCTTCTGGGACTGGGCGGTGGCGCCGAACGCGCCGAAGAGGACGTTGGCCAGCGACCGGTTCATCGCCTTGCACATGATCTGGCTCAGGATGATGCCGCTGGAACCGACCAGCGCGCCGGCGATGATGAGCACCTCGTTGTTGATGACGAAGCCCGTCATCGCCGCCGCGATCCCCGAGTAGGAGTTCAGCAGGGAGATCACCACCGGCATGTCCGCGCCGCCGATGGGGATGGTGAGCAGCACCCCGAGCAGCAGCGAGATGGCGACCAGCGCGTAGAACGCCCAGATCACCGACTCCGGCGTGACCATTTGCCGGATGGCAAGGCCCACGACCGCGACGAACAGGACCGCGTTCAGCACCTTCTGACCCGGGAAGGTGATGGCCCGGCCCGTCATCAGCTCCTGCAGCTTGGCGAAGGCGATGAGGCTCCCCGTCAGGGTGACGGCGCCGATGACGAGCGTGAGCTGCATCGCGACCGATACGTTGAGCGGCAGGTGGACGCCGCCCAGGACCGACTTGAAGAACTCCGCGCTGCCTACGACCAGCGAGGCGCCGCCGCCCAGCCCGTTGAGCAGGGCCACCATCTGCGGCATGGCCGTCATCTTGACCGTCCGGGCCCCCCACAGTCCGATGGTGGCGCCGGTGAGCATGCCAGCCGCGATCACCGAGTAGGAGACGATGCCGCGGTCGCCGAGGGTAACGACGATGGCGATCAGCATCCCAAGGGACGACAGCCGGTTGCCCTTGACGGCGGTGGCCGCGCTGCCGAGCCAGCGAAGGCCGATGATGAAGCAGACCGACGCGAGCAGGTAGGTCAGCTGGGTCAGCGCGAAGGTCATGCGTCGCGCTCCGGGTGGCGCTTGAACATCTGGAGCATCCGATCGGTGACCGTGTAGCCGCCGACGACGTTGATCGTGGCGAAGGTGACCGCCAGGAACCCGAGCACGGTCGAAATCCAGCCGTGCCCGCCTCCCGCCACCACGAGGGCTCCCACAATGGTGATCCCGCTGATGGCGTTGGCGCCGGACATCAGGGGCGTGTGGAGGATCGTGGGCACCCGGTGGATCAGCGCCACGCCGAGAAACGTGGCCAGGGTGAAAATGACGATGCTGGTGACCAGAGTTTCCATCCGGCGCTAGCTCCTTCCGTACCGTACGGTGCCGTTGTGCGTCACGCACATCGGCCCGATGATCGGGTCGTCCAGCGTGACCGCGAGGACCCCGTCCTTGGTCCCGTGCTCCACCAGCGACAGCAGATTGCGGCTGAACATGAAACTCGCGTGATAGGGCAACGAGCTCGGCAGGTTCAGCGGGCCCAGGATGGTCACCCCGCTCTCGACCACGTCCTCTCCCGGCCTGGTCGCCTCGCAGTTGCCTCCGGCCTCCGCGGCCAGGTCCACGATCACCGAGCCCGGGCGCATCGCCCCGAGCATGGGTCGGGTAATCAGCCGCGGGGCCGGCTTGCCGGGAATCGCGGCAGTGGTGACGACCAGATCCACCCCTGGCAGGTGCGCGGCCATGGCATCGAGCACCCGCTGCTGCTGGTCGGCGGCCAGCTCGCGGGCATAGCCGCCGGCGCCCTCCGCGGCGGTGTCCAGATCGATGAAACTCGCGCCGAGGCTCTGGACCTGCTCCTTGACCACCGGCCGAACGTCGAAGGCCGAGACGATCGCGCCAAGCCGCCGGGCCGTCGCGATGGCCTGGAGGCCGGCGACCCCGGCGCCGATCACGAACACCCGTCCGGGAGTGATGGTCCCGGCGGCGGTGGTGAGCATCGGAAGGAACCGGCCCAGCCGGCTCGCGCCGAACAGCACCGACAGGTAGCCCGCCACCGTCGCCTGGGAGGAGAGAACGTCCATCGACTGGGCCTTGGTGATCCGGGGCACCAGCTCCAGGGCGAGAGCGCTCACTCCACCGGCGGCCAGGGCGGCAAGCGTCTCGGCCGACGCGTGTGGCGCCAGCAGCGAGATCAGCAGGGCGCCCCGGCGGAGCTGCGCCACCTCCTCGGCCGTTGGCCGTTGCACCTTGAGCACCAGCTCGGCCTCCCGATACACCTCGGCGGGAGAGGCGAGGAGCGTGCCGCCGGCTGCGGCGTACTCGGCGTCGGGATAGAACGCGGCGACTCCGGCCCCCCGCTCCACCAGCACCTCGTGCTGGTGCTGCACCAGGCGCTGGACCGTCGCGGGAATCACCGCGACGCGACGCTCCCCCGGCACGACCTCCCGGAGCACTCCGATGCGCATGCGACCTCACAGGCTGGGACTCCAACTGGCGCCGCGAATCTACACGGCCGGGGGCGATCCACAACCGTGGACTTTTGCAGGGCGCCGGCGCACGTTTGTGCGCCATGCGACACGTGAGGATCTTCGCGCCCGGATCGATCGGCAACGTGGGCCCGGGGCTGGACATCCTGGGGCTCGCCCTGGCCGGCGCCGGCGACACCATTCTGGCCCGTCGCACGACGAGCCGGCGCGTGGTCGTCACCGAGCCAGGAGACCCCGCGCTCCCTCGCGCCGTCCGTCGTCACGCGGCTGGGATCGCCGCTCGCGCGGTCCTCCGGCGGGCGGGGGTGCTGGGGCGACTGGGCCTTGAGCTCCGGGTCCACAAGGGCCTGCCGCTGGCGGGCGGTCA
>CAZFSA010000130.1:0-12910 GCA_964521535.1 uncultured Gemmatimonas sp.
TGGGCCCGTGAGGTGGAGGCGCTGGTGGGGCCCCGGGGGGTCGACCTGGCGCTCGACGCCGTGGGCGGCCGGGCCACCCGAGCGTGCCGGCGGCTGCTGGGGCCCCTGGGGCGGCTGGTCTTCTATGGCCTGAGCGACGCGATGCCCGGCGGACGGCGACGCTGGCTGGCCCTGGCCCGCGCCTGGCTCCGAACCCCGCGTTTCCATCCCCTGAGTCTGATCGAGCCCAATCTGGGTGTGCTCGGCGTACACCTGCTCCATCTCGGCCGCCGGGAGGCGATCCTCCGCCCGATGCTGGAAGGAATCCTCGCGGCGGTGGCCGCTGGCGAGCTCCGGCCGGTGGTGGACCGGACCTTCCCCCTCACCCGCGCGGGCGCGGTCGAGGCCCATCGCTACCTCCACCAGCGCCGCGCGATCGGGAAGCTGGTGCTGACGGCAGCGCCAATCCCGCGAACCTGAGTTCAGGTCGGGCCTCACCATGCCAACCGGAACGAAGTTCAACGTATACGTCGAAGTCGGATCGAGACGCAGCTTCGCCGGCGCGCTCGACTGGCCCGGTTGGTGCCGCTCGGGCCGGACCGGGTCCGAGGCGCTGGCCGCCCTGCTGGAGTATGGCCCGAAGTACGCCTCGATCCTCTCCGGTAGCCGGCTGGGCTTCGCGGCTCCGACGGACCTCGCCCAGCTGGTCGTGGTGGAGCGACTTCAGGGCAACGCGACCACCGACTTCGGGGCCATCGGCATCGCGCCGGAGGTTGACCGCAACCGGTCGTGCAGTCCCGCCGAGGTCCGGCGCTTCGAGCAGATCCTGCGCGCCGCATGGCGGGCGTTCGACCGGACGGTGGACGCGGCCCGTGGCAGGACGCTCGCAACGGGCCCCCGCGGTGGCGGCCGCTCCCTCGAGGCGATTGTCGCCCACCTCATGGAATCGGACAGGGGTTATCTGGCCGCGGTCGGGGGGAAGGCGCCGAAGGCCACCGGGCCGGGCGAACAACTCCGAGCGATGCGGGAAGCGATTCTCGCCGCGCTCCGGGCGTCCGCCGGCGGCGAGATCCCCGCCGTGGGGCCACGGGGCGGTTCCCGCTGGACCGCGCGTTTCTTCGTGCGGCGGCTGGCATGGCATGTGATTGCGCATGTCTGGGAGATCGAGCGTCGGGCCGGCCTTGCCAATTCATAACTTTATGGTTATGAATTGTTCATGCCTCGGACCGCTTCCACCGACGCCTTTGCCGCCTTGGCCGATCCCACCCGCCGGGCAATCTTCGAGCACCTCGCCCGGGGCGGCGAGCAGAACGTCCGCGGGCTCACTGTCCGGGCCGGCGTGTCGCAGCCCGCGGTCTCCAAGCACCTCGCGGTGCTGGCCCGCGCCGGGCTCGCCGAGGCCCGCCCCTCCGGGCGTCAGACTTTCTACCGCGTCCGGCCGGCCGGCCTGAAGCCCCTCGTCGACTGGTTGGGCTTCTACGCCGCCTTCCGGACCGAGCGCGGGCGCCGCCTGGCCCGGCGGCTGGAGACCATGGACCAATGACGCCAAGGGATGCCATGGCCTCCGCCGTCCGCCACCCCGCCGATCGCCACGACCTGATTCGCGTCGAAGGCGCGCGGGTGAACAACCTCAGGCACGTGAGCATCGCAATCCCCAAGCGACGGCTCACGGTGTTCACCGGCGTTTCGGGCTCGGGCAAGTCATCCCTGGTGTTCGGCACCATCGCGGCGGAATCCCAGCGGCTCATCAACGAGACGTACAGCGCGTTCCTCCAGGGCTTCATGCCGGCCCTGGCCCGGCCCGAGGTCGACGCCCTCGAGGGGCTGACCACCGCAATCCTGGTCGATCAGGAGCGGATGGGCGCCAATGCCCGCTCGACGGTCGGCACCGCCACCGACGCCAACGCCCTGCTCCGGGTGCTCTGGAGCCGCCTCGGCAAGCCGCACATCGGCTCCTCCAACGCCTTCTCCTTCAACGTCCCCTCGGTCCGGGCGGTCGGGCAGCTCACGGTCGAGAAGGGGGCCGGCAAGACCGAGAAACGGGTCTTCACCCTCCAGGGCGGGATGTGCCCGCGATGCGAGGGCATGGGAACCGTCTCCGACCTCGACCTGACCCGGCTCTTCGACGAGGCGAAGTCGCTGAATCAGGGAGCGATCACGGTTCCCGGCTTCACGGCCGACGGCTGGTATGTGCGGATGTTCGCCGCGGCGGGGCTGGATCCGGACAAGCCGATCAGGAAGTACACCAGGGCGGAGCGCCAGGCCTTCCTGTACCAGGAGCCCACCAAAGTGAAGGTCGCGGGTGCCAACCTGACCCATGAGGGGCTGGTCCCGCGAATCCGGAAGTCGTTCCTCTCGAAGGACGTCGAGGCACTGCAACCCCACATCCGCGCCTTCGTGGAGCGGGCGGTCACCTTCTCTGCCTGTCCTGATTGCGGCGGCACCCGCCTCAACCCGGCGGCCCGGTCGTCCAGGATCAAGGGCCTCAGCATCGCCGACGCCTGCGCGATGCAGATCAGCGACCTGGCCGAATGGGTGCGCGGGCTGGATCAGCCGTCCGTGGCGCCGCTGCTGGCGACCCTGCGGCGAACGCTCGACGCGTTCGTGGAGATCGGGCTGGGCTACCTGACCCTGGACCGGCCCTCGGGCACCCTGTCAGGCGGCGAGTCCCAGCGCACCAGATTGGTCCGCCACCTCGGTTCGTCCCTGACCGACGTCACCTACATCTTCGACGAGCCGACCATCGGACTCCACCCGCACGACGTCCGGCGGATGAACGACCTCCTGCTCCGCCTCCGCGATCAGGGCAACACCGTGCTCGTGGTCGAGCACGAGCCGGAGACGATCGCGATCGCGGACCATGTCGTCGATCTCGGCCCTGGCGCCGGCGCCGCTGGCGGCGAGGTGGTCTACCAGGGGACGGTCGACGGACTCCGAGCCAGCGGCACGCTCACCGGGCGGTACCTCACCCGCCGGGCCGCCCTCAAGCCGTCGGTTCGGGCGCCGTCGGGCGTGATCGAGGTGCGCGGCGCCCGCACCCACAATCTCAGGAACGTCAACGTCGACATCCCGCTCGGCGTGCTGGTGGTGGTGACCGGCGTGGCCGGGTCGGGGAAGAGCTCGCTGATCCATGGTTCGGTGTCCGGTCGCGACGGGGTGGTATCGGTCGACCAGACCCCGATCCATGGCGGACGACGGAGCAACCCGGCCACCTACACCGGCCTCCTGGAGCCGATCCGCAAGGCCTTCGGCAGGGCGAACGGGGTCAAGCCCGCCCTGTTCAGCGCCAACTCTGAGGGCGCCTGTCCGACCTGCAACGGCGCCGGCGTGATCTACACCGATCTCGGGATGCTGGCCGGCGTCGCCACCGTCTGCGAGGACTGCGAGGGCCGGCGGTTCCAGCCGTCGGTGCTCAACTACCGTCTCGGCGGGCGCAACATCGCCGAGGTGCTCGACTTGTCGGTCGAGGAGGCGGCCGGCTTCTTCGAGACCGGCGAGGCCCGGACCCCGGCCGCGCACGCGATCCTCCGGCGGATGGCCGACGTGGGGCTGGGCTACCTCAAGCTGGGCCAGCCCCTCACCACGTTGTCCGGAGGCGAGCGGCAACGCCTCAAGCTCGCCACCCACCTGGGCGACGAGGGCGGCGTCTACGTCCTCGACGAGCCGACGGTCGGCCTGCACCTGGCCGACCTCGACCACCTGCTCGGCCTGCTGGACCGCCTGGTCGACTCCGGGAAGTCGGTGATCGTGATCGAGCACCACCAGAGGGTGATGGCGCATGCCGACTGGATCATCGACCTGGGTCCGGGCGCGGGGCACGAGGGAGGACGGGTCGTGTTCGAGGGCACACCCTCCGACCTGGTGGCGTCGAGGTCAACCCTGACTGGCGAGCACCTCGCTGCCTTCGTGGCACCGGGCCGATAAGGCCGACGCCGTTGGCGTTGCGGTCCCCTGCCAAACGTCGGGTGACACCTGCACCGGCGAGACGACTCCCGCTGTTAGCGGTCGCGCCCGCTCAGGATTACCCCGTTGACCTCCGCCGCCCGCGT
Organism: uncultured Gemmatimonas sp.; assembly: GCA_964521535.1. Taxonomy (GTDB): domain Bacteria; phylum Gemmatimonadota; class Gemmatimonadetes; order Gemmatimonadales; family GWC2-71-9; genus SHZU01. The sequence continues at coordinate 4,029 of CAZFSA010000130.1, forward strand.
CGCGATCTCGAGCAGGCGGGCCCCATCGTCCTGCCCCCCGGGGCGGATCCGCCGGAATCCGCCTTGGAGGAACACCGCGAACACCCCGGTGGTACAACTTCCCCCCACCACGGGTTTCGGGCAGGGACCACCGACGCCAGTCTGTTTGATCCCGGCTTTCCCACCGACCGCTACCCAGCCCTCCTGATTCACCAGGTCATGCCAGCTGGCCCATCCCAGTTCCCGCGCCGCAAGCCGCCGATCGATCACTCCGGCACTCGGCCGACCGAGGGTGACCTCATCGGCCAGGGTGGCCAGGTACAGGATCCGCTCCGGACGGGTGTCCCCTCGATACGCCACCAGCGTTCGCACCCGGACCGGCTCGACGGTTGGCCCCGGATAACTGACAACGTGAACTAGAGCCCAGTACCGCTCCGTCACGTCACCCACTCGGACCGGAATCGGGGTCCGCCGGACGCCAAGCCGCACCGCCCTGGCCGCCTCGCCGAACGCGTCCCGGGCATCGCTGTCTCCCCGATTCGCCGCCGCCGTACTGAGGTTGTCGAGGGCGGCGGCCAAATCGCCCTCGTTCAGGCCTGGCTCCGACACCTCGCCCGCGCAGCCGGCGACCACTCCCGCCAGTGACAGCGCCAGCACCGTTCGCCGCACCGGCGACGCACCGATGCGCCATTCCTTTCGCATCCTTTCCCTCCTGGGCTGGATTCCCTGCGCTTCCTGGACACGCTGGCCTTCGCCGGCCCCTGACTATGGCCGAAATGCGGCCAAGCGGGTCCTCACCGCCTTGAGCGCCCGGCCCATCAGGGTTTCCACCGTCTTGACCGAGATCCCCAGGGTGCTGGCGATCTCCGGATAGGTCAACCCCCGATCTCGACTCAGCTGAAACACCTCTCTGGAACGCCGCGGCAGCGCCGCCACTGCCTGACGGACCGCGGCCGCGATCTCACTGTCTTCGGTCTCGCGGTCCGCAGGCACCGTCTCGGACGGCTCCTCGGCCCCGTGGCGGGTCCGGAACTCGGTCACCAGGCGTTGGTGGCGCAGGAAGTTGAGGCCCCGGTTTCGAACCGAACGGTACAGATAGCCGATCAGATTCTCCGGGGCGCTCACCCGGTCGCGCTGAATCCAGAGGGTGACGAAGACCTCCTGGACCACGTCCTCGGCTGCGTCCCGCGAACCCACCAAACCCGCGGCATAATCGGCGAGTCGCCCGTAGTGCCGCCGAAATACCTCCTCGAAGGCGTCCCGATCTCCGGCCCGAAGCCGAGTGGCAAGACCAGGAAGGCTGGGATCGGGCGTGGCCGACATTGCGGTTCCGGGCCGGTGAAGAGCCTAATATGATAGGGACGTTGGCCCGACAGGGCCTCGGGCCCGGTGTCGGGGGGGACGGGCCCGCCGGTGTCAGATACTCCAGACTCCGCGAGCAACGCGAATGGTGGGTTTGGACGACGAACTGCTGGCCCGGTACCTGGCCGGAGAGGCCGGGCCCGACGAGCGGGCTCGGGTCGAGGCCTGGGCCAGGGATCCGGCCGCGGCGTCGGAGCTGGCTCGGCTCAAGAAGTTCTGGTGCGAGCGGCCCGCACCAGGGGACTGGAACGTCGACGCCGCCTGGCAGCGGGTGAACCACCTGATCGCCACGGCCGAAGCTGCGCGCCCGACGCGGGCTCGCCGCTGGCTGGGTTACGCCGCGGCGGCGGCCGTCCTGCTGGTGGCGGCCGCCCTGGTTGTGCGACCGGCCCGCGGTCCGTCGGTCTACGCCACGGAAGCCGGCAACCAGCGGGTTCTGGAGATGAGCGACGGCAGCCGGATCGTCCTCGCCCCGGCCAGCCGCCTGACCGTGTCCCCGACTTTCGATTCCGGCGTCCGGGAGGTCACCCTCGAGGGCCGGGCCTGGTTCGAGGTACCCTACCTCGCCCACCGCCCGTTCCGGGTCCGTACCGACGTGGCGGTGATCGAGAACCTGGGGACCGCGTTCGAGGTCCGGGCCCCGGCCGGGGAGGATGTCCACGTAGCCGTGGTGGAGGGCGCGGTCGCGGTCCATGTCCCGGCCGTCGACGCCGGTGAGCCGATGAAGCTGGGCCCCCGGGATGTGGCCCGGGTGCCGCGGGACGGGACCCCGGTGGTGCGACATGACGCGCCGGTGGAGGGGTTGGTCGGCTGGCGCTCCGGTACCCTCCGTTTCGAGGCCGAACCGGTGGACGAGGTGCTCCGGGAACTCGGGCGCTGGTACGCGGTCCGGTTCGTGCTCGACAGTCCGGCGGCCGGGGACCGGATGCTCAGCGCCGACTTCCCCACCGCCAACCTCGACGAAACGCTCGCCATTCTGAGCGCCGCGCTCGCGCTCGAGGCCCGCCGCTCCGACGGTGTCGTGACCCTGTCGCCCCGGACGGCGCGGTGACCCCCCGGATCGCATCCGGTCTCGTGGTGGCCACGCTGCTCCTGTCCCGGCCACTCGCCGCCCAGGGCTTCCTTGGGTCGGGCGACCACCTGGAACGTCGAATCTCGGTCCGGTTCGATCGGGTGGACCTGGCCACGGCGCTCGCCAGGCTCCGAACGATCTTCGGCCTCCCCCTGGCCTACGCGGCCGACATTCTCCCCGCCGACCGCCGGATCTCCCTGGCCATGGACGGGCAGACCGCGGCCCAGGTCCTCGAGGCGATCCTCCGCGGTACCGGTCTTGGATTCGCGGCTACGGCGGGCGGGGCGATCGTGATCACGCCCGGGTCGCCAGAAGCCGAGGGTCCCGGGGGAGTGGTTTCGACCGAGCCGGTCACCGGCGTGCAGCAGCTGGACCAGATCGTGGTGATGGGCACGCCGGTCGCCGGTGCGCCCGAGCGCGAGCAGCCGAACGCGGTGAGCGTGGTCCACACCGACCAGGCACCGGACCACCGCTATTCCCGGACCGCCGACCTGATCCGGACCCATCTGCCTGGTCTGGTCCTGTGGGACCGCGGGCCCAGCGGCCCTCCCGCCGAGGTCGCCGCCGTGCGGGGAGCGAGTTCGTTCAAGCCGAGCGGCGTCAAGACCTATGTGGACGGCGTGGAGCTCGCCACGCCCTCGCTGTTCACCCTGATCGATCCCCGGAGCATCGAGCGGATCGAGGTCATTCGGGGACCGCAGGGCGCGGCCCTCTACGGGCCGGACGCGATCAATGGGGTGGTGCATGTGGTCACCCGCAAGGGCCGTATCGGGCAGACTCCCCGGGTTCAGGGCTGGGCCGCGGCGTCGGTCGGCCCGTTCGACCGCGCCGCCCTGCCGTCGACCATCGTGCGCCAGAGCTACGCCGCGGCCCTCACCGGCGGGGGCGCAGCGTCGGCGTTTCACCTGGACGGGCACTTCGATCGGGTGGGCTCCGGGAATGCGGCGCCCGCGACCAGTGGGTGGGGGCTCCATGCCGGCGCCCAGGGCGTGGCCGGGTCGCTGCTGATCTCCGGGTCGGCCCGGGCTTCGCGATACCGCTTCGTGGAAGACCGAATCGTGGTCCGTTCGGGGGCCGTCACCACCGTGATGGACTCCCGCGAGGCCAGCGTCGAAACTCAGACCGTCGGGATCACGGCCGTCCATCAGACCACCGACCGCTGGACCCAGACGCTGGTGCTGGGGTACGATCGCGCCGATGGCGCCCTGGGCTCGGCGCGGCCGGCTTTCGCGGCCATGCGTCAGCCGCTCGCGGCCACCCACGAAACCGCGACTCGACGCTCGATTCGGCTCCACTCGGCGCTCGACCTGGAGGTGGCGGGCGCCGGGGTGACCGCCACTGCTGGCCTGGAGCACTCCAGGCTCCGACGCCAGCGGGGCACCTGGGACAGCCCCGCTGCCAGCCGGTATCTGATGCTGTACGGCGATGAGGTGCGAAACACCGGCGGGCTCCTCCAAGGAAAGTTGCGGACCGGCGCCCTCACCCTGACCACCGGACTCCGCACCGAGTGGAGTTCGACGAACGGGCCGGAGTTCGGCGCCGCGCTCGCCTCGAGTGTCGGGCTGTCCTGGACCCGGCCCCTGGGCGGCGCCATGCTCCGGGTTCGGGGAGGCTGGGGCCGCGGCCTCAGACCCCCGGAGCCCGGAATGGCCCTCGGCTTGGAGACGCCTGCCTACCGCCAGCTGGCGAACCCGGGCCTCGCGCCCGAGGTGCAGGCCGGGATCGAAGCCGGCGTCGACCTCTTCACCGACGGCGGCAGCCAGATCCGGCTCACCGCGTTCGATCAACGGGCCACCGATCTCATCCAGGCGGTGATCTCGCCCACCGTGCGCGCCGGGCAGCAGACCTACCAGTTTCAGAACGTGGGTGCGATCCGCAATCGGGGGCTCGAGATCGAGGCTGGGACCCGGTTCGGCAACCTCACGGCCGACGCCATGATCTACTACACCAGCAGCGTCGTGGCCCGGGTGTCGCGCGGCTACTCGGGGTTCCTGCGAGTCGGCGATGAATTGCCTGAGATCCCCTCGGCATCCGGGTCAGCCCGCCTCACCTGGACCCGTGGCGGTCTCTGGCTGGCAGGCGGCGCCTCGTTCCTCGGGGCGTGGCGGGGGTTTGACTGGGCGGCCATGGCGCTGGTGGTCTCTCAGGTGGACCAGCCCAGGCCATCGGTGGCGGATTACCTGATCCGCTATCCCTCGGTGATCAAGCCGTTTCTCACCGTCTCGGTCGCTCTGGGTCGCCCCCTCGGGGTGTTCCTCGCGATCGACAACCTCACCAACACCGGACGATTCGAGCGGCACAACGGTTACCCGCCCGCCGGCCGGTCGGCCCTCCTCGGCCTCGAGTTCCGGCCCTGAACGCGGCGGGGGCGGGTCCCAAGGGACCCGCCCCCGCCACCCCGCCGTGAGTCGGCGCCCTATCGACCGTCACCCCCGCCCGTCGCCACCGGCTGGCTTCCGTGCCGCTTGAACCAGTGCCGCAGATAGGCTTGGGTCCGGACGAAATTGGACGGCTTCGAGCTGGTGCCGTGCCACTCGTCGTTGAACCGCACCATCGCGGTGGGCACCTTCCGGAGTTTGAGCGCCATGTAGAATTCCTCCGTCTGCGGCATCGGAGTCCGGAGGTCGTTGACGCCGGTCATCAGCATCGTCGGCGTCTTCACGTTGCCCACGTACATCAGCGGCGACCGGCGCAGGTGCTCGCTCGGGTCCTCCCACGGCAGCTTCTCGAAGTTCCGGTACCAGGAAGCCCCGTCGGTGGTCCCCACGAACGACAGCCAGTTGGTCACGGGACAGTTGGCCGAGGCCGCCGCGAACCGGTCGGTGTGGCCCACGATCCAGGAGGTCAGCACCCCGCCGCCGCTGCACCCGTAGACAAACAGGTTCCGGGCGTCGACGTAGCCCCTGGCGAGCAGGCTGTCCACCCCGACCATCAGGTCGTCATAGTCCTTGCCCGGGTAGGCGTTCTTGATCGCGTTGCCGAACGCGCTCCCGTACCCGGTCGAGCCCCGGGGGTTGGTGTAGAGCACCACGTAGTCGTTGGCGGCGTGCTCCTGCCAGCCGAAGTTGAACCCCACACCGTACATCGAGTGCGGACCCCCGTGAATCGAGAGCATCATCGGGTACTTCCGCGACGCATCGAAGCCCGGCGGCTTCACGATCCAGCCCTGGATCCGGAGGCCGTCGACTGACGGGTACCAGATCTCCTCGACGGTCGCCAGCTCCTTCCCGGCCAGAATGTCCTCGTTCACCGCCGTAAGCTGGCGGAGATCCGGTCGGGCCACGTTGAAGGTCACGATGTCGCTTGGCTGCTGGGGGCTGGAACGCACCCCCACTGCGGTGCCCGAGCGGTGAAGCTGGTTGACATTCAGGATCTGGTTCCCGGTCGTGACCGTCCGGACCGGCCCACCGCCCACCGGGACGTACATCAGGTTCCGGGTCCCATGGTGGTCGACCGTGAAGTAGATCCCGCTCCCGTCCGGCGCCCAGAGGAGCCCCTGCGGCGACCGGTCCAGCGTGGTCGTGAGCTGGCGCACCCCGGAGCCATCCGCGTTCATCACGTACAGGTCGCTGTCGCGCCAGGTGTCGGTGGTGTAGTCGTACCCGGTATACGCGATCAACCGGCCATCCGGCGAGACCGTGGGCTGGGTGTCCGGCCCCTTCCGCCGGGTGAGCTGGGTCACCACCCCGCTGGCCACGTCCAGCCGGTAGATCTCGCTCTCGCGCCACTCCCAGTCCATGTCCTCCACGCGCAAACCCGAGAACACCAGCGCCCGCCCGTCCGGCGTCCACTCCGGCGCCCCGTGCAGGTACGGCCCGCTGGTGAGCTGCCGGGGCGTGCCCCCATCGGCCGAGACCACGAAGATCTGCTGGAACCCCTCGTCGGTGAACCCGACCCGGTCGCGCCGATAGTTGAGCCGCTCCACCACGTAGGGCGCCTCGGTCCACTTCGCTCCCGGAGGCGCCGCCGGAATCCCTTCGACCCTCCATTGTTCCTTCGCCGGCACCGTCATCCGGAATGCGATCCACCGACCGTCCGGCGACCAGGCCAGGTCCGACGGGGACCGCAGCACCCGGGTCACCTGGGTCACGGCCCCCTCGGCATCCATCCACCGGACGAAGATCTGGCTTCCCCGGGGTTCGCCCCGCGCCACATAGGCGATCCGGCTCCCGTCCGGCGACCACCGCGCCCCGCCCCCGTCGAGCAGGAAACGGTGGCGGCTCCCGTCGATTCCCAGCGTCCAGAGCGCGGTCTCCCACCGATCATTCACCTTGTCGACGAAACGCCGGGTGTAGATCACCTGGCGACCGTCCGGCGAGAGCTGGGGATCCTGCGCCTCCTCGAACTCGAGATAGTCCTGGAGGGTGAGACGGCTCTGGCCCTGGGCCAGGGCTCCGTTCCAGGGCATGACCCAGACCAGGGTCAGTGCCAGCACCGATCGAACCAACATGGCGGACCTCCCGGGGATGACAGGGGATTTCGGGAGTGTACCGGTCCCGGCGGTCGATGGCAACCGCCGGCGGATCCACGCGTCCTGAATCGGGACACTCTGGCGGCCAAGTGTCCTCCCCAGGAACATGCTGGCCGGATCCGAATTCGCCAAACACTGAAGGCAGAACGGGTTGACCGGTGGCCCACTCCCTGCAACGAGCCCCGGTCGGTCCCTGGATCGCTGGAAAGGCATTCACCATGTCCGCCCGCATCGGCCCGATCATCCTGGCGCTCGCCGCCCTGGCCTTGCAACCGGCCTCGGCCCAGGCCCCGTCACCCAGGGAGGCCGCCTCCCGGTTCCTGACGTCGATCGGCGCCGCCCGGTACGACGAGGCCGCCCAGCTCCTCGACCTCTCCGCGTTCGCCGAATACGTCAACCTCTTCGTCACCAGAAGCCAGCAGGGTCCGGGCGACCGCCGCCTGCCGACGGTCGACGACCTCCGGCGCCAGGACCCGACCATGCCCCGGGAGGTCGCCGAGTGGCAGGTGCGGCAAATGAGGGAGGCGCAGGATCGCTTCGGCGACCCCACGCCCTACGAGTTCGCCCGGGTGCGGTCGGTCGCCGATCTCCGTCGCCTCCGCACCGCGGAGGCCGCCGCGCGGTGGCTCGAGGCCCGGGACCCGCGGGTCGCCCTGGAACGGCAGCTTACGGAGATGAACTGCCCGCTGCCTTCGGCGGCGGACTTCCCCACCCCGAACCGCCGCCTGGTCGGCACTGTGGCGGATGGCGACTCTGTGGTCTACGCCGTCTATCGCGAGGAAATCCAGTTCGGCGGCCCGCCTTCCGGCGGCGACATCGGCGTACTCGAGCTCCGCCTCCGCAGCGGTCGCTGGCTGATCCAGCCGCGCGGGGACCTCCTCCCCGAAGTGTCGCTCGGCCTCGACCCCGGCGAGTGCCCGCGCAGCGGTGCGCGGTAGACGGATGCAACCCTTTGGCGTTCCGCGGCATCCAAGGGAGTGAACGGTGACATGGTGGACGCGATGACGGTGAAGATCGAGCACGAGCGCTTCGAGACCTACGAGGTCTACGGTGACGACGGAAAGCCGGTCGGACGGGTGGTGCTCCCGCGGCGGACCCACTTCCTGGGCCCCGAAAAGGAGACCGTGTTCCTGAGCCGCCAGCCGCGCCCCCGCCGCTCCGCCCCACCCCGCGCGGCCTGAACCGAGCCGCGCTCCGCGGGCTCGCATCATCTCGCTACATTGCCCAGCGGCCCGGCGCGTCAGCGCCGGGCCGCTGCTCGTCTCCCCGGAGGGTCATGATCACCCGCTCAGCCCCCCTCGTCGCCGCTTTGGCGATGCCTCTCGCCACCGGCGTCGGGCCGGCCTGGGCGCAACCCACCCACCTCGGTCCGGTCGCGGATTCGGCGTTCGCCCGCGCAGCAGCGGCCATGCAGCGCGGCCACCCCTGGCAGGCCACCCTGCACCTTGCCCCGCTGGTGCGCGACCCGCCCGGTGCGGCCTTGAGCGTGCGCCTCCTGGCCGCCCGGGCCGCGATCGCGTGGGAGGGATGGAGCGAGGCGATCCGGGTCCTCGACGGCGCGGCCTGGCTCGATCCGGTCGCGGCAGGCGAGAGCGCGGCGTTCCTGGCGAGGGCACGCCTGGAACGGGGAGACCTGGACGGCGCGCTGGCCGATGCCCGCCGGGCGATCGGATTCGCGGCGGACGACTCGAGCCGCGGGGAACGCCGGCTCCTGTTGGCCAGGATCCACGAACTGGCCGGTCGGTCCGACTCCGCGGCCCCCCACTACCTGGCTGCGGCCCGTGATCTGGAGCCGGTGGCCGAGTGGCTGCGCCTCCGCGCGGCGTCGAACCTGGCCGACTCCGCCGCCCGCGCCGAGCTCTACACCGGGGTCAACGATCCGACCGCGGCCGCCCGGATCCCCTGGGCCGAGGCAGAGGCCAGGGAACGGGCCGGCGACCTGACGGGGGCAGCGCGCCGGTACGAGGCGTTAGGCAGCCGCCTGGCCGCCATCCGGGT
>CAZFSA010000131.1:0-12879 GCA_964521535.1 uncultured Gemmatimonas sp.
TGGCGCGCGAGTCGCCCGCGCCCGCGCCCGCGGCGACCCGGACCATCGCGGCCCGGAGCGAGTCGCCCCGCCAGCTGAGCAGCGCGGCTCCGGAGGGATCGAGCACCGCCAGTTCCTGCACCGCCAGGTCGCGGCTCGAGAGGTTGGTGATCCGGAGCTCATAAGCCAGCCGCACCAGGTCCAGCGAGGGCACCGGTACCGGCGGGGCCGGTACCCGGATGTCAACCGGGACCAGACGCAGCTGCGCCGCCGCTGGCGCCGCACCCAGCGCGATCGCCACCGTGCCGAGCCATCCTCCCAGGCCTGCCGTCGCCGATCTCACTTCATTCCCCGTCCGGCGGAAGATCTGGTCAAACCACCTCAAACAGTCCGGCCGCACCCATCCCCCCGCCCACGCACATCGTGACCACCACGTACTTGACGCCCCGCCGCTTGCCCTCGATCAGCGCGTGGCCCGCGAGTCGGGCGCCGCTCATCCCGTAGGGATGGCCGATCGCGATCGCGCCGCCGTCCACGTTCAGGATCTCGTTCGGAATCTCCAGTCGGTCGCGGCAGTAGATCACCTGCACCGCGAAGGCCTCGTTCAGCTCCCACAACCCTACGTCGTGCAGTTTCACGCCGGTCCGATGGAGGAGCCGGGGCACCGCGAAGACCGGCCCGATGCCCATCTCGTCGGGCTCGCATCCCGCCACGGTGAAGCCCCGGAAGATCCCCAGCGGCTCGAGCCCCCGCTGCTCGGCGAGGCGGCCGTTCATCACCACGCAGGCCGAGGCCCCGTCCGAGAGCTGGCTCGCGTTGCCCGCGGTGATGCAGTACCCCTCGCCCCGGACCGGCTTGAGCGCGGCCACCCCTTCCAGCGTCGTGTCCGGCCGGGCGCCCTCGTCGTCAGCCAGGGTGACGTCCTGCTCCCCGCTCACCTGGCGGGTCTTCTTGTCGAACAGGAGCTTCCGGGTGTGAATCGGCACGATCTCCCGGGCGAACCGGCCCTCGTGCCTGGCCCGCGCGTTGCGTTCCTGGCTCTGGACCCCGTAGGCATCCTGCTCCTCGCGCGAGATCCGATACCGCTTCGCCACGATCTCCGCGGTGTCGATCATCGGGAGGTACACCTCGGGCTTGTGTTCGATGAGCCAGGGGTCGTGGACCCGGAACTGGTTGGCGTGCTCGTTCTGCACCAGACTGATCGACTCCAGCCCGCCCGCCACCGCGATCGGCACCCCCTCCCCCGTCACCCGATGCGCGGCCATCGCGATGGCCTGCAATCCGGAGGAGCAGAAGCGGTTGATGGTCATCGCCGCGGTGGTGACCGGAAGTCCGGCCCGGAGCGCCGCCTGCCGGGCGATGTTGTTGCCGGTCGCGCCCTCGGGCATGCCGCAGCCCAGAATCACGTCCTCCACCTCGCCAGGGTCCACGCCGGCCCGCTCCACCGCGTGCCGGATCACGTGCGCGCCCATGGTGGCGCCATGGGTGTTGTTGAGGGCGCCCGTGTAGGCCTTCCCGATCGGGGTGCGGGCGGTCGAAACGATCACGGCATCGGACATGGGAATCGGGGTTGAAGGGTCAGTTCCGATTTCAACGGCTGCTGCGCCGGGCCCGGTGGCATGCCGGCCACGGCGCGGGGCTGCCGCCCGGGCCCGGGGGCAGAACCCGGCGATCCCGGGGCACGGTCTCCGGATCCTCGCTGGCCAGGTAGGAGAGCATCGCCGCCAGCGTGGCGTTGTTCTTCAGGTCGTCGAGGATCACCTTGTCGAAGGTGTCCCGGTTGGTGTGCCAGGTGTACTGCCGGTAGTCGGGATAGTGGGACTGGAGCCGAAAGGCCGGCGCGCCTTCGCAGAGGAAGGACATGTGGTCGCTGCCGCCACGCTCGGGCTCTCCCGGGAGGTCCAGGTCGATCAGCCGCTCGATCTCCGCGGGGATCCGGCTCAGCCACCGGCCGAAATGCGCCCCGGCCCCGGTCAGCCCCATCATCCGGATGTACTCCACCCGCCAGGTGCCGTTGTCCTGGTTGAACAGCGCCTGGAGCCCCCGCACCACCTCCGGCCGGTCTTCCGCGAAGGCCCGGGAGCCGTTCAGCCCCTGTTCCTCTCCTCCCCAGTGCCCCACGAGGATGGTCCGTCGGGGATTCGGGTAGGCGAGCTTGAGCAGTCGCATCGCCTCCAGCATGGTGATGGTTCCGGTCCCATTGTCGGTGGCGCCCGACGCGCCGTCCCAGGAATCGAGGTGGGCGGAGAGCACCACGTATTCGTCGGGCTTCTCCACCCCCCGGAGCTCGGCGATCACGTTGAAGGTGGGCCGCTCCCCCAGGTCCTCGGAACGGGCGTCGAGCCGGACGCGCGGACCCTGGCTCCGCTCGGCCAGACGGAAGAGGAGGCCGTAGTCCTCGCAGCTCACGTCCAGCATCGGGATCCGGCGGGTCGCCGCATCGAACACCTTGTTCACTCCCCAGCCGGCAGACCAGAGGGACGTCAGGACCCCCGCGGCCCCGGCTGTCTCGAGCGCCGGGATCAGGCCCCGCCCGGCGCGACTGATTCGAGCGGTCCATTCCCGTCGGGCCGAGTCGCGCTCGGCCCGCATCCGGTCGAAGGATTCCCGGCGGGCCAGCCGCTCCCAGTTCTCGTCCGGACGGCAGGTAGGTTCACCCATCGAGAGGAGCACGAACTTCCCGCGCACCGACGGCAACCAGGCTGCATAGCTGCCTGAGTCCGGCAGGTTGGGCACGATCACTACCTCTCCCTCGACCGGCCGGCTGGTACCGGGGCTCCAGGCCAGGATCATCCCCTCCAGCGTCCGGAACCGCGGCGCAATCAGATCCAGGTGCGTGTGCCCGCGCCGCCATCCCTTCCACGTGCCGTATGGCTCCTGCCGGGCCGGTATCCCCCAACGCCGATAGAGCGACAGCAGCCACTCGCCGGCCGCGTCGTATCCCGGAGCACCCGCCAACCGGGGCCCGATCGAGTCCATCAGCACCTGCGCCAGCGCCCCCGCCTGGGACCGTTCGGTCATGCCCTCCTGCCAGAGACGGCGGATCACCGGATCGTCGGTGGGGAAGCTCTGAGCCGGCGCTGTCGCGGCACCCGTGGCGAGGAGGACGGCGGCGATTGCAGACAGACGGACAGCGCTACCCATCGGGGCTCCTGGCGATCGGGTTGGGAGGCGACTCCGGCCAGGGGCCGGTGGCCACCGGAAGGTAGCGCCGGGCGGCCGGCGTTGCCTGGCCCGGTCCGGACCAGCATGGCGATCGCGCCAACCTGAGCGCATCTTCCGGTACACCCGTTTCCCGGACAACGCCGTGCTCCTCGCCGGTCAACTGCGCCGCGGTGCCGTGGCGCTTGCGGTGCTGCTGGCCCTGGTCGATCCCGCCCCCGCGCAGGCTCCCCCCCGGGTCACCGCCGCCGGAGAAACCCTCGAGGGCGCCTGGACCGGGCAACCCGCGGTGGCGGTCTTCCGGGGAATCCCCTACGCTGCGCCTCCCGTCGGTTCGCTCCGGTGGAGGCCACCCGAGCCTCCGCGGCCGCGTTCCGGCCTGCAGGCGGCCACTGCGTCCGGCCCGTCCTGCCCCCAAAGCAACCGGCTCGACGCCTTCGTCCGGGGCATCGCGGCCGCGTTCGGCCGGGCGGACCGGGTGCCGGCCTCCAACCGCCGCACCAGCGAGGATTGCCTGACCCTCAACGTCTGGACCGCGGACCCCCGACCGGCCAGTCCCGGTCGCCCCGTGATGGTCTGGATTCATGGCGGGTCGAACTTGAGTGGCGAGGGAACCGACCCGGCCTACGACGGCAGCGCCCTGGCCCGCCGCGGCGTGGTGGTCGTAACCATCAATTACCGGCTCGGCGCGCTCGGTTTTCTGGCGCACCCGGCGCTCACCGCCGAGTCCCCGGACCGGACCTCCGGCAACTACGGTCTCCTGGACCAGATCGCCGCGCTCCGCTGGGTCCAGGCGGAGATCGGCGCGTTCGGCGGCGATCCCACCCGGGTCACGGTGTTCGGCGAGTCGGCAGGCTCGCTCAACCTCCTCCTCCTCATGGCGGCCCCGGCAGCTCGTGGACTCTTTCATCGCGCCATCGCGCAGAGCGGGGCCCCGATGGGGGTGATGCCCCGGCTGGCCGCGGCCGAACCATCGGGACTGGCCCTGGCGGAAGCGCTTGGCATCGCGGCCAACGACCTTACGTCCCTCCGGACGGTCCCCGCTGACAGCGTGAGGGCCGCCGCGGATCGTCTTCAGGCTGCGGGGCGCCTCACCCTGGGACCGGTGGTGGACGGTGCGCTCCTGCCCGATGCCCCGGGACGCCTCTTCGACCGGGGCGCCCAGGCGGCGGTGCCCCTGCTCATCGGCAGCAACGCCCGCGAGATGTCGTCGCTTCCCTATTACCTCCCCCGGTTCGATCGGACGGTGGCCGGATACCAGGCGTATCTCCAGAGCACGGCCGGGCCCCTGGCCGCGAGGCTGGGCGCGCTCTACCCCGCAGCCACCGACGGCGAGGTCGAGTCCGCCCTCACCTCGCTGGTCACCGACCTGTTCTTCACCTGTCCCTCCCGGTTTGCCGCGAGGCGGATGGCGAAGGCGGGGGCACCGGCCTGGCTCTACCACTTCACCCGCGTCCGGCCAGGTGGCGAGGCCCTCGGTGCCTACCACGGAGCCGAGATCACCTACGCCTTCGGAAACCTCGAGGCCTGGCTGCCGAACACCGGGGAAGACCGGGCCCTGAGCGACGTGATGATGCGCTACTGGGTGCGGTTCGCCGAGACCGGGGATCCCAACCAGCCCGGGCTTCCGCCCTGGCCGGCCCACACCGCCGACTCCGACCGGTACCTGGAGCTGGACGCCAGTCCGGCCGTGCGGACCGGGCTTCGAGCCGAGGCCTGCGATCTGGCTGACCTGGGACTGCCTCTCACCTGGGGCCCGGTTCCCAGCCCGACGCGATAGGCGGGCAACGGGTCTGCGGAGCCGCGATGCCGGGCGTCAGGAAGGCCGGGTGACCACTGGCGCGGTGATAGCGTCAGCGATCGCAGCGAACTCCTCCTCCCGGTGCCAGGCCCAGCGGAGCACCGTGAGTTCGCCCCGGAGCGCCCGGCGCTCTTCCTCTTCGTGCAGAGCCATCTCCAGCGCCAGCCTGGCCTCGGGATGAACCGTCGCCAGCGTCCGCTCCACGTTCTGGAGCGCCGGGCGCACCCATCGGGAGCGGGCATAGGTCCGGAGGGCGCGTTCCGGACCGCCTACCGCCTCCAGCCAGCGCACCGCCTCCCGCACCGCCCGGGCGCTGCCGCCCGTCGGATTGAGATGGGGAAGGATCCGGGCCGCCGCAGTGCGCCCGTCGGCGCCGGTGAGGAGGGCCCGCGGCCCGAGCGCCGATTCTTCCACCCGCGCGCCGGCCGGCGCAGCCGTCCCCGAGCACCCGACCCACACCGCCCACTGCTCCGCCTCGTCCTCGGCCCGGATCAGCTCCGCCGCCTCCACCTGCTCGTGGGTCAGGTCCAGGGCTGAGCCCCGCTCCAGCGGCAGCGAGAGCGCGGTCTGGCGCCGGAGATGGAAGTAGGCGACTGCCGCCCCCGCGTAGGCCAGGCCGAACCCCGCGCCGAGGCCCGCCGCAACCAGCGGCGCTCCCAGCACCAGGCCGGCAGGCCCCACCCGAGGCACCAGCCGCCGGAGCATTGCCCGCCGACGTCGCCGGAGCAGTTCGTTGCCGTAGCGCCACGCCGCGAACTCGGGCAGCACCGGCCGGCCGATCCGGACCAGATCCAGTCCGCTCGGAAGCCGGGCCAGCCCGATCTCGTCGGTACAGAGCCGCACCGTCGTGGCCCGGAACCGCCGCTCGCAGGCCTCGATCGCCTCCCACCGCTCGTCGAAGGGGGTCAGGTTCCAGCGGCCACAGGAGCGGCACACCACCCAGAGTCGCCCGCGGGCCGCGTCGAACGCCAGCCGCTCGCCAACGGGGAGCGACTCGATCTCCTCGTTCCGCCCGAGTCCGGCGTCGCAGAAAAAGCAGGCCGGCAGCATCGCGGTACTAGTCCGGGTTCGCTCCGCCGCCTGCCGCAACCGCGGGCCGGAGCTTGCGTTCCAGGAACTCCGCCGTGGCCCGATTGACGCGCAGCACGTTGGCGTGGGTCATGAAATGATGGGTGTCGTCCACGATCACCAGGGTCTCCACCGGCACCCCCTTCGCTTCCAGCCGGCGCACCAGATCGGCGCTCTGACTGAATCGGACGTTGCGATCGTCGTCCGCGTGGATGATCAGCACCGGCGAGGTCCAGCCATCGATCGACGATACTGGCGAGGACTGCCACGCCACTTCCACCGCCACGTCGGCGTCCGGGGCCCGCTCGTACCCGTCCGGATTGCGGAGCCCGGCGGTCCTGCCCACGGTCCGGTCGTGCACGCCGTGGATGTCAACCCCCGCGGCGAAGAGCCTCGAATCGCGGGCCAGCGCCAGTGCGGTGAGATATCCGCCGTAGGACCCGCCGTAGATCCCGATCCGGCTCGGGTCCACCTGCGGCTGTCGGGCCAGCCACTCGGCAGCTGCCTTCACGTCCTGGTACTCCGAAGCCCCGCTGGTCCCGCCCCCGGCCGCCTGATGAAACTCGTAGCCGTATCCGATCCCCAGTCGGAAGTTCACCGACAGCACCACGAAGCCCCGGCTCGCCAGATACTGATTGAGCGCGTAGGCGTTGGCGTAGTAGTCGGAGTAGTGCCAGCCGAGGAGCATCTGGCGCGGTGGACCGCCATGAACGTAGATCACGGCCGGCTTCCGGCCCGATCCACCAGGGCGCTCGAACAGCTGGCCATGGACCCGGACCCCGTCTGGCGCGGTGAACACCACCTGCCGCGGCGTCACCAGCGCGCCCGCCGGAAAGTCCCCCGGCACCAGGTCCGCCCCCAGCGCCGTGGCCCCGCGCCGCGGACCGGCGAACGGAGCCACCATCGGCAGCGGGGGACCGCCGCCCGACGTTCCGATCATCGCCACCGTGGCCCCGTCGCCCGTCACCACCGGCGCCCAATCCAGATCGGCGCCCGGCCGGATCTGCTCCGGCCCGGCCCGGTCCACCGCCACCCGGAAGACGTGCCGGCGGTCCAGGTCCAGCGGATCGGGTCCGGTGTTGGCGGCGAACACCAGCCAGCGGCGATCGGGCGAGAGCGACACGTGCTCCACCATGTAGTCGCCTGGCGTGAGCAGCAGCGGTTCGCCGCCGCGCTCGGCAATCGAGTAGAGGTGGGGCCATCCGTCCTGGTAGGACAGAAAGACGATCCGCCCGCCGGCCGCCCAGTGCAGGTTGGTGCCGCCGTGGGTCGTGGGCACGGACCCCCGCAGGGTGGCGGGCGCCTGCCAGAGCCGCCGCGCTTCGCCGGTCGCGACGCTCGCGGTCCAGATCCCCCAGGGCTGATGCCGTCTGGGCAGCACCGAATCGGGCGCCCCGCCGGCCGCCGGCCGCCGCACGAACGCCAGCCGGGTGCCGTCCGGTGACCAGCGAGGGGAGCCGTCGCGCGCGAACTCCGGCGCGATCCAGGTGATCGGCGCGTCGGGCCCGGCGTACACCCCGATGAACGAATGCCCGCCCCGGTTCGACACGAACGCCAGCTTCGACCCGTCCGGAGACCACTCCGGCGCACCGTTGGTACCCCGTTGGGTGAACAGCGCCTGTGCTCCGGCCGACCCGTCTACCGGCACGCTCCAGATCTGCCCGCCCCGTACGAACGCCACCACATCGCCCCGCGGCGACAGGACCGGGTCATCTCCCTCGGCCAGCGCCCGCGGGGTGCCGCCGGCGAACGGCACCGCCCAGATCTGGGTCCGCGGCGGCGTGGGGCGGAAGGTCGGATTCACGGGCAGGCCCTGGTCCCAGTTGGACCCGTGGTCGCCCCCCCGGACGTACACCACCCACTTGCCGTCGCTGCTGAGCCCCAGACTGGTGAGTTCCTGGCCGTCGTCCTCGCGGTAGTCGGTGAGTCGCCGTGCGGACCAGGTCGGGCCCTCGGCCACGTACACGTTGCGGCGGCCCTGTTCGTTCAGAGCCCAGGCGATCCGTGCGCCGGTGGCCGAGGCCACCAGCTCGTTCGGGAACGGATACGACCGGATCTGCTCGAGCGTGAACGACGACTGAGCGGCGCCCGCCCCCGGAAGCACGAGGGCGAGGGCGAGAGCGACGGCAGGACGCGACATACGGAGACCCCGCGGACGGCGGTGCGCCAGCATCTGCAGAGACCGGCGGGCCACGCCGCCGGGTTACCCTCCTAGGATAGGGCCGACCGCCGGCTTCCGCTACCGATCGCCGCGCGCCACCACGAACTCCCCGGGAATCCGGTAGCCTGCTCCATCCCGGAACGGGGCGATCGACTCCAGGTACGCCTGATGGGCACTGTCCCGGGTCGCGTCGTCGAACCGGGAGTAGGCCAGCGCCACCGGTCCCCCCGCGAACGCGGCGCCCAGCGCGTCCTCGGCGGAGGGATAGAGCAGCTCGGTCGGAATCCGCTCCACCGCCACGCCGGTGAACCCGGCCTCGATCAGGGTAAGCCGCAGGGAGTCGCCGGTGCCTAGCTGGAAGAAGAGAGGGCAGACCTCCGAGCGCACCCGCGCCTCGACGATCGGAAAGACCTCGGCCCACCCACACCGGCGGCGCTCGCCCCACACCGCCACCACCGCGCGGCCTCCCGGCCGGACCACGCGGTGCATTTCCCGGCAGGCCTGAAGCGGATCGGGACAGTAGAGAATGCCCAGCGCCGAGAGCGCCGCGTCGAAGGTGGCGTCCGCCAGATCGAGCTGCTCGGCGTCCATCCGGGCAAAGTCCACGTGGCCAACTCCCTCGGCCGCGGCCCGGGCTGCCGCAAGCTCCACCATCCGGTCGGAGAGGTCGGTCCCGGTCACGCCGCCGCCGGGGCCCACCAGCCTCGCCGCCTCGAAGGTCACGAGCCCGGTCCCGCAGGCCACGTCCAGCACCCGCTCGCCCGGCCGGAGCTCTGCCATCCGGAGCAGCAGATCCTGCGCCGGTCTGAGCTGCCGACTCCAGTACTGCTCGTACAGGCTGGACGCCTTGTCCCACCCGTACCGCTGCACCCGGCGCTGCAATCGGGGTTCCATGGATCAGCTCCCCGCCGCTCCGGCGCCTGCCGTAATCCGCCGTTCGGTCGTGAGTTGCACCGGCCGCCGCAGGTTGTCGAGCCAGGACGTGTGGCGCTCGGCTTCGTCCAGCATCCGCCGCACCTCGGCCTCCGGAGCCGGCGACTCGACGGTCACGATGCAGCGCATGGCGCGGTACCCGGGCGGGTCGTCAGTTACCCCCATCTCCCCGCGCACGTCGTAATCGGCCTCCACCCGAACCTCCACCGAGGTGAGGGGCACACCCAGCCTGGCCGCCCACATGCCGATGCTGATCGTGGCGCAGGCCGCGACCGCCGACCGGCCCAGCACGCCCGGATCGGGGGCGCTCCCATCGCCGCCGCCGCGTTCCGACATCCCGGCGGCCAGCTTCCACCGCCCGTCCTCGATGGCGCAGGTGAGCGCCGGGCCCAGCCGGGCCGTGGTCACGGCCGTGCCCTGGCCCAAGGTGGGTCGGAGCCGGAGGGCTTCGGTACCGCGTTCCAGAGTGGTTCGAATCCTGATCGAGTCCTCGGACAGCGTGGGCACGGGAACCTCTTGGGGGTTGCGATCCGCCTACCGGGCATGCGTACGATCGGGCGAAACCCCGACCGGGGCCGCCGGACCGGCCCTTGTGACCGCCCGATCCGGGAGGCAATTTGCCACCCGTAGCGGTCCGGACAAGGCACCCCTCTCGCCGGACCGTTCCCCAAGCACCTCCTGGAGGTAGCGATGTCTCCTCATGGCGCCCGCGCCCGGTTGGCCCCCGTCGCCGTGGTCGGGATCCTGGCCATCTGGCCCTTTTCGCTTCCGGCCCAGGCTCCGGATCGGTCCTGGAACGTCGATTCGCTGATCCGGACCGAGCGGTTCGTCACCCCGCCCGATCCGGTGGCGAGTGCGGTTCTCGCCCCCCGACACCTCAACGTCACCCTGAGCGACCTGAGCCCCGACCGGACCCGGTTTCTGAACGAGGTGGGCGACGGGCCGGTGACGATGGAGGTCTTCTCGAAGCCCTTCCACGAGTTGGGCGGCCTGTTCGTGGACTATCGCGCCAACCGCAGCCGGACCCTCACGATCCGCTCCAGCGTGGGCCTGGAGATCATCTCCGCCGGGGATGGCTCCAAGGTCGCCGTCCAGCTCCCGCCCGGCCTCCGGATCTCGAACCCGGCCTGGAGCCCGGACGGCCGGAGCGTGGCCTTCTTCGGCCACACGCCGGACGCCACTCAACTCTGGGTCGCCGACGCCGCCACCGGGCGGTCCCGCCAGATCACCCGCACCCCCGTGCTGGCGACCCTGTACACCGGGTTCGAGTGGAGCGCAGACTCCCGCCACCTGGTCACGGTGCTGGTTCCCGACGCCCGGCCACCGATGCCCGTGGCGCCGGCCGTGCCGCAGGGGCCACAGGTGAAGCTCGCCCTGGAGAAGGATCGGAATCGGCTCCGCACCTACGCCAGTCTCCTCGCCACTCCCCACGACCAGGCACTGCTGGAGTGGCACGCGACCGGCCAGCTGGCGCTGGTGGACGTGCAAACCCGGGCGGTCACCAGGGTGGGGCAACCCACGATGGTCCGCAGCGTCGACCCGTCGCCGGACGGCGCGTTTCTCCGGGTGAGTCGGATGGTGAAGCCGTTCTCCTATCTGGTGCCGGTGGGGAACTTCGGCACGGTGGACGAGATCTGGGACCGGACCGGCCGGGTGGTCCTCACCATCGACGAGACCCCGCTCAACCTGGGCGTCGATACCTCCCGCACTCCAGCCGCGCCCGGCGTGGGCGGCGGGGAGGGCCAGCGGCTGCGCCGCGAGATCGCCTGGCGGCGCGACGGGCGGGGGCTCACGTTCCTGGAGCAGGATCCCGCTCCGGCGGCCGCCGATTCCACCGCAGCCCCGGCGGAGGAGGAAGGGCCCGCTCGGTCCCGTCGCAGGGACCGCGTGGTCCAGTGGACGGCACCGTTCGACTCCGCCAGCCGGCGAGTGCTCTACGAGAACAACTCCCGGATGTCGAACCATCGCTTCTCGCCCGATCACCAGGTCGTCCTCGCCTCCGAGCGGACTGGCCAGACGGTTCATGAGTTCGCGGTGCTGCTGGGCGAGAACAACCGGCGGGTGACGCTGGCCCGCTATCGGAGCGACGACGTCTACGCCCACCCCGGCACCCTGGTCCCCGCCCGGGGCGACATGCCCGCGCCGCCAACGTTCGGCGGCTTCGGCTTCGGCCGCCAGCCGGCCGGCGGCGAGGTGGTCCAGCTCTCGCCGGACGGAACCGCCGCCTACTACTACGGCACGGCCTACGACCGTGACCCGCTGGTGCGCGGACCCCGGACCTTCATCGACCGGGTCGAGCTCCGGACCGGAAACAAGACCCGGATCTTCGAAAGCGACAACGACGGCGTGTTCGAGCGGGTGCTCGCCTGGCTGGACCTGGAGAGCAAGCGGCTGGTGGTCGAGCGCCAAAGCCCCACCGAGGTGCCCCAGTCGTACCTGCGCGAGGGCGACCGCCTCAGCCGCCTGACCCATAACCAGGATTTCACTCCGGACCTCACCCGCGCCCCGCGGGAGCGATTCACGGTGGAGCGACCCGACGGGCTCCGGTTCCGGGTGGAAGTGGTGCTGCCGCCTGACTGGCGTCCGGGAACCCGGCTTCCCGCCATGTTCTGGTTCTACCCACGGGAGTACGCCGGGCAGGAGGAGTACGACCGCGGGGCCCGGACCTACAACCGGAACGCCTTCCCCAACTTCGGCGCGCGGTCGATCGAGTATCTGGCCCGCCTGGGATACGCCGTGGTCCAGCCCGACACCCCGATCATCGGCCCCAACGGCCTCTACAACAACAACTACGAGAACGATCTCCGGAACAACCTCGCCACGGTAATCGACTCGCTCGACCGCCGGGGTCTTATCGATCGCACCCGGATCGGGATCGGCGGGCACAGCTACGGGGCCTTCTCCACCGTGAACGCGATGGTCCACACCCCGTTCTTCAAGGCGGGGATCGCCGGCGACGGCAACTACAACCGGACCCTCACGCCGCTCAGCTTCCAGACCGAGCGGCGCGACCTCTGGGAGGCGAGGGAGACCTACCTCAACATGTCCCCCATCCTCCACGCCAATAACCTGACCGGCGCGCTCCTCCTCTACCATGGGCTCGGCGATCAGAATGTGGGCACCGATCCGACCAATTCGCCGCGGCTCTTCCACGCGCTCAACGGACTGGGCAAGATCACCTCGATGTACCTCTACCCCTTCGAGGATCACGGGCCGGCCACCCGCGAGACCCTGCTCGACCTCTGGGGCCGGTGGACCGCCTGGCTCGACAAGTACGTCAAACAGGCGGGACCGGAGGCTCGGCCTGCCGGCAAGCCGGTGAGCTGAGGCTCGACCGCCGCGCCCGCGACCGTCCGGAACGAGCTGCGCCTTACCCGGTGAGCCCGGCCACGACCACGGCGGTCCGGATCGAGCGGCACGGTCCGCCGGAGGTTCTGGCGGAACGCCTGGTGCCGCTCGCCGATCCGGGACCCGGCGAGGTTCATCTCCGGGTCGAGGCGGCCGGCGTCAACTTCGCCGACCTCCTGATGCGCGCCGGGATCTACGCCACGGTGCCGCCCCGACCGTACAGCCCCGGCTTCGAGGTGGCCGGCGTCGTGGAGCGGGTGGGTGTCGGGGTCACCGGATGGCAGCCCGGAGACCGTGCCGTGGCCCTGCTCCGACACGGCGGCTATGCGCACGACCTGCTGGCACCGGCGCAAAACCTCTTCCGCTATCCCGACGCCATCACTCCGGTGGACGCCGCGGCCCTACCGGTGGCCTTCCTCACGGCGCA
>CAZFSA010000132.1:0-12622 GCA_964521535.1 uncultured Gemmatimonas sp.
GGCCGGCGCGGCCGAGGGAAACAGGGCGCTGACCGCCCGGGCCATGGCCCGGGCGGGGTCGGCGACGTGGATTCGGGTGGTCGGCCCCTCGGGTGGCAGCGCGATCCCGGTGCGCACCAGGACACAGCCGGCGGAGGAGCGACGAAACTCCTCCAGGTAGGACCCGGAGGCCAGGAACGACAGCGTGTCGCCGCCGGCCCGATCGAGCGATCCCACCGTCCGGATCAGAAGCGAGGGGTCTCCCTCCAGCCGGCCGCCGACCAGCTCCGCGACGGCCGCCGCGGACAGCACGACGGGGGCGGCGGGCACCTAGTTACTCTGGCCCGCCAGCCGCTGGGCTACCCGGATCGTGATGTCCAGCGATTTGTCATAGGCCACGATGCCCGCGGCGAACTGTCCGCCGATGTCGATGATCAGGGCATAGTTCCCCTCGGCCCGGATGCCGTCGATGACGGCCCGGAGGCGGTCCTGCATCGGCGCCAGGAGCTCGCGCTCCTTGGCGTCGACCCGGGCCTCGATCGCCTGCAGCTTCGCTTGCAGGGTATCGGCCTGGGCCTGGAGCTGCCGCTCCCGAGCGGTTCGGTTGGTCGGGGTCATCATCGCCGAGGCCTGCTGAAACTGGGCGACCGTGGAGTCCCAGGCTGCCCGTAGGCGTTGGGCCTCGGACTGCGCCGATTGCGCTTCCTTGGCGTAGGTACTCTCCGCCTGCGCATACCCGGGCATCCCACGCAGCAGGGCCTGCGCGTTGACGAACCCGATCCTGGTGGCGGTCGACGTTGCCTGGGGATCGGTCTGGGGGCGATTCTGCGCGGATGCCGACGAGGCGGCCGCCGCGGCGATCAGAAGGGAAAGGCCAGCGCTCACGACACTCCGCATCGACATCCTCCGGAACAATGCTGTCAAGGGTTCCACGCTAGAAGAAGTTGCCAAGCCGGAAATGCAGCTGCCACCCTGGCTTGGGCTTGCCCTGGGCATCGGTCCGGTCCAGGCCGTAGCCCAGATCGATGCCGATCGGCCCGAGCGGCGAAATCACCGCCGCGCCGAAGCCGACGCTGCGGAAGAGCCGCGTCGGGTTGTACTGCCGGGCCCGAGAGTAGACGTTGCCGGCGTCCGAGAACAGGCTCACGTAGAGCTGCTGGCTGATCCGGGCGCCGGCTTCCACGGTGAACGCGGCGTAGGCCTTGCCGAACGCGTTGGGATTGACCGAGGTCCCGCCGCTCGCTCCGGGATCGAACCCCCGGGGGGTGATGGAGAATTCGTCGTAACCCCGAAGGGGAATGCCGTACTGGACCCCGCCGAGGGAGTAGAGCTCGTAGAAGAACGGGCCCACGTCCCCGAACACGAAGCCGGATTTCGCGGTGAACCCGAGCGTGAACTGGACCCCGCCCTCGAATCCGCTTGGCCGGTTGAGCGGGGTGTACCACTTGCCCTCCAGGTCCACCTTCTGGTAGCGGCCGCTGCCGCCCAGGATCCCTCCGTTCACCTCGCCCGACGTCGTGATCGAGTTGCCCGCGACCGGGAACGGCAGGCCGATCCGGGTGTCGCGCACGAGGCTCAACCCGAGGGACGACCGGGAGCACCGGCCCTCGCACCGGAACTGGTCCGCCAGGTCGGCCGGGGTATCGGTGAAACGGTTGCTCTGGAACCCGTACGACCCGAACAGCCGGGTATACCGGGATCCGAAGAGCGGGAAGCCGATCTGCAGGCTGGCCCCCTGGCGAAGGATGCGGCCCAGGTCACCGATGGTGTAGCGTTGGCGGCTGCTGAACAGCGTCGCCGTGCCCGACAGGCGTGTCCCCCGGATGGCCGGGTCAGAGTAGCTCAGGTTGAAGTCGTTGATGTTCCGGCCGAACTGCCACTGCACCCGCCCTCGCTTGGCCCGGCCGAAGAGGTTGGGCTCCTCCAGGCCCAGGAACCCACCCACGCCGACGCCCTGCCCGACCGACGCCCCGAAGTTGACGTTGCCCGTGCTCTTCTCGGTGACCCGGAAGATCACGTCGACGTCCACGCCGTTGTCGGCCTGCTGGACGTCGGGCGCCGGCAGGGGCTGCTGGAAGAAGTTCAGGTTGGACACGTTCTGATAGGACCGGATCAGGGCGTCCCGGTTGAACGTCATGCCCGGCAGGAGCACGATCTGCTCCCGGATCACCCGCTCGTGGGTCACGTCGTTTCCGAGGATGATGATCCGGTTGATCGTCGCCGGCTGGCCCTCCTGGATTCTCCATCGGAGGTCCACCACGGGCTGTCCATCCGGTCCGGTCCGGCGCAGCACCTCGGCCTCCACGCTGGAATAGATGTAGCCGTTGTTCTGGTAGAGGGTGCGCACGCGTTCCGTCGCCGCGTCCCAGTCCGCCCGGCTGAACGGCGTCCCCACCTCGGCGCCCGACCCGGCCTGGACCGTGGTCCCGAAGGGAAAGAAGAGGCTCAACTCGTCGCTGGAGAACCGCCGGTTGCCGAGGATCTCGAAAGTGCCGACCCGGTACCGCTGCCCTTCGTCGACCTCGATCCGGAGGATGGCTTTCCCCGGGGTGCTGTCGGTGATCAGCGTATCGCGCAGGATCCGGAGGTCCACGTAGCCCCGGTCCGCGTACCATCGCGGAATCCGGTTGCGCAGGTCGTCGTCGAGCCTCTCCTCCCGATACTCGCCCTTCCGGAACCACCAGAATCCCTCCGGGCGCGACGCCATCCCCTTGACCACGTCCTTGTCGCTGAATCGGGTGTTCCCGTCGATCACCACCTGGCTGATGGCGACCCGGCCGCCCTCCTCGACGTCGAAGGCGAGGTCCACCCGGTTGGTGGTATCGACCCGGGTTTCCACCGCCCGCACCCGAACCGCGTAGAATCCCTTCCCAGCGTACAGCGAATCGATCGCGGCCACCGACCGCGCCACCGCGACCCGGTCCAGCGGCCGTCCTTCGAGGAGCGAGACCTTCTTGCGAACCGCGCTCTCGTCGAGCTGGGCGGCGCCGCGGACCGACCAGCGCTGCAGGATGGGGCGTTCCCGCACGATCAGGGCGAGAATCAGCGGTTGCTCGCTCCGCTGCTCCACCCGGACGTCATCGAACTGGCCGCTCTGATAGAGGTTGGTGATCGCGCGCTGGATGGAGCGGTAGGTGATGGGCTGGAACAGCTGGAGCCCGGAGAACGACACGATCTCCTCGGCCCGCAGGCGCGTGTTGCCCTCCACCACCAGGCTGTCGATGATCAGGGGCGGAGCCGCCGGGGTCTGGGCCCGGCCGGTCCCAGCCACCGCCAGCATGAGCGCCAGGGCGACGACCGCGCCCCGCGCTCCGCGAGTTCCCCGCGTCACGCCGCTCCTCGCCGTCCGGTCACCTGGTGCGGGGGGAATGCCTTAGGCGTGGGAGCGCGAGAGGGCCCGGAAGGTCAGCTTGTCGCCTTCCTGCGCCACATCCACCTCGATCTCCTCGCCCCGGGTCAGATCGCCGGCCAGCAGCCGCTCGCTGAGCGGGTCCTCGAGGTACTTCTGAATGGCCCGCTTCAGCGGCCGGGCGCCGAAGTTCTGATCGTAGCCCTTGTCGGCCAGAAACGCGATGCCCGCCGGGGTCACCTTGAGCTCGTCGCCGATCCGCTTCTCCAGCTCCCGGAGAAGCACCGCCACGATCTGCACGATGTGTTCCCGCTCGAGCGGGTGAAAGACGATCACGTCGTCCAGCCGGTTGAGGAACTCGGGATTGAAGACCCGTCCGATTTCCTCCTTGACCGTTTCCGCGATCTTCTCGAACGACTTGGTTCGTTCGCCCTGGTGGAAGCCGAGCGACTTCGACTGCGTGATGTCGCGCGCCCCGACGTTCGAGGTCATGATGACCACGGTGTTCTTGAAGTCGATCACCCGGCCGTAGTTGTCGGTCAGGTGGCCTTCGTCCAGCACCTGGAGGAGGATATTGAAGACGTCGGGGTGAGCCTTCTCGATCTCGTCGAGCAGCACGACCGAATAGGGCTTCCGGCGCACCGACTTCGTGAGCGTGCCCGAATCCTCGTAGCCGACGTAGCCCGGCGGCGCGCCGATCAGGCGAGACACCGAGAACTTCTCCATGTACTCCGACATGTCCACCCGGATGAGGGCGTTCGGGTCGGCGAACAGGAAGCGGGCCAGCGCTCGCGCCAGCTCGGTCTTCCCCACCCCGGTGGGACCGGAGAAGACGAAGGAGCCGATCGGCCGGCGCGGATCCTTGAGCCCGGCTCGCGACCGCCGGATGGCGCGGGAGACCGCGGTGATCGCCTCTTCCTGCCCCACCACGGCCCGATGCAGCTCCTCCTCCATCCGGAGGAGTCGCGTGGTCTCGGCCTCCTGAAGCCTGGTGAGCGGAATCCCCGTCCAGCGCGACACGATGAACGCGATGGCCTCCTCGTCGATCACCGGCCGCTTGCTCTGGCGATCGCGCTCCCACTCCTCCTGCTTCTGCCGGATCCGGTTCTGGAGGTCGCGCTCGGAGTCGCGGAGCGCCGCGGCGCGCTCGAAGTTCTGGTCCCGGACGGCGGTCTCCTTGTCGTGATTGACCCGCTCGAGGGCCCCCTTGAGCTCGGCCAGCTCCGGCGGCGGGGCCTGGGTCGCGAGCCGGGCCCGGGCGCCGGCCTCGTCGATGACATCGATCGCCTTGTCGGGCAGGAACCGGTCGGTGATGTACCGCTCGGACAGCTCGGCCGCCGCGGTCAACGAGGGGTCGGGCACGATCACCCGGTGATGGTCCTCGTATTTCTTGCGCAGCCCCTTGAGGATGTCGATCGTCTCCGCCACCGTCGGAGGGTCGACGATCACCGCCTGGAACCGCCGTTCCAGCGCCCCGTCCTTCTCGATGTACTTGCGATACTCGTTCAGGGTCGAGGCCCCGACGCACTGCAGCTCGCCCCGCGCCAGCGCCGGCTTGAGCATGTTCGAGGCATCGATCGCCCCCTCGGCCGCTCCCGCCCCGACCAGCGTGTGCAACTCGTCGATGAAGAGGATGATGTGCTTGTTCTGGGCGATCTCGTTCATCACCGCCTTGAGCCGCTCTTCGAACTGCCCCCGGTACTTGGTGCCGGCGATGACCGCCGCCATGTCCAGCGAGAGCACCCGGTGATCGCGCAGCACGTCCGGGCACTGGCCGCTCGCGATCAGGATCGCGAGCCCCTCGACGATGGCGGTCTTGCCGACGCCAGGTTCCCCGATCAGCACCGGGTTGTTCTTCTTCCGGCGGGCCAGGATCTCCATCACCCGCTCGATTTCCTTCTGCCGGCCAATGGTCGGGTCGAGCTGCCCGTCGGCGGCGAGCTGGGTGAGGTCCCGGCAGAAGTGGTCCAGTGCCGGGGTCTTGGACTTCTTCTCCGACTTCGGCGTGGCCGCTGGCGGGGCGGACGGCGCCCCGGCGCCAGGCTGGGCCGGGAGGTCGCTGCCCAGCAGCCGGAGCGTCTCCGCCCGGGACTGCTCCAGCGTCACCCCCGCGTCCGACAGCACCTGCGCGGCGATGCCTTTTTCTTCCCGGAGAAGGCCGAGCAGCAGGTGTTCCGTCCCGACATAGGAGTGGTTGAGCTCCCGCGCCTCGGTCATGGCGAGCTCGAGCACCTTCTTGGCCCGCGAGGTGTAGGGAAGGTCGGGCCCCGGCGCCGAAGCCGCCTTGCCCTTCTTGACCGTCTCCTCGATCTTCTGCTGAACCTCCTCGAGGTCGACGCTCAGGTTGGTCAGCACGGCGGCGGCGACACCCTCGCCTTCGCGGATCAGGCCCAGGAGGATGTGCTCCGTCCCCACGTATTCGTGGTGCAGACGGGCGGCCTCCTCCCGTGCCATCTGAAGAACCTTCCGCACCCGGTCGGTAAAATTGTAGCCGTTCATATCGCCCTGGCCTGGCCCCCACGTTGCCCGTAAACCGACGCGCTCCCGCCGCCCGGCGGGCCTCGCTCACCCGTGCCTGGAGACCTCGTCCTCCAGCGTCCGACGAACGAACTCCGCCCGTCGGATCGGAATCGCGTCCTCGCTCAGCTCCTCGCCCGCCTGGGCGCACAAATGCGCCGGCTGGGTGAAGACGAGCAGCTTGTTGAGGGTGTACATCCCAAGTCCGGGAATCAGCCCGAGGCTTGCCCCGAGCCGGACACCGCTCAGCAGGTTCATCGTTTCCTCAAAGGACAGGGAGCGGGCGTACCGCAGCAGCCCGTAGGCACGCCAGACCTTGTCCTCGAGGATCGCGGTGGCCTCCCGGAGCAGCACCTGCCGGGCCCGCTCCTCCACCGACATCACGTGCTGGACGATCTTCCCGAGATAGTCCAGCAGTTCCCCTTCGGCCTTCCCAAGCGTCGTCTGATTCGACAGCTGGAAGAAGTTGCCGACGACCTCGCTACCCTCCCCGTACAAACCCCGATAGGTCAGACCGACCTTGGTCAGCCCATGCAGGGTCTTGCCGATTTCCTTCGTCAGGACCAGCCCGGGCAGGTGGATCAGGACCGATGCCCGGAGTCCGGTTCCGACGTTTGTCGGACACGACGTAAGGTAACCGAACTCGGGGTGAAAAGCGAACGCAAGTCGTTGCCCCAGTTCAGCGTCCACCGCTTGGGCCCGCCGCCAGGCCCGGCCCAGATCGACCCCGGATTCGAGGACCTGAAGTCGAAGGTGGTCCTCCTCGTTGACCATCACCGCGGCGGTGTCCTGCAGAAGGAGTGCCCCGCCGGACCGGCCGCCGGCGGCGGATTCCACCGCGGCCAGCTCCCGGCTGATGAGGTGGCGTTCGTGGAGCAGTTGGCGATCCAGGGCCGACAGGCCGTCGATCCGCACGGTCACCGCGCGGCCGAGGCCGTCGGTCGAGGCGGCGGCGCCCCTGACCCGATCCAGGACCTGCTCCCGTTCGACCCGGCCCATCCGCCGGGCGAAACGGGTTCCGGCGAGGTTCCGGGCCAGGCGGACCCGGGTGGAGAGCACCAGGTGGCTGCCGGGCCCGCTGGCCTCCAGCCAGCGGATGCCCCCATCCGGAAGGAGTGTCAGATCGATCATTCCCGGCCCCGAAGCCGATCCCGCAGCTCGGCGGCCCGCTCGAAGGCCTCGGCCTCGACCGCCCGTCGGAGCTCTTCGCGCAGCGCCTCCACGGACTCCTCGGGCGACGGTGGAGCGACTCCGGGAGGGGTGTAGCCTGCGCCGGTATGATGCGTGGAGCCGTGCAAACGTCGCAGGAGGTCGCGGAGTGGTTCGGCGAACGCCGAGTAGCACTCGCCGCATCCGACGTGCCCGGTCTCGCGGAAGTCCCGGAAGGTGGCACCGCAGCCAGGGCACGCCTCGCCCAGGTCCACCGGCTCGGCCGCGACCGGGTCCCCCCCGAGCGCCGCCAACAGCCCGCCCAGGGGGGTGTCGGCGACGGCGGCCACCGTCTGGATGCCCTTCTCCGCCGCGCATTGGGCGCAGAGCTGATCCACCCTGACCTCGCCGGCCTCGACGTGAGTGAGGTCGATCACCCCGTCGCGTTCGCCGCACCGGCTGCACCGCCGCTTGCCCGTCATGCCTCCACCAGCTCCTCGCCAAGGCCCTCGGGTACCAGTACCCCCCCGGCCAGCCGCAGGATTCGGTCCGCCCGCTTCGCCAGCGTCCAGTTGTGGGTGGCCACTACGAGAGCCGTGCCGAACCGGGCGCGGAGCGAGCCCAGGAGGTCGTGCAGCCGGTCAGCGGTGGTCGGGTCCAGGTTGCCACTCGGCTCGTCGGCCAGGACCACGGCGGGCGCGGGGGCCAGCGCCCGGGCCACCGCCACCCGCTGCTGCTCCCCCCCGGAGAGCTGCCCCGGAAAATGCATCGCCCGGTCCTCGAGCCCAAGCGCGGCCAGGAGTTCGTCGGCCCGTGCTGCCGCGGGCCCCTCCCCGTGGCCGGCGATCAGCAAGGGCATCATCACGTTCTCCCGGGCGGTGAAATCACGCAGCAGGTGGTGGAACTGGAAGACGAAGCCCACCCGCTGGCTCCGCAGTTGAGCCAGCGCGTCGGGCGACAGATCCCGATAGCGGCGGCCCTCCAGCCAGATGTCGCCGCCGGTGGGCCGATCGAGCGCTCCCAGGAGGTGCAGCAGGGTGCTCTTGCCTGCCCCGCTCGCCCCCACGATGGCGAGGAACTCTCCCGGAGGAACGGCGACCTCCACCCCGTTGAGGACCATGATCTGGCCCCCGTCGCCGCCCCGATAGGCCCTGGTCAGGCCCCGTGCCTCGAGGATCGCCGTCATTCGTGCCGGATCGCCTCGACGGGCTCCAGCCGCGCCGCCCACCGTGCTGCGGGGAAGGTGGCGGTGAGGGCAATGGTGAGGCTCACCAGGATGACGACTGCCACATCGAAGGCCTGCACGTGGACGGGCAGATGGTCGATGAAGTAGATCGAGGGGTCGATCCGGATGATTCGGGAGCTGTTCAGTCCCACGGCGGCGCCGATTCCCGCCAGAAGTCCCAGCACGGTGCCCACGATCCCGATGGCCGCTCCCTGGGTGAGAAACACCCGGCCGATGCCGCGCTGGGTGAGTCCCATCGCCAGCAGGATGCCGATCTCGCGGGTTTTCTCGCCTACGATCATGGTCAGCGTCCCGATGATGTTGAACGCCGCCACGACGGTGATGAAGGCGATGATCAGGCCCATCCCCAGCTTTTCCAGCTTCAGTGCTCCGAAAAGGCTCTGGTTCTGTTCCTGCCACGCCAGGGTCCGGTAGGGATATCCCAGCCGGTCGGCCAGGCGGGCCGCAACCACGGGGGCCTTCCAGGGGTCGCGCACCCGGACCTGCAGGCCCGAGACCGCATCGCCCAGCCCCGCCACCTGCTGGGCCACGTCCAGGCGCATGACGGCAAAGGCATCATCGTACTGGAACATCCCGGTGTCGAAGGTGCCCGTGACCTCGAACAGCCAGAACCGCGGCGTCGGCCGTCCGATCGCCCGGTTCACCCGGGTCACGTCGTTGCCCGAGATCACCGTCACCACGTCCCCGACGTAACTGGACAGCCGATTCGCCAGGCGGCGGCCGAGGACGATGCCGCCATCGATCGGGATTCCGGCATCGGTCGTATCCCGCGTCGGGCGGAAGGCGAGGTCCCCTTCGATCCGCCGGGGCAGCGCCGTGACGGCAAACGCGCTGGTATCCGGATCCAGACCCACGACGTCGACGGCCGCGGGGTAGTCGGCCGCGTTCAGGACCAGGGACTTGAAGAGGACCTCCGGTCCCGCAGCGACCACGTCGGGATCGGTCCGAATGGTGTCGAGGGCGGCCCGCCAGTCGTCCACCCGCAACGTGGCCCCGAAGGTCAGCACGTGGATGTGGGGGTTGCCCACCAGGATCTTGTCGCGAAGGTCGTTGCGAAGCCCGTTCATGATGCCGAGGATGACGATCAGCGCTGCCACGCCGATCGCGACGCCGGCCGTGGCGATCCGGGTGTTGAGACTGGTGAAGCGGGTGGCCTTTCGGCCGCGCAGGTATCGGACTGCGATCCGCCGCTCGATCCGGCTCGGCAGCGGGCTCATCCTCACCGGCCCTCCGGCCGGAGGGCCGGAAACAGGATCACGTCCCGAATCGATGATTGCCCGGTCAGCAGCATCACCAGGCGATCGACCCCGAGCCCCAGGCCTCCCGTGGGGGGCATGCCGTACTCCAGCGCCCGCAGGTAG
Source organism: uncultured Gemmatimonas sp. (assembly GCA_964521535.1). GTDB lineage: Bacteria > Gemmatimonadota > Gemmatimonadetes > Gemmatimonadales > GWC2-71-9 > SHZU01. Next base: position 9,602 of record CAZFSA010000132.1, read on the forward strand.
TCCTCGTCGAGCGGCTGGGTTTCCTCGTCGCCCGCGGCCCGCTGCCGTGCCTGGTCTTCGAACCGGGCCCGCTGGTCGTCGGGATCGTTGAGCTCGCTGAAGGCGTTGGCCAGCTCGCGACGCGCCACGAACAGCTCGAACCGCTCGACCAGCCCGGCCTTGCTGCGATGGAGCTTGGCGAGCGGCGAGAGCGATACGGGGTGATCCACCACGAAGGTGGGCTGAACCAGTTCCGGTTCCACCGTCGCCTTGAAGGCCTGGTCGAGGAGGCGGCCGCCGCTCCACTGGTCGACCGCGTCGCGGGCCTGCCCCCGGGCCACCAGCAGCTCTCGGACCGCGCTCTCGGGGGCCGCCAGCACGTCGACGCCGGTCCGGGCGGCGATCGCGTCGACGAAGGACAGCCGCGGCCAGGGCGGCGTGAAGTCGAGGCGGTGCCCCTCGTAGTCGAGGACGGGCCTCCCGGCGATGTGGGTGACCAGCCCCGGCAGCAGGTCCTCCATGAGGCCCATCATGTCGGTGTAGTCGGCATACGCCTGATAGAACTCCAGCATGGTGAACTCGGGGTTGTGCGAGCGGTCCATGCCTTCGTTCCGGAAGTCGTGGCCGATTTCGTAGACCCGGTCGAAGCCGCCGACGATCAGACGCTTGAGGTAGAGCTCGTCGGCGATCCGCAGGTACAGCGGCATGTCGAGGGCGTGATGGTGGGTGACGAATGGGCGGGCCGACGCCCCTCCATAGAGGGGCTGGAGAATCGGCGTCTCGACCTCCAGGAAGCCGCGTTCATCGAAGAAGCGGCGGAGGTAGCGGATCACCTCGGCGCGGATCTCGAAGACCCGCCGCACCTCCGGGTGGACCGCGAGGTCGGCGTACCGCTGCCGATACCGGAACTCGGGATCCTGAACGGCACCCCACGAAACCGTGGCGCCCTCGTCGGTGACGCGGCTCTTCCCGCGGGGCAGCGGGCGGACGCCCTTGGTCAGCATCTCGACGGCGGCGGCCCGGACGGTAACCTCCCCCGTCCGGGTGCGGAACAGGCGTCCACCGACGCCCACGATATCGTCGAGGTCAAAGAGTTCGGCCACGTCGTACCGCGGCCCCAATTCGTCCCGCCGGAGGTAGACCTGGATCCGGCCCGTGTGGTCCTCGAGATGGAGAAACATGGTCCGCCCCTGCGACCGGAGGGCGGCGATGCGGCCAGCCACCCGGATGACCGGTCCGGCGTCCCCCATGGAATCGTCGTACAACGCCCGCGCCTGGGCGGCCGTATGCGAGCGATCGTAGCGATAGGCATAGGCCGGCTCGCCCAGCGCAGCCAGCGCGGCCCGCTTCTCGCGACGGGCCTGCTCCACGTATCCCGCCCCCGCCGGCTCGGTCACGCGGCAGCGCCTCCGAAACGTTTCAGGAATGCCTCGATGAACGGATCCAGGTCGCCGTCCATCACCCGCTGCACGTCGCCCACCTTGAGCTCGGTGCGATGATCGTTCACCATGGTGTAGGGCTGGAACACGTAGGAGCGGATCTGGTTGCCCCAGGAGATGTCCGTCTTCGTCGCTTCCAGCTTGGCCCGCGCCGCCTCCTGCTCATCGAGCTTCCGCTGGTAGAGCGCCGCCCGCAGCATCTTCATCGCGGTCTCGCGGTTCTTGTGCTGGCTGCGCTCCTGCTGGCAGGCGACCACCACGCCAGTCGGCACGTGGGTCAGCCGCACGGCCGACGAGGTCTTGTTCACGTGCTGGCCGCCGGCGCCCGACGCCCGGAACACGTCCATCTGGATGTCCTCGCTCCGAAGCTCGATCTCGATGTCGTCGTCGACTTCGGGATAGACGAACACCGAGGCGAAGGAGGTGTGCCGGCGGGCCTGCGAGTCGAACGGGGAAATGCGCACCAGGCGGTGCACCCCCTTCTCCGCCTTGAGGTAGCCGTAGGCGTACTCGCCCTTCACCTCGATCGACACCGACTTGACCCCCGCCTCCTCGCCGGGCAGAAGATCAAGGATCGTGACCTCGTAGCCATGCCGCTCGGCCCAGCGGACGTACATCCGCATCAGCATCTCGGCCCAGTCCTGCGATTCGGTACCGCCTGCCCCTGGATGGATCGTCACCAGCGCGTTCCGGAAGTCATCCGGTCCCTGGAGCATGGACTTCAGCTCGAAGCCCCGCAGCGCCTCCTCGATGCCGTTCAACTCCCGGACCAGCTCCTCCTCCATCCCCGGGTCCGGCTCGGCCTCCAGGAGCTCGCTCAATCCGCGAGCATCGCCGAGGCGCCGGGTAAGGGCGTCGGCCGGCTCCGTCCACCCCTTCAGGGCCTTCAGCTCCCGGACCTGTTCCCGGGCCCGTTCCTGGTTGCTCCAGAACCCGGGCTCCAGCTGGGCCCGCTCCAGTTCCTCCTGGCGGGCCCGCTTCGCCGGGAGGTCAAAGAAACCCTCGGAGCTCGTTCAGGCGGCTTTCCAACTCGTCGACGCGGTCAAGGGTATCGGGCATGGCTCCCGTCACGGCTCAGGGTGGGAGAACGGGCGGAACCGGCCGCCCATGAACGCAGAAGCCGCCCTCCGGCTCAAGCCCTGAGGTCGGCTCGGCGAACGGTCAAATATAAGGGGGAACCGGCTCCGGCCTTCAGGGAAAGAGCGGCCGCCCGTCGGCCAGAATCTCGTTGAGGGCCTCGTGGAAGTACGGCGTCGACTCCGCCATCGCCTGCCCCACCTGGTCGACGTATTCCTCCCAGCTCTTGCGGATCTCATCCTCAAAGAGCGTCTTCAGCGATCCCGTTTCGAGGCCCTCGCGGCGCTTTGCCGGGTGGTAGACCACCATGTCCGAGATCAGCGCCCGGGCCAGACGCCGGGCCTTGGCGCCCGGATCCTGGCTGAGGAACGGGTTGACCACCCTCCGACGCCGGGGCCCGGACTCGGCCGGTGGGGTCGGGAGCGGGGGCGTTAACGCCGGCGACGTCGACGGGGCGGCTGGGGCCGGGGGAGCCCCGGACAGGGACCGGGCCGCTGGGGCCGGCGGCGGCTCCGGAACGGGGCGA
>CAZFSA010000133.1:0-12525 GCA_964521535.1 uncultured Gemmatimonas sp.
CCTTCGCCTGGCTCGTGGCCGGGCCCGCGTCCGCGGTACTGGACGCGGTCACGGCCCTCCACCAGGCCGGGGCGGCCTTGGGCGACCGGGCCGACCTCCGGGCGGCCCGGGTCCTGGCCGGGGCGCCAACGTTAGGCGCGGAGATCGGCCCGCGAACCCTGCCCCAGGAGGTGCGGTTCGACGAGCTGGGCGGGCTCTCGTACGTCAAGGGATGCTACGTGGGCCAGGAGACGGTCGCCCGCCTTCATTTCCGCGGCCGGCCCAACTGGCTGCTCCGGGGGCTGGTGCCCGTGGCCCCGGCCCCGGCGCCGTCTGACGACGCCGGGGTCATGAAGGAAGGGAGGCTCGTGGGCCGCGTGACCACGGCGCTGGCGGTGGACGGCATCGTCCACCGGGCCCTGGCGTCGATCCGCCGGGAGGTCGATCCCGGTGGGGAGGTCGACGCGACCTGGGGAGCGTCGCAGGTCGTCGCGCTTCCGTTCTCCGCCGACTGACGGGCCAGGAGGGGGCAGCCCGCCCGATCTCCGAAAGCCGAACGGCCCCGGCCGGAGCCGGGGCCGTCAGTTCACCCTCGCAAACCCTTGGTCTACATGCTGTGACTGGTGTCGCTCGCCATCGCGCTGTCAGGCGCGGCAGCCGAATCAGCGGGAGCCGGCGCGGGCACGGCGGCGGCAGGAGGCTCGGCGGCCGGAGGCGCTTGACGCTCGCCGCAGGCAGCGAGGGCGAAGAGGGCTGCAACCACGAGGTACTTCGACATTGCGGGCTCCTTGAGGGTGACGAGGGGTCGTTCGAGACCGGTAACCAGACCGGTCCGGCCGCCCATAAGATAACGGGCAGAGCGGCTACGTCAACTGAAATCAACGACTTACCGGACTGGTCCCGGTCCCCCGCCGGCGGCAACTGGTCCCCGCCCCACGGCCTGGGTAGAGTTCCGCCATGTTCTGGCTGGCTCTCTCGACGGCGTTCGGTGTCCGATGAACGACCTGCCCACCACCCTCGGCGCGCTGGCGCGCAGCGAATGGGGCACGCCCACACAACGCCGCCGCTCGGTTCGCGACGAGATCCGCGCCAATCTGCTCGCGGCGCTTGGCCGCGGAGACGAGCTGTTCCCCGGCATTCACGGGTACGACGACACCATTGTTCCGCAGATCGTCAACGCACTGCTGGCCCGGCAGGACTTCATCCTCCTGGGCCTCCGCGGCCAGGCCAAGAGCCGGATCCTTCGCGGCCTGGTGCGCTTCCTCGACGACTGGATCCCGATCGTCGCGGGCAGCGAGGTCAACGACGATCCCTTCTCGCCGATTTCCCGCTTCGCCCGGGAGCGGATCGAGGTCATGGGCGACGACACCCCGATCGCCTGGGTCGGGCGGGACGCGCGCTACGTCGAGAAGCTGGCCACGCCCGATGTCACCGTCGCCGATCTGATCGGTGACCTCGATCCGATCAAGGCGGCCCGGGGAGGGCACCTGCTGAGCGACGAGCTCACCATGCACTTCGGGCTCCTGCCCCGGGCCAATCGCGGCGTCTTCGCGATCAACGAGCTGCCCGACCTCTCGGGCAAGATCCAGGTGGGGCTCTTCAACATCATGCAGGAGGGCGACGTCCAGATCAAAGGCTATCCGGTGCGCCTGCCCCTCGACGTGCTGCTGGTCTTTACCGCCAACCCCGAGGATTACACCGCCCGCGGGAAGATCATCACGCCACTCAAGGACCGGATCGGCGCCGAGATCGCGACCCACTACCCCCGCGAGGTGACGCTGGGCATGGCGATCACCGCCCAGGAAGCCTGGACCGACCGGGGCGGCCCGGCCCCGCCGGTGACCGTACCGGAGTTCGTCCGCGAAGTGATCGAGCGGGTCGCCTTCGAGGCCCGTGCCGATCGCCGGGTGGACAAGCGCTCCGGCGTGAGCCAGCGGCTGCCCATCAGTCTCCTCGAGAACGCGGTCTCGAGCACCGAGCGGCGCGCCATCCTCGTGGGAGAATCCCCCGGCGTGGTCCGGATCAGCGACCTCTACGCCGCGCTGCCCGCCATCACCGGCAAGCTGGAGCTGGAATACGAGGGCGAGCTCCAGGGCACCGACGCCATCGCCCGGGAACTGGTGCGCCGCGCCGCCAACCGGACGTTCCTGGAGCGGACCCGTGACCAGGACGTCGAACCGATCGAGGCGGTCGTGGCCTGGTTCGACGCCGGCCAGGCGCTCAAGGTCGCCGGCGACGAACGGAGCGACCTCGCCCGGAAGGCGTTCGCCATGGTCCCCGGGCTGGTCCGCCTGGTGCAGGATCTCGGCCTCGGCCGCGACACCGACGACGGAACGCTGGTGGCGGGGTGCGAGCTGGTCCTCGAGGCGCTGGCCGCCCAGAAGCGGATCACCCGGAGCGAGGAGATCGGCTGGAGTGCGCTCCGGCCTGGCCGGGAGCGCCGCGAGTTCGACGACTGAGGGGGCGAATCGGTCAGGGGCCCGGAGCAGCCCGCCGTTCCCGGGTGGCGTCGGGCCAGCGTTCCTTGGCGCGGCCCGTGATCGCCGCGGCGGCGCCATCGAGGCCCAGCGTGGCGGTGTTGAGGACCAGGTCGTAGTTCGCCGGGTCGTCCCAATCCCTCCCGTAGTGCTGCCGGTGATAGCGCCGCCGGTCGTCGTCGGTTCGCCTCACCAGTTCGAGCGCCGCCGGCGGCGCCAGAACCATCCGCTCCGCCACCCGGCCGGCCCGGATCTCGATCGGCGCCACCACCTTGGCGTGGAGCGCCTCCCGGCTTGACCTGAGCACCGCGGGCGCGGCCCGTCCGACCAGCACGACCCGCCCCTGGGCGGCCAGTTCGGCCACCGCCGCCTCGGTGGCTCGCACCAGCTCGGCCTCCTCCGCCTCCGGACCCGGCAGGGACTCGGTAGGGGTGGGGAGCAGTTCCGGCGCGGCGCGGCTGGCCGTCCGAATCAGGCGCTCGAGGAATCCCGGCGCCCGCTCCTCCCGCTCGGCCACTTCGTCGCGCGGCAGTCCGCAGCGCGCCGCCACCTGGTCGATCAGTTCGTTGTCCACCACCCGCCACCCCAGCTGCTCGGCCACCCGCCGGGCCACCTCCGAGCCGCCGGCCCCCATCTCGCGCGAGATCGTGATGATCATGTCGCCCCTCCCGGATCCCGCGGGCCGGCGACCGCAGGCTCCGACCCCGCAACCGACGACGCGGCTCCCTTCGGACCCAAGCCGAAGAGGCCCCGGCGGACGCTCACCCCGAGCGCTGCCATCAGGCAGGCCGCGCCACCCAGGCCAACCGCGACCCCAGGGCCGAAGTGCTCGCCCACCCAGCTGGCCTGCGCCGCGCCGAACGGCGCCATACCGATCACGATGAAGGCATAGAGGCCAATCACCTGCCCCCGGAGGTGGTCGGGCGCGTCGATCTGGAGGATCGTGTTCGTCATGATCGCGTTGAGCGCCATGCAGAGCCCGGCCACCATCAGAAGCCCCACGGCCAGCGGGTAGACCCTGGCCAGACCGAGCAGCAGCACCGCCATCCCCAGCCCCAGCCCGGCCGACATCGCCACCCGCTCGGGGCGGAAGCGGCGGCCCACGGCGGCCAGCGTCAGGGCGCCGAGCGCCGCACCGACGCCGAAGGCCGAGACCAATCCCCCGTACCCGCCCACGTCGGTCCCAAGCTCCTTGCCCGCGTACGCGGGGAGGATGGCCAACAGCGACGCCCCGAACAGCGTGAAGACGGTGGTGAGAGCCACCAGGGCCCGGAGCATCGGCGAACCGAGCACGTAGCGAATGCCCTCCCGAAACCCCGCCCGACGGGTGCTGGCCTGCCCGATCAGGGCGGCCGGATCGATCCGGGCCAGCCCGATCAGCACCGCCCCGAAGCTTCCGGCGTTGACAAAGAAGCACGCGGCGGCCCCGAAGGTGGCGCTCACCACGGCGGCCAGCGCGGGTCCGATGACGCGGGAGAGGTTGAACGCCGTGCTGTTGAGGGCGATGGCACTCATCAGGTCCTGACGGCCGACCAGCTCCATCAGGTACGCCTGTCGAATCGGAATCTCGAAGGCGCTCACCAGGCCCGCGAAGGCGGCCAGGGCGTAAATCAGCGGGACCGTGATCACGCCCGTCGCCGTGAGCACGCCGAGGGCGAGGGCCTCGACCAGGAGCAGGGTCTGGAGCAGGATCAGGGCCCGCCGCTTGTCGACCCGGTTGGCCAGGGTGCCGCCGTAGAGGGTGAAGAGCAGCACCGGCAGCGCGCTCAAGGTGGTGACCAGGCCGGTGCGAAGCGTCGAGCGGGTCAGCTCGAAGACCAGCCAGGACAGGGCGACCGACTGCATCCAGCTTCCCGACAGCGACACGAACTGGCCGGCGATGAAAAGCCGGAAGTTGCGATGCTGAAGGGCGCCGATGGAGGCGGCGCGGGCCAGCGTCCGCCGCGCCCGCTGGAGTGGCTCGAAACGGTTCACGCCCCGGAAGATAGCGGGCCCGACCGTGGACGGCCCGGTACCTCCCCGCCACCGGCGCCCCTATCTTCCGGGGGTGCGGTACACGACCTACTCCCGATTTGTCCCCGGCCTGGCCGATGCCGTCAATCTCCAGGCGCTGCTGGACCAGCTCGGCGAGTACCTCCTCCAGAGCGGGTTCGCCGGTGGGGCGGCCGACTGGCCCTGGTGGGCCGAACCGCCGCGCGGCGCCGACCGGTCGCTGGACGGACTGCGCGAGGCGATCCTCGAGGCCCTGCTCAAGTCCGGCCAGCTCGATCCGGACATGGTGCGACTCCTCCGCGGGGAATCCACCGGCGACGAGGCCAGGGACCGGGAGATCGAAAGGCAACTGGCCGACCTTCTCGACCGGATCGTCCAGCGGCTGATGGACGAGGGGTACCTCAAGACCAGCGAGGCGCCCCGGGTCCCCGCCAGCTACAGCGCGGTCACGGGACCCGCCGGGCAGGCGGCGGCCGCCGCGCGCGACGTCCAGTTCGACCTGACCGCCAAAGGGCTCGACTTCCTCGGCTACCGCACGCTCAAGAACCTTCTCGGCTCGATCGGCCGGGCCAGCGTGGGCGCGCACGAGACCCCGCATCTGGCGACCGGCATCGAGGCCGAGGGAGCCAGCAGGCCCTACGAGTTCGGCGACACCCTGAACCTCGACGTCCCGGCCACGCTCGGCAGCGCCATCGCGCGAGGGGGCCTGCGGGTCCCCATCGACCTCGACTACCGCGATCTCATGGTGCACCAGTCGGAGTACCGGTCGTCCGCGGCGACGGTGCTGCTCCTCGACTGCTCGCATTCGATGATCCTGTACGGCGAAGACCGCTTCACGCCGGCCAAGAAGGTGGCGTTGGCCCTCACGCACCTGATCCGGACCCAGTACCCGGGCGATTCGCTCCGGGTGGCGCTGTTCCACGACACCGCCGAGGAGATTCCCCTCGCCACCCTGGCGACCGCGCGGGTGGGGCCCTACCACACCAATACTGCCGAGGGGCTCAAGCTGGCCCGCCGGCTCCTGCTGGCCCAGAAAAAGGACATGCGGCAGATCATCATGATCACCGACGGCAAGCCGTCGGCGGTGACGATGCCGAACGGGCGGGTCTATTTCAACTCGATGGGACTCGATCCGGAGATTCTGCGGGTGACCTTCGGGGAGGTGGCCGCCTGCCGGCGGGCCGGGATCATGATCAACACCTTCATGCTGGCCCGCGACCGCGCTCTGGTGCAGTTCGTCATGCAGGTCGCGGCGATGTGCCGCGGCAAGGCATACTTCACCAACACGATGACGCTGGGTCAGTTCATCCTGATGGACTTTCTCCGACGCCGTACGACCCGCGCCTGACGCCCCTGGCACCGGGCCGCCCGGCGGTCGATTCCGTCACTGTATCCGCTTCACCCAGGTCCCGGCCCTCAACACGCTGCTCGTCGATTCGGCCGCGTTGATCAGGGCGACCGTGGCGGCCGGGACGGCGCTGGGATACTGTCGCGTGAACTCCTCGACGGTCAGATCCCGGGCAAGGCGAACCGGACGGATCCGGAGCGGCTGCCGGTTGAGCGCCGCCGCGTCCGTCAGGCGATCGAAGCTGAGCGCCGTCTGCTGGATGGCGCCGCGATACCCGCCATACTTCGCCAGGGCGGTGTAGCCCAGGATCTGATAGGTGTTCCCGCCGTAGGCGATGTAGGTGATCCGGCCGGCAACCTCCTGCCCGCCCTGCGTCGTGGCCAGAAACTCTCCGTGCGCTGCGGAATGGCCGTTCACCGCGGCCCGGGACGTGGCTCCGGCCCGGATCCCCTGCTGGCTCAGGAACCGGCTCAACGCCACGTCGGGAGCATCCTTGGTGGGAATGCTGAGGGCCACCAGGGCGTCCTGCGCCTGACTGACGGCAACGACCGCCGAGGGCTGGTTCTGGGTCTGCCATCCGGCGGGGAAGTCGATCCGAAAGGCCAGGTCCGGGTGGTTGAACCGGGCCCCCTCGAAGAAGCCGTGGCGGGGATTTTCGCCATAGACCATGCCGTCCAGCCTCTGGAGAAAGGCGTCGCGGTTGAGCCGCGCCTGCGAGAGATCGACCGTCACGGCGGCGAGCCGCTGGTCGGTCCTGACGATCCGGTTTTCCGGGTCCGGATGGGTGGACAGCCACTGCGGCAGCCGGCCGCCGCCACCCCCCACCTCGCTCACCCGCTGAAGCATCTGGAACATGGTTCGCATCGCCCGGACGTCGTAGCCGTCGTTGAGGGCATACTTGAAGCCGAGGTCGTCGGCCTGGGTTTCGGCATCGCGCCCGTACTTGAGCAGCAGCAGTCCGAGGCCACTGGAGAGCGCCCCGCTCAGGGCCGCGACCTCGTCGCTCAGGATGCTGCCCACGCCAAGACCCAGTTGCAGCGCCTGGCTCCGGCTGATCTGCTGCACCGAGTGCCGCGCCGTCACGTGGCCGATCTCGTGGCCCAGCACCGAGGCGAGCTCGCTCTCGTTGTTCATGTGGGCCAGGATCCCGCGGGTCACGAAGATGAAACCGCCGGGGAGAGCGAAGGCGTTGACCGCCGCGTCGTCGACCACCTCGAACGACCAGGGCAGATGCGGGCGTTCGGAGGCCGCGGCCAGCCGGAGGCCGATGGTCCGCACGTACCGCTGCAGCGCCGAGTCGGGCACCAGCCCCATGCTCTGCCGGACTTCCTGGGCCGAGCTCCGGCCCATCTCGATCTCCTGCGATTCCGAGATCAGGGAGAACTCGCGGCGTCCGGTGACCGGATTGGTGGCGCACGCGGCGAGCAGAACGGAAGCGGCTGCCAGCTGCACTCGTCGCATCGGTAGTCCTCGGCCCGTTCAGGGTGGAGGGCGGGGCCGCTCGGGCGGGCCCGCCGGGATGGCGCCGAGGCGGCCCTGCGTTATTCTTGGGCCGACCCCGCCCCGGATGATGCGCCTCCCCCCAGCGGCCGGCAAGGGCCGGGAACCCGGATCAGGAGCCCCCATGCGAACGCCCGATCGGTCCTTGAGCACCCGCGTCCCGGCCCGGCGGCACCGGGCGCCCCTGGCGGCCCTGGCCGTACTGGCCACGCTGCCGGCCCTGACCGCGCCCGTTGCCGCCCAGATACCGGAGCCGGTGGCCGTGTTTGTCGTTAGGCACGCCGAAAAGGGACCGGAGGAGCCGGATCCGGACCTGAGCGCAGCCGGACGGGCGCGCGCCCAGGTGCTGGCGCAGCTCCTGGAGCACGCTTCGATTTCGGCGCTGTTCGTGACCGAGTTCCGGCGGACCCGACAGACCGCAGAGCCGCTGGCCGCCCGACTTGGCCTGGAGCTGACGCAGCTCGACGCCCGCGACGTCGCCGGCCTGGTGGCGCGAATCCGGTCCCTCCCGCCCGGGACCCGGGCTCTGGTGGTGAGCCACAGCAACCTGGTACCCGCGATCGTCGAGCGACTCACCGGCACCGCTGTGGCGCCCCTGACCGATGGGGATTACGACCGGATGTACCTCGCCCTCGCTGGGCCGGCCGGCGGGCAGGTGGTGGAACTCCGCTACGGAACGCCCTCCAGGTAATACCGGCCCAGGGGGGAGCACCCCCCGGGGGCCGGCTACCGTCTCAGCTCGATGACCGTGCGGTTGGTGCCGACGGCCACCAGCGACCCACCGGGCCCGGGAGCCAGTCCCAGCAGGAACGCCCGGCCGGGAGACTCGAGGCCCAGCCAGGAGGTGCCGTCGAACCGAAGAATCGTCCCCTCCGCGCCGATCGCGTAGATCTCGGTCGGGCCGATGCCGTACACGGCCCGAAGCTCCCGATCGGTCGGGGTCGGGACCCGGAACCACCGGCGGCCGTCGAATCGGATCGCCACCCCCTGCTCGCCGACGGCGTGCACGTCGTCCGGCGCTCGGGCCCAGACGCCCCGGAGGCGGACCGACACGGGGGTCGCCATTCGCTCCCAGCGGCCGCCCTCGCGGCGCAGGACCAGACCGCTGTCGCCCACCGCGTACACCGGACCTCCAGGAAGGCCATGCACGTGCCGGAGGAAGCGGGTCGTGGAGGAGGCCTCCGTCGTCCAGGCACCGGGCCCGCCGGTCAGGATCTGCCCGGCCTCCCCCACGATGACCGTGCCTCGCTGGTCCAAGGTGTCGGACCAGACCGACCGCAGCAGCCGGGTGGTCGACACCCCGTCGATGGCCCAGGTTGCGCCGGAGAAGTGGAGAATCGTCCCGCTGTCTCCAACCACGGTGAACCCGCCGCTTCGGGCCGTTACCCCGTAGAGGTCGCGCCGGAGCGGCGCCGGCAGCCTGACCGCGTCTCCCGTCGGGCCGCGCCGGTACACCGCGCCGCCGGCTCCCACCGTCACCATCGCGCCGGCCGACATCGGAGCGGACGCCAGCAGGGTCGGCGAGCCGATCTCCTCGACCCAGCCACCCGGTGCGCTCCGGATCACCGTGCCCGACCAGCCGGCGATCCGAATCACCCCATCCGGGTCGAACGCGATGGCCCTCAGGTTTTCGCGCGTCGCCTGCTGCGGAGCGTAGGTCCAGACGCCGCCAGTCCGGATCAGCACCGCGCCGAAGTTGCCCGCGGCGACCAGATCGCTGCCGCGCCCGGCGAGGCCGAAGAGGTCGGCTCCGGTCGGAACGGGCACCGCGGACCAGGTGGCGCCGTCGAAATGCAGCACCGTGCCGCGGATGCCGGCGGCGTAGACGCTCCCGGGCCCGGTCCCCCACACGCCGAAGAGGATGTAGGGAGTGGGCGTGGACATCGGCTGCCAGCGGCCGCCGTCCCAGCGGAGAATGACCCCGTTCTGCCCGGAGGCAAACAGGCCGGCGTCGCCACCCCAGACGGACCACAGCTCGGAACCTTCGGCGCCGGGCATGGGGTGCCATTCCTCGCCGTCGTACCGCAGCGCGACTCCCGCTCCCACGGCGTAGATCTCGGTCGCGGACCGACCCCAGATTCCCAGCAACGTTTGCGTGGTCCCGCTCGGCTCGGCCCGCCACCGGACCCCGTCGTAGTGGAGGATGGTCCCCGCGGTCCCCACCACCCAGACATTCTCCGGACCGGTCCCCCAGACGCCGGTGTAGTCCGCCTCGACCGAGGGGCGTACCCGCTCCCAGGTGCGGCCGGCGTCCCGGCTGTAGAGCACCGTGCCGGGCACCCCGACGGCGTAGTGCCGATCGCGGTCGGCACTCCAGAGGCCCAGCAGGCTGGCGTCGCTGATCCCCGAGTCCGCCACCACCGGGATGCGCGATGGCACGGGGTCGACGACCGTTACCCGCGCTCGGCCGCGAGCGAACGCCGTCCGGGAGCGCACCTCGGCGGTGCCCGATCGGACCGCCCGGACCACACCGTCGCCCGCGACCGCGACGATCGAAGGGTCATCGCTTTCCAGGGTGAAGGGCCCGGAACCGGAGAGCGTGAAACGGAGGGTGGCGCCGACTTCCATCCAGACCGCCGCCGGGACCAGGTCGGCGCTGCCGCCACCCGGGGCGCCGGGGTCCGTGGGCGTCTGGTCCAGGCAGGCGCCGAGGGCCAGCGCGACCGAGGCCCAGCGCGGCGCGCGGACGGGAGTCACGCCAACGTCCGCTCCAACCGGCGGAGGACGGCCAGGAGGAGGGCGTCGGCCCACCGATCCGGCAGGAGCCGCCGCTGGAGCGCCCGGATCCGGGCGTCGGAGCCCACCAGATACCGGGTGCGAGGCCGCTCCGACTCGATCGCGTCAAGCACCGCGTCGACCACGAGATCCGGCGCCACGCCCCGGCGTTCGTTGAAGGCAAGCAATTTCGCGAAGAAGGCCAGCTGCCGCCCGTACCGTTCCAGCGCCGCCGGCGGCAGGCGTCGCCCGGCCTCCGCCAGGGCGTCGATCCCCTTGTTCCAGATCGGGGTCTTGACGGCGCCGGGTTCCACCACCGACACCTCGATCCCGCTGCCGTACAGCTCGAGTCGCATGCCATCGGTAAGCGCCTCGACCGCGTGCTTCGATGCGCAATAGGGCCCGACCATCGGAACCACGCTCCGCCCGGCAATCGACCCCATGTGGACGATCCGCCCGCGGGCACGCCGGAGGAGCGGGAGCATCGCCTGGGTGACCGCCAGGAGGCCGAGTACGTTGACCTCGAACTGGAGGCGGACCTGGTCGATCGGCACGAACTCGAGCGGGCCACCGACGGCGATCCCGGCGTTGTTCACGAGGGCGTCGAGCCGCCCCTCCGTCATCCCGCTGATCGTCTCCGCCGCTGCCCTGATCTCCGCTGGAGCGGTCACGTCCAGCAGGAGGGGATGGAGCCGGGTGGACCCGCCTGCCCGGAGCCGTTCGGCGTCGGCCTCGGCCCGGACTCCGGCGAAGACTCGATAGCCCAGTCCGTCCATGCGCCGGGCGATGGCTTCGCCGATCCCCGTCGAGGCACCGGTCACGAGCACTGTGCGCGCCGACATGGGCCGCAATCTACGGATCGGTCCGGTGGGGTGGCAGGGGCTTAAGCGCTAGGGTCGGACTCTGACCGCCGGGCCGCGAACCCCGTCCGAGAACACCAGGTCCAGCGCTGGTGCCGCCGTCCAGAGCACCGTCTGCCCGCCGCGGGCGAACGAGAGGATTTCGCCGGTGGCGGCATCCCGCACCAGCGCCATCGGGTAGGTCGCCCCGTCCCAGCGAAGATCGGCCCGGGTCGGCCCGGGGCGGGAGGCCCGGACAGCCGGGTCCCGAAAGAGGGGTCGAGGGCCGCCGCCAGCCATTGCCTGGGCCGACACCCTGGTGGCGCTGCCCCCGGGGGTGACGAGCCGGAGGCCGGCTAGCTGCTGCTCGGCGGCCAGCGAAACCGGCAGCACCGCAGCCAGGTGCACTTCCGTGGTCCGGTCGTCGGTCGCCGTCTCCGGTCGAAGGCCGTAGGAGAACAGGACCCGCCCGCTCGGATCGAGCCCCTCCACCCGGTAACTGCTCCCCTGGACCACGCCGGTTGGGCCAGCCGGGACCCTGAAGGCGGGCTCCAGCACCGCGCCGGCCGCGCTGACGCGTCCCCAGACCAGCAGGCCGCCCTCGGGCGATCCCGCGGACGGCGGGGCGTAGTTGGGATTCGACTGCCGGTACTGGATCATCGCCGCCCAGTTGTAGTCGCTGACCCAGTCGGGATTGCAGTAACCCATGAGGTCGAACGTGGTCGTCGGCGCCTTGAGGGCCAGGGTGGCCACGTCCAGACCCCAGATCCCGATCTGGCCGCCCGGATAGGGATAGCTCGGATCGGCACCCGACACCCCGCCGCAGGGCGCATGAGACCGGCTCATGTTGTGCCCGAGCTCGTGCGCCATCACGCCCGAGCCGCTCGGCAGCCGATCCCAGCCCAGGGCCGTCCGGGCGCCGCCGCCCACGTACCCGATCCCGGCCACGCCGCTCGAGTAGGTGGTCTTCACCACGCCGTAGTAATACCGGGTGCTGCCATCGGCGCTCCTGAGCGCGAGCACCTCGCTCAGAACCGTGCCCCAGGCGCCGTTGCCGTTGCCGGATTCCAGCACCGGAGCCGTTGTGGTATACACGGACCGAATGTCGGTGTCGTAGCCGGCGATCGGCAGCATCTTGAGCACCTGATCGAGGTATTGCGCCTGGTTGCCGGCGGTGATGTTGCCCTGGAGGCCATTCGCCTGCTGGAGCACCGGCACGAACCGGAGGTTGAACGTGGGCAACGTCCGCACATCCACCGCGAAGGGAGTCCCGCTCGCGGGGAAGGAGTTGTCAGATTCGTCCGATTCGGTCACGGCGTTGGCCGGGTCCACATCGGCCAGGATCCGGAGGTTGGGCTGCACCAGCGCACCGGAGACGGCCAGGTTCCAGGATGAGGCAAGCGTCCCCTCGGTCACCGCCGTCGGCGTACTCGCGCCCGATGCCGTGATCGTCGAGGTCTGTACCAGGGTGCCGCCGGAATAGAACCGCACCCGTACCGCGGGCGTGGCGAGATTGGGCTCGTTGGCCTTCACGAACACCCGGAGGTAGGCGTTCCGGCCCGCCACCAGCGGGCGGGAACCGTCGTACCGCTGGGCCGCCTGGGTGAGGTACATGCCGTCGATCTCCAGATTGAGCGTCGCCGGCGGGGGTGGCGGTGGCGGTGGGGGGGGTGGC
>CAZFSA010000134.1:0-12432 GCA_964521535.1 uncultured Gemmatimonas sp.
GGCGGCGAAGGCGGCGCGGGCCGCGAGCCGGGCGGCGCCGGTCATCCCGGCGTCGCCCCCCACGATGGCGACCCGACCCCGGGTCCCCTTGTGGCTTCTGGCAGGGAGCGGCGGCAGCAGGCGCGCTGCCCAATCGGGCGTGAAGAGGACCGGCCAGGCGCGTTCCGGCGGCACGAACCCGATATCGAGCACCACGAGGTCGCCCACCTCGTCCCGAGCGAGGAGGTGCCCGCGTCGCGGCCCGCCGAACGTCACCGTGAGTCTGGCTGCGAGGCCGCCGTGCCAGACCCCGTCCTCCAGATTGAGCCCCGTGGGGCCGTCGACGGCCACCACTGGAACCGGGAGGTCGCCGAGGCGGGCCAGGAGGGCTGCCATGGGCGGCCGGGGCGGCCCCGCTGCACCGGTCCCGAGGAGCGCGTCCACGACCAGCCCCACGTGAGGCCAAGGGCCCTCGGCGGCGACCTCCCTCACCCCGTTCTGCCGGGCCAGCCCGGCCTCGATCCGGCAAAGCGGCGACGACGGCTCGGTGCTCGCCACCACCCACACCGGGGCACCGACCGCGTGGAGGGCGCGTGCCACCACCCACCCGTCGCCCCCGTTGTTGCCGGGGCCGCAGGCCACCAGCACACCCTGGCGCACTCCGGCGGCGAACCTGGTGGCCACCAGGACGGCCGTCCCCCGCCCGGCCGATTCCATCAGCGAAAGGGCATCGAGACCGGCCGCCACGGTGCGCCGATCCCACTCGGCGGCCTGCGCTGGGGAAACGACTGGGATGGCTGGCACGAGGCGGGGCTGCCCGCGGGGCTACTTGAAGCTCTGGCCGATCACCCGACCGAACGAGATTTCGCCGTTGTCGATCCGGAGGTTGAACCCGCACTCGGGGTTGGTGCAGACCCACGCCTTGTAGGTGATGGGCGCACCGTCACGCCCGTAATCGGAGAGTGGGATCAGCACCCCGGTGGCGCATTTCTGGCACGTGGGCCACTCCAGGCGGTCGGTCATGTCGCCTCCCCCAGCAGATCGGTCGCACCAGCGCGTCGCCGGTCGGGGCGGAGGGCGGCCCAGGGGTAGGACGCGTGGAAGGCATCCTCGAAGTCGAAGACGTCGCGGAAGTCGTCCTCGCTGTCGCCCGGCTGCGTGACCAGCAGGCCCACGCCCACCAGCGTGTACACGATCCGACCGATGTCCGCGGTGCGGCGGATTCCCCAGGCCTCCAGGACCGCACCGGCCATGAGCCCGTACTGCTCCAGGGCGTGGTCGCGGCAGGCCAGAGCCAGTTCGGCGCCGGTCACGTGCCGGCGGACCGGGAGCCGCGCCTGGAGGTACTCGATGCTCTCCAGCACGAACAGATAAGCCAGCTCGTCGTAGCGGCGTTCCAGCTCCCGGATCCGGGCGAGCAGTTCGGCGGCCAGGCGGAGCTCGATCACGCCGGCGCCAGCTCCCCAACCCGGGCGCCGGGCTGGTAGAGAGGGAAGGCCCCGACCAGCGCGCGGACGTCGAGACGCACGGCGGCGAGCGTGGCGTCGTTCGGCGCGGCGATGGCCCGGTCGATCAGGGCCGCCACCGCGTCCATCTCGTCGAGCCCCATCCCGCGGGTGGTGGCGGCCGCCGTGCCGAGCCGGATGCCGCTGGTGACGAACGGCGACTCCGGATCGTCGGGGATCGTGTTCCGATTCACGGTGATGCCGGCCCGGCCCAGGATCTCCTCGGCCTTCCGCCCGGTGACCCCCTTGCTCCGGAGGTCCACCAGCATCAGGTGCGAGTCGGTGCCGCCCGAGACGATCGTGAACCCGCGGTCGATGAGCGCGGCCGCCAGCCGCCGGGCGTTGGCGACCACCCGCGCGGCGTACTCCCGGAACGCCGGCTTGAGCGCCTCGCCGAACGCCACCGCCTTCGCGGCAATGACGTGCTCCAGGGGACCGCCCTGGGTACCGGGGAAGACCGACTTGTCCACCGCCTTGGCGAGCGACGCCTGACAGAGAATCAGCCCGCCACGGGGCCCCCGCAGGGTCTTGTGGGTCGTGGTGGTGACGATCGGTGCATGCGGAACGGGCGAGGGAAAGGCGCCACCGGCCACGAGGCCGGCGAAGTGCGCCATGTCGACCAGCAGCGTGGCCCCGACCTCGTCGGCGATGGCGCGGAACCCCGCGAAGTCGATCACCCGCGAATAGGCGCTGCCCCCGCACACCACCAGGCCGGGTCGCTCCCGCCGCGCCAGGTCGCGGACCTGATCCAGGTCGATCCGCCCCGTCGCGGGGTTCACGCCGTAGTGCACCGCCCGCCAGATGGTGCCGCTGTGGTTGACGGCATGCCCGTGCGAGAGGTGCCCGCCGTGGGGCAGCGACATGGCGAGCAGCGTGCCCCCCGGCGGCAGCACCGCCATGAAGGCCGCGAAATTCGCCTGCGCCCCGGCATGGGGCTGCACGTTCGCATGCTCCGCCTGGAAGAGCCGCTGCGCCCGGTCGATGGCCAGGCGCTCGACTTCGTCGATCACCTGATTGCCGCCGTAGTAGCGGCGCCCGGGATAGCCCTCGGAATACTTGTTGGTGAGCGGGGTCCCCATGGCATCGATCACCGCCCGCGAGGCGAAGTTCTCGCTCGCGATCAGCTCGAGGCCCTCCCGCTGACGGGTGAGCTCGCGATCGACAAGGGCGGCCACTTCGGGGTCCCCCTGGCGGAGCGACGCGTTGTGGTCATCCATCCCGTGCTTCTCCGTCATAATCGATCTTCGCGACGCGCCGCGCGTGGCGTCCCCCGGCGAAGGGGGTCGCGAGCCAGGTCTTCAGGATCTCCAGGCCGTCGGCCTCGCTCACGAACCGGGCCGGCAGCACCAGCACGTTGGCATCGTTATGCTCGCGCGCCAGCCGGGCGATCTCGGGCGTCCAGGCCACGGCCGCCCGGACCCCGTGATGCCGATTGGCGGCGTAGGCCATGCCGAGCCCGGTGCCGCAGAGCAGCACCCCCCGGCCGGCCTGGCCCCGGGCCACCTGATCGGCCACCACGTGCGCATAGTCGGGATAGTCGGTCGGCGCCGTGGAATCGGTGCCGACGTCCACCGGCTCGTAGCCCAGGGCCGCCAGCTCGCGCTTCAGGCGCTCCTTGAGCTCGAATCCGGCATGATCGGCGCCGATCGGAATCCGCTCTCCCATGCCGGAAAGGTGGACGGTGACTTTCGGAGGGGCAAGGGAGGGGCGGCCCGTCACCCTTTCGCCGAGTAGTCGTAGAACCCTCGCCCGGTCTTGCGGCCGAGGTGGCCCGCGGCAACCATCCGCCGGAGCAGCGGGCAGGGCCGGTACTTCGGATCGCCGAGCCCGCGATGCATCACGTCCAGAATGGCGAGGCAGACGTCGAGCCCGATGAAATCCGCCAGGGTAAGCGGTCCCATCGGGTGGGCCATCCCCAGCTTCATCACGGTGTCCACCGCCTCCACCGAGGCGACGCCCTCCATCACGGTGTATACCGCTTCGTTGATCATCGGCATCAGGATCCGGTTGGCCACGAAGCCCGGATAGTCCTGCACTTCCACCGGCGTCTTCCCGAGGTCCTTCGACAGGCCCACGATCGCACGGGTGGTGTCGTCGCTGGTGGCGTGGCCGCGGATCACCTCGACCAGCTGCATCACCGGCACCGGGTTCATGAAATGCATTCCGATCACCCGATCGGGCCGCCCGGTCCGCGCGCCGATCTCCGTGATCGAGATCGAGCTGGTGTTGCTGGCCAGGATCGCCTCCGGCGGTGCGATCCGGTCGAGCGACTCGAAGACCGAGAACTTGAGGTCGGGATTCTCGGTCGCCGCCTCCACCACCACCTCGGCCGACCTGGCCGCCTCCAGCGATCCCGCCAGGCTGATCCGCCCCAGAATCTCCGCCGGGGCCTCGGCCGCCAGGACACCCTTCTTCACCTGCCGCTCGAGGTTGGCCTGAATGGTCGTCCGGGCCCTGGCCAGCGCCGGCTCCGATACGTCGATCAGCGCCACCTGCCAGCCGTGCTGCGCGAAGACGTGGGCGATGCCGTTGCCCATGGTGCCCGCTCCGATCACCGCTGCCCGCTTCATGCGTCCTCCGTGCGAGGATACCACCGGACCGCCACCAGGGTACCGACCACCAGGGCGAGCGTGGCGAAGAGCCCGCCCTCGGGCCCGAAATCGCCGCCCGTGAGCCAGGCGGGTTCGCCGGGAACGAAGTCGATCCAGGGAATGGCGAACGGCAAGCCGCTCACCGGGGCCGCGAGGCCCGCCAGCGACAGGTTCCACCCCAGATGAGCCCCGGTGGCGGTCCAGAGCCGGCCCGGCGCCAGGAACGTAAGGGCCAGAAAGACCCCTGCAAGGGTGATGTTGCCCAGCGCCAGGGGCGTGACCGCCGGGTTGAGCCGGTGCGCGAACCCGAAGACGAGCGAGGTGACCAGCACTCCCATGCCGGGCCCGCCCGCGCGGGTCAGGCCCGCGAGGGCCAGGCCCCGGAACGACAGTTCTTCCATGAACGCCGGCGGCAGCAGTACCAGAGCCAGCAGACCGACGCGCGCCAGATACTCCCCGACCGTGCCGCCGTCGAGCGACCATGCCGAGCGGCCCGTTACCACCGCGGCGATCAGGGCCCCGGCCCCGATCGCCCCTCCAAGCGCCAGGCCCCGACCGAACCCCGAGAGGCCCTCGCGGGCCGGCACCCAGCCCAGCTCCCGCCCGTTCAGCCGGAGGATCCGGCGACCGATGAGCAGGGTGAGCCCCCCGAACACCACGATGCCCACGGCGGCCTGCACCAGCGCCGGAACCACCGGGCCATCCTCCAGCTCCAGGCCCAGGACCGGCATCAGCACCGCGGTGATCGATGCCGTTGCCAGATACCCGCCCACCAGAAAGGCGAGCGACCAAGCCGCCGTGGCGGCCCGCGATGGGCCGGGTCGCCGAGGCGCCGGCGGGGTCAGACCGCCTCGACCGAGAGCGCCACCGCGTTCCCGCCGCCCAGGCAGAGGGTCGCGAGCCCGGTGCTTACGCCCCGGTCGCGCATCGCGTAGAGAAGCGTCGTGAGGATCCGCGCCCCGCTGGCGCCAATCGGATGCCCGAGCGCGATGGCGCCCCCGTTGACGTTGACCCGGTCGAAGTCCCACCCCAGCGCCCGGCCGTCGGCCACGCACTGGACCGCAAAGGCCTCGTTGGCCTCGATCAGACCATAATCGCCGATCGCGGTGCCCGCCTTCTTCATCAGGTTCCGAACCGCGAAGATCGGCGCGAAGAACAGGTCCCGGGGCTCGCCCCCGCCGGTGGCATACCCCGTGATCCGCGCCAGCGGAGTCAGGCCGTGGGCCTTGGCGAACGCCAGCGACGTCACCACCAGCGCGCTCGCCCCGTCGTTGATGGTCGAGGCGTTCCCCGCCGTCACCGTGCCGTCCTTCTGGAAGGCCGGGCGGAGCTTGGCCAGACCCTCCCGGGTGGTGTCGGCCCGGGGTCCCTCGTCCTTCTCGATCCGGACCGGGCCGCCGCGCCCCGCCACCTCCACCGCGACGATCTCCTTCGCAAAACGGCAGGCCTCCTGGGCCGCCGCGGCCTTCCGCTGGCTGTGGAAGGCGAACTCGTCCTGGTCGGCGCGGCTCACGCCCGCCTTCTGAGCGGTGTACTCGGCCAGGTTGCCCATGTGCTGGTCGCTGAAGGAGTCCCAGAGCCCGTCCGAGATCATTCCGTCCAGCATCGTCTGGTTGCCGATCTTGACGCCGGCACGGATGCCGTGGAGGTAGTGCGGCGCCGACGACATCGACTCCATCCCGCCCGCCACGACGCACTGATTGTCCCCGGCCCGGATCGACTGCGCGGCAAGCATCACCGCCTTGAGCCCCGACCCGCAGACCTTGTTGATGGTCACGGCGGGGATCACGCCGTCGAGCCCGGCGTGGATCATGGCCTGCCGGGCCGGGGCCTGCCCGGCGCCGCCCTGGAGCACGTGCCCCATGATCACTTCATCGATCGCGCCGGAGTCGATCCCGGCTCGGGACACCGCCTCGCGGATGACGTGGGCGCCGAGTCGGGGGGCCGGGAAGCCGGCCAGCGCGCCCAGGTATTTCCCGATGGGCGTCCGGCAGGCAGAGAGAATGACGGGTGTGGTGGCGTCGGACATGGCTTCAGGCTCACGGCATTGGGGGACGAACGCAGGGAATATAGGTCAGCCCGCCATCGGAACCGATGAAGGGCGCATGAGGCCGGCGTGACAGAACCTTGATCGAGGGAACGACCGCCACGTCACGGTACCAGTGCCCGGGTCCGGGTCTCGTCCAGGAGTCGCCGCTCGAAGTGGTCGATCGGCATGACCTCCTGCTTGTTCCCCGCCCCGCGAACCCGAACCGCAACCGTCCCGGCATCGGCCTCCCGCTGCCCCACCACGGCCACGTACGGCGCCTTGAGCAGCTCGGCGGCGCGGATCCGGTAGCTCAGGGTCTCGTTGCTCGCGTCCAGCACCGCCCGCAGGCCCGCGCTTCGAAGCCGGTCGGTGACCGCCGTGGCCGCGGCCAGCTGGTGGTCGGACACCGGGAGCACCCGGACCTGCTCCGGCGCGAGCCACGCCGGGAACGCCCCCGCGAAGTGCTCGATCAGGATCGCGATGAACCGTTCGAAGGAACCGCTCACGGCCCGGTGGATGACCACGGGGCGGTGGGGATGGTTGTCGTCGCCCACGTAGGACAGATCGAAGCGCTCCGGCGCGGCGTAGTCCAGCTGGATCGTCCCCAGCTGCCAGGTGCGACCGATCGAGTCGGAGACGTGGAAGTCCACCTTGGGGCCGTAGAACGCCCCGTCGCCGGGATGCACCGTGTACGGCTGCCCCGTGGCCCGGAGGGCCGCCTCCAGCGCCTGCTCGGCCCGGTCCCACATGGCGTCGTCGCCGATCCGCTCTGGGGGGCGGGTGGCGAACTTGAGCTCGGCGGTGAGGCCGAAGGTCCGGTAGTAGCCCAGGATCAGGCGCGTCAGCGCCGCCACTTCCTCCGCGATCTGCGCCTCCGTCAGAAAGATGTGGCAGTCGTCCTGGGAGAACTGCCGGACCCGGGTCAGACCCGAGAGGGCCCCGGAGACCTCGTTCCGATGGAGGACATCGTAGGTGCAGTACCGGAGCGGCAGCTCGCGATAGGAATGCTTCTTCGACGCGTACAGCAGGTAGTGCGAGGGGCAGTTCATCGGCTTCAGGCCGAGATCGTGCTCGCCCGATTCCGAGTCCAGCACCAGAAACATGTTCTCGCGGTACTTGCCCCAGTGCCCCGACCGCTCCCAGAGGGCCTTGTGGTAGAGGAGCGGCGTCCGGATCTCGCGGTAGCCGTCGCGCTGCAGCTCGCGCAGGTACTCGTTGAGCAGGTTGTAGATGGTGGTGCCCCGCTCGGTCCAGAATATCGCCCCCGGCGAATAGGGGTGCAGCAGGAAGAGATCGAGGTCCCGCCCCACCCGCCGATGGTCGCGCTTCTTCGCCTCCTCGATCCGGTGGAGGTAAGCGTCGAGGTCCTCCTTCCTGAACCACGCCGTGCCGTAGATCCGTTGCAGCATCTGCCGGCGTTCGTCGCCTCGCCAGTAGGCCCCGGCGGTGGTGAGCAGCTTGAAGTGCCGGAGCCGGCCCGTGGAGGGCAGGTGCGGGCCCCGGCAGAGGTCGACGAACGGACCGTCGGTGTAGACGGAGATCGTCTCGTCGTCGCCCAGCTCCGCGATCCGCTCCAGCTTGAGGGGATCGTCGGCAAAGCGGCGGTTGGCTTCGGCCCGGTCGACCTCCTCCCGCACGAACGGGTAGTCCGCCTCGCAGACCCCGCGCATCACCTCCTCGATCCGTTCCAGGTCCTCGGGCGTGAAGGGGCGCGGCACCTCGAAGTCGTAGTAGAAGCCGTCCTCGATCGGCGGCCCGAACCCGATCCCGGCGCCCGGGAAGATGGTGCGCACCGCCGTCGCCAGCACGTGGGCCGCCGAATGACGAAGGACCTCCAGGGCGGCGGGGTCGCGCTCGGTGAGTACCGCGATGGCCGCGTCCTGCTCGATCGGACGCGCCAGGTCCCGCACCTGACCATCGACGCGGATCGCCAGCGCAGCCCTGGCGAGCCCCGGACCGATCGCCCGGGCCACCTCGTGGCCGGTGGAACCCGCCGGCATCTCCCGGACGCTGCCGTCCGGGAGCGTAAGGCGAATCGCGGTCATGGGGCCACCTGGAACAGCGGGGGCGCCACCACCGGCGTCGCGGGCGCCAGCCAGAAGAACAGCGCCAGGCCGGCGAGCAGCACGAGCAGAGTCAGGGCCAGCTGGCCCTCGGGAGATCGAAGTCGGGATGACGAGGAAGACATGCGGGCCACGTTGCCGGTTCGCTTCGCGGGACTACCAGGGCCTATTAAGTTAACCGCATGCGGCGCCGTCGCATACGCACCAGCACCCGGTCCGGCTCCCTGGCCCCCCTCGCGGCCATCGGCCTGGGCCTCGGCCTGGCCGCCGGTTTCCTCCTCGGCGAGCGGTTCGCCGGCCACCCGCCGGCGCTCCTCGCCCGGCTGCTGAACCGCTGGGCCCGCCGACCGGCGCCCGCGCGTGCAGCCGACCTCGCCCAAGCGCTCCAGGAGCGCCTCGATCAGGCCCTTGGCCCGGACGGACAGAGCATCGAGATGGTTCCGGTCGGACGCGACGCCGTCGAGGTCCACGGTTGGGTGACCTCCCGGGCCGCCCGCACCCGGGCGCTTCGGATCGCCCGGGAGGCGTTGGGCCCGGACGTGCGCCTGGTCGACAGCCTCCTGGTCTGGGGCGAGGACGATCGCCATACCCAGGAGTCGCCGGCCCCCGGGCAGGCCCCTGCCGGGGAGCGACACTCGGCGTGACCGAACCGCTTCCGCCCCAGTACGACCCGGCTCGCGTCGAGGGCGAGCTCTACGCCTGGTGGGAACGCGAGGGCTGCTTCCGCCCCGCGGCTGACCGCCCGCCCTTTGTCATCGTGATGCCGCCGCCCAACGTGACCGACCGGCTGCACATGGGCCACGGCCTCAACCAGACCATCCAGGACACGCTCATCCGATTCGAGCGGATGCGGGGCCGCGCCGCCGCCTGGATTCCCGGCACCGACCACGCCGGCATCGCCACCCAGAACGTGGTCGAGCGCCTGCTCCGGCAGGAGGGCCTGACTCGCTTCGATCTCGGCCGGGGGGCGTTTGTCGAGCGGGTCCGGCAGTACGTCCGCGAGACCGGCGACACGATCCTCACCCAGATCCGGTCGCTGGGCGCGAGCTGCGACTGGGATCGGACCTACTACACCTTCAGCGACGAGCTCTCGCGGGCGGTGCGGGAGGTCTTCGTCAGCTGGTTCGAGCGTGACCTGGTCTACCGCGGGAAGTACATCATCAACTGGTGCCCGCGCTGCCAGACGGCGCTCTCCAACGAGGAGGTGGAGAAGAAGGAGGTGGCGGGCCGGATCTGGCGAATCCGGTATCCCCTGGTGAACGGCGGCGAGCTGGTGGTGGCCACCACCCGCCCCGAGACCATGCTGGGCGACACCGGGGTGGGGGTCCATCCCGAGGACGACCGGTACCGGGCCTGGATCGGCGCTTCGGTCCGGCTCCCGCTCGCCGACCGGGCGATCCCGGTGGTGGCCGACCCGGCCGTGGATCGCGAGTTCGGAACTGGCGCCGTCAAGCTCACCCCGGCCCACGACCCCCTCGATTTCGAGATCGCCGGCCGGACCGGCCTGCCGGCGCTGGACGTGATGACCCCCGACGCCCGGATGTCGGACGCGGTTCCCGAACGGTTCCGCGGCCTGGACCGGTTCGAGGCGCGCGCCCGGGTCGTGGCCGAGCTCGAAGCGGCAGGCCTGCTGGCCGGCGTCGAGCCGCACCGCCACGCGGTGGGACACTGCTACCGCTGCGACACCGTCGTCGAGCCCCGGCTCTCCGACCAGTGGTTCGTGCGGATGCAGCGCCTGGCGGAGCCGGCCCTCGCGGCCTGGCGCGAGGGCCGGCTCCGCTTCGTGCCCGAGCGATGGGGCGAGGTCTACGGCCAGTGGATGGCGGGGATCCGGGACTGGTGCATCTCCCGCCAGCTCTGGTGGGGCCACCGGATTCCCGTCTGGTATTGCGAGGCGCCCGGGTGCGGCCGCCTGAACGCCAGCCGGGTGGATCTCGACGCCTGCCCGGCCTGCGGCGGCCCGGTGCGGCAGGACGAGGACGTGCTCGACACCTGGTTCTCCTCGCAGCTGGTGCCGTTCTCCAGCCTGGGCTGGCCCGACCGCACCGCCGACCTGGCGCGGTTCTACCCCGGCCACGTTCTGGTCACCGGTCCGGACATCATCTTCTTCTGGGTGGCCCGAATGGTGATGTCGGGCCTGGACTGCATGGGCGACCTGCCGTTCACCACCGTCTTTCTCACCGGCATCGTGCGCGACCCCCAGCACCAGAAGATGTCCAAGTCGCGCGGCAACGGGATCGACCCGCTCGACGTGATCCGGCTCTACGGGGCCGACGCCCTCCGGTTCACGGTGCTCTCGAGCGCGGCAGTGGGGACCGACATCATTCTCGACCCCAACGACCTGGAGACGTCCTTCGCCCCCGGACGCAACTTCGCCAACAAGCTCTGGAACCTGGGCCGATTCATCCTCTCGCACCTCGACCAGCCGGCGCGGCCGCTGGCGGGGCCCGCCCCGGAGGCCGTGCGCGCCGAGGAGCTCGATCCGGTCGACCGGTGGATCATTGCCCGCTGCGACGCGGCCGTCGCCGAGACCACCGCGGCGTACGAGCGATTCCGGCTCAACGACGCCGCCCAGTGCGCCTACCGGTTCCTCTGGAACGACCTCGCCGACTGGTACGTCGAGGCCATCAAGCCCCGCCTCCACGGCAGCCAGCCCGGAGGCGAAGTGGCCCGCGCGGTCGTGACCCAGGTCTTCGACGTGGGGCTTCGGCTGCTCCATCCCGCGATGCCGTTCATCACCGAGGCGCTCTGGAAGCGCCTCCCCGGACGACCGGCCACGGCCTCGATTTCCGTCGCCCCCTGGCCCCGGCCCGACCCCCGGGCGGTGGATCCGGACGCCCTGGCCCGGATCGGCGCCCTCCAGGAGATTGTGGGCGCGGTCCGGTCGATCCGGGCGGAGTACGCGGTGCCGCCGGGTCAGACGGTTCGGGTGGCCGCCGCGAACCCCGGCCCGCATGTCGAGTGGGCCATCCGGGAACTGGGCGCGACCATCACCCGCCTCGCCCGGGCCAGCGCCGTCGAGCTCCGGTCCGACGGGGCGGACGCCCGGGGCGGTGCCACCGCCGTGCTCACCGATGGCACCACCCTCACTGTACCACTCGGCGACCTGGTGGACGTGGAGCGCGAATGCGCCCGGCTCGCCGACGAGGGTCGCCGACTGGCGGCTCTCGTCGCCGGGCAGGAACGAAAGCTCGCCAACGAGCAGTTCGTCGCTCGTGCCCCCGCCGAGGTGGTGCAGCGGGAGCGCGACAAGCTCGCGGCGTGGCGCGAGCAGGTTGCGGCGCTCTCGGCTCGCCGCGAACGGCTCGGATGCGCGAGCTGACGGCGCTCGCGGCCATGGCGGGGCTTGCCACGGTGCTGGGCTGCGCGCAGATCGGCGAGCCGCCGGGAGGGCCGCCCGATCGCGCTCCTCCGATTCTGATCGGGACCCATCCCGAGTCGACCGCCGTGTTGCCCGGCTTCAAGGGGGACGCGGCGTTTCTCTTCGACGAGATCGTCAGTGAGGGCGGCTCCCCCAACTTCGGACTCGGAACCGGAGACCTGGAGCGGTTGATCGTGCTGTCGCCCTCGGAACAGGTGCCCGTGGTGCGATGGCGCCGGTCGCGCATTACCATCCGGCCCCGGGAAGGGTGGCAGCCCGGTCGGGTCTACCGAATCGAGCTGCTGCCCGGGATCGTCGATCTCCGGAACAATCGGAGTACCCAGGGTGAGGTCATCACCTTCACCACCGGCGCCCCGCTCCCCACCCGGGTGCTGACCGGCCGGGTCGTGGACTGGACCAACGCGCGCCCCGTGCCCCAGGCCCTGGTCGAGGCCATTCTCCAGCCCGACAGCCTGGTGTACCGCACCGCCGCCGACTCCACCGGCCGGTTCCAGTTCGGGCCGCTGCCGGACGGTGAGTATCTCCTGAGTGCGGCCGTCGACCAGAATCGCAACCGGCGGCGGGATCCCCGCGAGCTGTTCGACACGCTCCGCCTGGCCGCCGCGCAGGACTCGGCCGGGGAGATCTGGGTATTCCGCCACGACACCGTGCCACCCCGGATCCAGACGCTGGCGTTCAACGACTCGATCTCGCTCGCGGCCACCTTCAACCAGCACCTCAACCCCTATCAGCGGCTTCCCGCCGACTCCGTCCGCGTCCGCGCCCTGCCCGACTCGATCGACGTGGCCGTGGCGGCGATCCTCCCGCGGGCGGCCTACGACTCTCTCTTCCGGCCACGGCCCCCCGCCCGCGACACGGCGGCAGCCGATACGCTCCCGCCCCG
>CAZFSA010000135.1:0-12269 GCA_964521535.1 uncultured Gemmatimonas sp.
CATACAGGTTCAGGCCGCCCGCAAGCCCGATCGGATTTTCTTGGGTAAACCGGCCCGAGACGGGGTCGACCACCCGGTTCCGCTTGTAGTCCAGCCCGCTGCCGTCCCGCTTCTGGTCGATCAGCGTCCCCTGCCACCCCAGGCCGGCGGGTGTCCCCTTCTTCCGATCATACGCCGACGAGCCGGCCGGCCAGTTGAACAGCGCGCACCGCTGGTTCGAGGTGTCGGCCAGACCGGGGCACGTCGTCCCGCCGGCCCCGGTCACGAACTGCTTCACCGCGCCGCCGTCGGCGAAGCTCCCGAAGACCGCCTGGCCCCGATAATTCCAGTGGGGATAGTAGCTAAATGGGGCCCAGACCGTGTAGGTGGAGGTCGGTTTGTCGGCGTAGCCGATCCGCGTCACGCTGAGAGGCTGGTCGACGCCGAGGGAGCCCGAGTAGACGACCTGTCCGTAGTAGGGGTTCGGGTCGACGTCGATGATCCCATTGCTGATCCGGTTCAGGGTATAGCCGCCGGCATCGACCTCCCACTTCCCCTGATTCGCCGTATCGCCGGGGGCCTGGATTTCCACCAGTTCCTGCGTGCCGTCCCAGATCGTCCGCCGCACGCGGTCGCGGGTACACTCGACCCCGGCGTTGATCAGGCACTGGACTTGGGTCCAGACCCACACCCGCCGGCCGAGAGCATCGTACCGGTACCGCTCCAGGGTCCGCTGGCGGGCTCCGGCGAACAAACTCGCCCCGATTTCCCGGTAGTCGGCGGTCCGCAGGCGACCGTCGGCGCCATAGTAGTGGGCGCGCTCGAAAATGCCGGGATGGACCTCCCATTCCAGGTTGCCGGCGGCATCATAGCTATAACTCCGGGGCGGGCGCTGCGTCAGCCGGCCGGTCCCGGCCTGATAGACCAGCCCCGTGGTGCTCGTGGAGGTGGCCGTACTACCGGTGGCGTTGACGACCGTGTCGACGGCGGTTCGGGTGGTTTCGTTCCCGAGCGCATCATGACCTGTCAACCATCATCCGAAACTCCCCAGTCTGCGACCTTTGAAAGTCCCCACCTGGGGTGGGGTTACTCCGCCGCTTCGGGGGCCGGACCGGGGCGGAGCAATCCGGCGCGGCGTTTGTCCTTGAGGCGATAGGAATCGCCTTTGATGTTGACCGTCGTGGCGTGGTGGAGCAACCGATCGAGGATCGCGCTGGCGATGACGGGATCGCCGAAGACCTCCCCCCAGGCGCCGAGGCTTTGATTGCCGGTGAGGAGGATCGAGCCTTTCTCGTAGCGACGCGACACCAGTTGAAAGAAGAGATTGGCCCCTTGGCGGTCGATCGGGATGTAGCCGATCTCGTCGATGATCAGCAGTTTCGGCTGGGTGAGGATCTTGAGGCGGTCCTCGAGCCGGTTTTCGTAGAGCGCTTTGCCCAGCGCGGTTGTAGACGGCCGGGACTGGCCCGGACGTCTGCTTCACGTCGAACGACTGTGACGAGGCGGTCGCCGGGGGCCGTACCACCGGAGCGCCGCCATCGGGGGTGACCATCACCACGGTGGGGGTGGCGACGTTCACCGTGAGGACCCCGGTAGCGAGCACCACGGTGCCGAGTTTGACTTGGAGGGTCACCGTGCCGGTGGTGCCCGCGGCACCCGCCGTGTAACTGACGGTCGCGCCCCCCGTGGCGCTGGCGGCCACGTCGGTCAGCGCGGTCGGGGTGACCCCGCAGGGCGTCACCTGGACACCGGCCCCCGCGCACACCGCAGCCAGCGTATAGGAGGTCGTCACCACCCCGTTGTTGGTGACCGTGAAGGCAAAGGTCTGGCCCGGCGCGCCAGGCTGCGGGGCCGCCGTCGCCGTCGCAGGGCTCACGCTCGCATTCGCAACGGCGACCGTGATCGACCCTTGATCGAGGGTGACCCCGCCCGCGGTGCCGGTGACGGTGGCCGTCCCTTGCGTCCCCGCCGCCCCGGAGGTGAAGGTGAGCGTGCTGGTCTTGGTGTTGTTCCCCGATCCCGCGGAGTCCGGGGTGACGGGACTGGGGCTGAGCGAGCACGCCGCCATCGCCGTGTTGGGACAGGACGAGACGGCCAGCGCCACTGACGTTTCGGCTCGGCTCGTATTCGTGATCGTGAAGGCCTGGGTCAGGCCGGTTTGATTTGGGGCGACGACGAGCGCCAACCCATCGGGGGTGATCGTCCCGGCCGGGGCGACGATGGTCTCTTGCCACGTTCCCGAGACCGGCGGCCCGTCCGGGTTGGTGGGATCCACGGTGAGCGTGATCGTGCCGGTCCCCGCGGCGCTGGTGGTGAACGTCGCGGTCACGATGGCGACCTGGCCCTCCGCCATGAACGTCAAGGTGGAGCAGGTCACCGACGTCACGTTCCCAGTCCGGGTGCAGGTTCGGGACACCTGGCCGTCCGTGCCCCCGTTCAGGTTGGTGACCGTGAACGTGACCTGATGCCCCACGGTGTTCGCCACCCGGATTTTGGGATCGTTGACGGTTCCGCTGGGAGCAATCTGCGGAAGCACCTGCGCCGCCACCATCACCGGCCACCACACCGCCACCAGCGCCAGTCCGACCACCCGCATCGCGCCCCGCCCTGAACCTGCCCCGCGCTCGCCCTCCAGGCCAAGCTCTCGCTCATTCAGGTCCACCGCTATGAAGCCGGGCATGCCCAGCCCACCCTGGAGGGGATTCGGAAGCTGGCCAAGGCCCTCCGGGTCTCGGCCGACGCCCTGGTCTTCGAGGCCACTGAGCGCGACCCCGACGCGGAGTTCCGCCTCCAGTTCGAAGCCCTCGCTCAGTTCAATGCCGAAGAACGCCGCGCCGCCAAGGCCCTCCTCGACGCCCTCATCCTCAAACACCAAGCCCGCAAATGGGCCCACGCCTCGTAACCACCAGCAGCTAAACGAAAACACCAGGACCGGGCTCTCGATGAGACAGACTGAGAAACTCTATTTCGTTGGTACCAGCGGTGTAGCGTAGCTGTCTAGGCCCCCATCTTGGAGCAGGCGATCGACCGCGCGGCGAAGCTCGTCACCCCTAACATCTGGAAGCACAATCATGGTCGGGATCGCGGCCCAGAGCGGCTTGCCATCGCTGCCGACCCGAACGCCCTGAAGGTGCTTCTCCAGCCACACTCTCGTGACGACCATGATCCGCTGCCAGCTCCCCGCTGCATCCGCGTAATCGACGTACGCGATGAGATCCGACGGATGCCGAAGCCACGCCTCGCCATCCTCTTCCTGCTCCGCAAACCGCCACTGAACGCCCACCTGTCCACCTCCGCGAGGTTACCTCGGTGGCTCAATCACCCGAATCGTCTGCCAAGTCTCGGAAGCAACGTTGAATGCTCGAACGACCGTGCGACCGCTCGCTTCAAGAATGACTTGCCTCCCCCGCTGACCGGCGCCGCAAGAGAGCATCCGGGCCCCACCCTCGAGCGTCGTCATTACGGCCTTTTGTCCGGCGGGAAGCCACTTCGACACAGCCGCCATTCGGGCATCCATGCTTGGCCCCGCTTGCTCCAGCATGCCGATCAAGCGCTCCGTGCTCTGACCTATCTTGAGCCCCGCTCCGCCCGCGAGCGCCGCCCCCCCTTCTGAGCCAGCCGTCAACAAGGCAGGGGCCGCCGCGGCAAGCGTTAGGCCAAGGATGGCACCCTTCGCGGTGGCGCTTCCCACCCCCTCGTACCACGGTTGCCCCGACGCGACATTCGCGACCAACTGAATCCCACCGAACGCCAGCCCCGCCGCTGCTGCGAGGCAGACATTGATCGGAACACAGAGCCCAAACGGATCACTGAAGTTGACCGGGTCACCGTTGGCGAACCCATAGAGGTTGAGGCCCCCCGCAAGGCCAATGGGATCTTCTGGGGTAAACCGGCCGGTCCGCGGATCATAGTACCGATGGCGCCGGTAATCATAGGCCGAGAGATCCCGCTTCCCCTCCAGCAGCGATCCGTGCCACACGTACTTCAGCGTGTGCCCAAACCGGAGATCGTACGCCGTCCGCGCCGCCAGCCACTCCACCAGATAACAGCGATTCGCTCCACTGCCCAACGGTACACAGGTGGCGGCCCCATTGTACGCCTTGTCCGCCGCCCCATCGCCCAACGCCCCCACGGTGAACAGCCCCTGCTGGTTCCAGTAGGGCACAATCGTCTGGGTCCCCGGCCAGGTCACCCAGTTGTTGACCCCCGGCGTGTCGGTATAACTATAGCGGGTGGCACTCAGCGGCGCCTCGATCGGCAATCCCGGGGCATAGACCACCTGGCCGTAGAAGCGATTCGGGTCGGGATAGCTGCTGGGGTTGCTGTAGGGCACCTGGGTTCCCCCGGTATCCTGCTCCCAATGGGTGGTGTCGGTGATCCGGCCCCGCGCCTGGAGTTCCGCCAGTTCCTGCTCCCCGTCCCAGAGCACCCGCCGCACGAAATTGGCCTGGCACTCCGCTTCGGTGAAGCCGACACAATGGGCCTGCAGCCAGACCCAGACCCGCCGGCCCAGCGCATCATACCGGTAGGCCTCGAAGAGCCGCTTCGCGAACGGGCCGATGCTCGCCGGCGCCGTCCAGAGATCGACCGCCCGGAGCCGCCCATCGAGCCCGTAGTGGCTGGCCCGCTCCCGCCGGATCCCGCCGGGCCCGAACCCGCTTTCCGCATCGAACTCGATCGTGCCGGCGGCATCGAAGGTGTTGGTGGTGGTGCTGGCGAGCGGGGCCGTCTGGGTGACGCTCACCAGCCGCCCGGTCGCCGCCTGGTAGCTGTAGGACCGGCTGGTGATCACCACCGAATAGCCGCCCCCGCCCTGGGCCGAATCCCGGCGGGTCAGCGTGCTCATGTTGCCGAGCGGATCGTAGGTGAAGGTCTCCTGCGAGCCGAAGAGGGTGGTCCCACCCGCCTGATTCCGCCCCTGCTGCTGAAACCGGGCGGTGAGCAACAGGCCAAGCCCGCTATAGGTCGCCCGGGTCTGGTCGGCGAAGAAGGAGCCATCGACCGATTCCAGGAGCTTCCCGCGGCCGTCATACCGCGGCGCGTTGACCCGCCGGACCGCGGGATAGGGCCACCGGGGGGCCACCTGGACACTGTCGTTCCGGACCGTGTCGCGCAGCATCCGGCCGTCGGCGTCCCAGGCCAGGACCCGGGTGTACCGGCCCGGATACCGGGTCTCGATCAGTTCCCGCCGCGCGTTGTAGCTGAACCCGATCAGGTGCCCGGCGATGTCCTTCACCTGGCTCAGCTCGCCGATCTGGGGGTCCCAGGTATAGTTGATCGTGTCCCGGGTGCCGAGGGTGAAGAGCGCCGGGACCTCGGTCGAGGTCCGGCGGCCGTTCCGGTCGTAGCCGAAATGGACGGGGTAGACGTGGCCCGTGAAGGCGCCCTGCACCGTGGCGATCTGGAGGGTGTCGGCCCGGAGCCGGCCCAGCACGTCATACGCCCGGCCCACCCGGGCGAACCGGTTGTCGGCCCGGCGGATCTGTCCGTCGGGGCGGTAGGTGAAGTGCTGGGTGTCCGCCTCCACCGTATAGGGATAGGTGGGCAGCAGGTTCGGCGGCCGGTAGACTGTCCACGGCGGCTCGGTACGGGTCACGGCCGGCACGACCCGCTGGGTCAGCCGATTGAGGACGTCGTACTGCATCGTGATGTAGGGTCCGTTCGGATAGCGCCGGGTGACCAGGGTCACGGCATTGCCCGCCTCGTCATACACCGTGCTGTCCTTGACCGTCGGCGTGTTCCCTGGCGGGATCGCGGCCACCACCCGGCCTGCGGCGTCGTATCGCCACCGGTTCGCTACCGTTCCGATCGCGTTGGGGTCGGGACTGGTCCAGCGCCACACCGAGTCGAGTTGGCTCTCGGCGTTGAAGAAGTTGCGGACGTACACGTACTCGACCGGGGTGACGTTGAGGGTCGTGGTGGTGTCGCCCACCACGCGATCGAGCAGATCGTACCCCATCCGCTGGTCCACCCGGCGGTTCGAGCCGGGCGCGGAGTCGATTGGGCTCTGGATCCGGATCATCCGCCCCACCGCGTCGTCGGTATAGCTGGTAACGTACCCCAGTGGCGTGGTGACCGAGGCCAGGTTGCGCCGGGTGGCCTCGTAGCCATGGCTGTACACCGCGGGCTGGCCCCCGACCGGAGGCAGGCTGATGGAGGTGACCTGTTCCGGATGGGAGGGGTCGTACCCGAACCGGACCCGGCTCATCGCGCCCCGTGCGTCCTGCAACGAGTCGCGCCGGCCGTTGATGGCGTTCACGAAGAACACCGTGCTGTCCTTCTCCGGCGGCACGATCTTGGTGAGCTGGTCGAACTTGCCGTCCCAGCCGTAGCGGGTGGTGTCTTGCTGCGCCGGGACCGGCGTCACCGAATCGATGAGATGGGTGGGGTTCCCCCGCGGGTCGTACACAGCCAGCTGCACCCGGCCGGTCTGGACCTGCTGGACCCGGAGCGGCAGCCAGCCGCACACCCCGAAGCAGTCGGGGCCGTGCCTGATCCGGGTCTCGTTGGCCAGAGCGTCGAGAATCCGCCGGGGCGGGCCGAAGCGCGACTGATAGAAGACCGTGGTGTCGGCCAGGGGGAGGGGCCGGGGCCCGTCGAGGTGCGTGTACGCCCTGACGGTGTCGACCGAGCTGGGGGTCCCGGTCCTCGGCAGGCCCCGGGTCTCGCCCGCGAGCAGCGTCCACACGATGTCCGGCGAGGCAGCGCCCATCCTGATCCGGGAGGATCGAAGCCGTCGGGCCGAGTCGTAGACGAACGTGTCGACGGTGAGCACGCGATTGACCCGCCGGGCGATCAGGTTCTGGCTGCCGGGCGTCGTGAGGTACGCGAAGGTCACCGGTGCGGCCCCCGGATTCTGGATGACCGTCACCTGGCCGCTCGGATTGGTCAGCGTTGTGATCCGGGTCGTTCCTCCGATGGGCGGCGCCGTCACCGACGTGAGCCGGTTGGCCGTGTAGCCGAACGCGTAGGTGAGATTGTTGGGCGGGAGCGTGACGGTGGCGAGGTTGCCGCCGGAGTAGGCGAACGTCGTGGTCCGGCCGAACCGGTCGATGGTCTGGATGTGCTGGCCCAGGGAGTTGAACCGGGTCCGGACCCCAGCTGCATCGGTCCTGGTCCAGGTGCCGGTGCTGGCGTGACGATAGAGCGTGTCCGCCTTGTCGTACTGGGCGGTGTACCAGGTGGTGTCGTTGGCCCAGTGCTTGAGAAAGAACCGGGCGCTTCCGTCGCCGCCGAACCAGGCGATTTCCGGTGCGGACGGCCCGTGGTTCTTGAGCAGTTCCAGTCCGGCCAGCCACCAGCCGGCGCCGAACGCACTGGCCGAGCGGTTGATCACGAACATCTTGCCGGTCAAGACCGGGGCCGCGAGCCGCAGGTTCCCCGGGTACAGGTTCGCGACCTCGACCTTGTAGGGGTAGTAGCCTGTGGTGTCGTTGGCCGCGACCGCGTCGTAGGCGATTGAGACCCGCCGGGCGGTGGTCTGCCCGGCCGGCCATTCGCCCCCGGCCCAGCGCCGGGTGGCGCGGGTGAGGTCCACCCCGCCGATCGTCACCTTGAAGACCACCTCGACGCTGTCAGGGGTGGTGGTGGTGCTCGACTGCACCACCACCACGGGGATGAGCGGGTAGGGCCGCGCGAACTCCGAGTTGTAGAGCAGCGTCGGCGTCCGCGAGGTGTTGAGCGTCCGGGTGGACGGCAGGGGGTGGACGATCCGGAGGCTGCCGCACTCCGCCGCCGCCGCGGGGCCGACCGCGATGGTGAGACAGGCGCTCTGCTCGATCGGATAGCCGGAGTTGGCGAGGTCCACCCCGGCCGTGGGCGCTTGCTGGGTGGCGAGCAGTCGGCTCCAGGCCCGATGGGCCGCATCGGTGAGCAGGAGCGGAGTCAGGCTCAGGCTGGCGGCCAGGGCGGGCAGGTACGGGGGTCGCATCGGCGCTCCGAGGCAGGGGCCGCCTCGCTGAATGCAGGGGGCGCGCCAACCCGAGCCGCTCGCGCAAGTGCAACCGGTCGAACCCAGTAGGAGGCGGACCATGGAGGCCCGTGCGGGCTGACTGGGACCGTCGCCGAACGCCGCCGAACCGGGGCGAACGCCCAGCGGTCACCGCCTGTTAGCGGGCTCGGCCTGCTGCTCACCGCCCGGTTTCAGCAGCAGGACCGCTACTCGTACGCATCCCTGCGATGGCGGATGGCCCGCACCTCGATCACGTGGGCGCCATCGTCCACGTGGTAGATGACGCGATAGTCGCCCACCCGTACCCGCCTGCGAAGTTCAGAACTTGACCTGACAGTCAGGCCATCCTCACGTGTCTGATGGTTAGGCAGCCAGGACCTTTTCCTGGGCCAGGGGCACACTGTCCAGAAACGTCTGCATCGGCGTCTTCCCGTAGCACCAGCGCCCCTGATGGGGCCGCTCGGCGTTGTAGTACCGCAGGAACGCATCCAGGTCCGCCTGCAGCTCGGCGAGCGAGGCGTAGATCTTCCGGCGAAACGCGACCCGGTAGAACTCATCCAGCAGGGTCTGGTTCAGCCGCTCGCAGATCCCGTTCGTCTGCGGCCGCTTGCCCCGGGTCCGGGTGTGCTCGATGTCTTCCAGCCCGAGGTACAGCTCGTACTCGTGGCGCTCGGGGTTGCCGCAGAACGCCGTGCCCCGATCGGTCAGTATCCGCTGCAGCCGGACCCCGTGCTCGTCAAAGAACGGGACCACCCGATCGTTCAGCAAGTCCGCCGCCTCGAGCGGGGTCTTCCGATCGTAGACTTTGGCGAAGGCCACCTTGGCATACATGTCGACGAAGGTCGGCTGGTAGATCCGCCCCACGCCCTTCAGGGTCCCCACAGAGAACGTGTCCTGCGCCCCGCAATAGCCCGGGCACTCACTCTCGAACTCGCCGTGGGCTTCCCGCTCGAGCTTGGCCTGCTCCAGCGCGGCGACTTGGGCCTCGGTCAGCACCACCCCGTCTTGGGCACTCTTGGCGCGTTCAGCCGCTTCCGCATCGGCTCCAGGTCGTGGCGCTGCCAGATCCCCCGCAGCCCCGCCGGCGACAGCCGGATGCCCCGCTTCAGCAACTCATTCGCGGCCCGCTGCGGGCCTCACGCCGGCTCCGCGATCGCGAGCTCCACGCAGGCCGTCTCGATCTCCGGGGCCACCCGGTTCTTCAACAACGGCTTGCGGCGCGAGAGCTCCGCCAAGGCCGCCTCGCCCCCCGTTTCGTACAGTTCCTTGAACCGATAGAAACTCTCCCGGCTATACCCCAACGTCGCACAGGCCTTCGACACGTTCTTCCCCTGTTTGGCCAACTCCAACAGCCCGACCTTCGTCCGGATGACCTCCTCGGGTGCCGTCATCGTCCTTCGTCCCTTCTTCCTCGTCGAGGAATGAGACACCGAAGGAGACTGACTGTCAGCTCAAGTCCTAACTATCCCATTTGAGGCGCCCTGGGACGGGGAGCAAGTGCCACCCGCTACAGTCAGGGGGCGGTGCCGCCAACCAAGCCGGGCAGGACCGAGGCCCGGGCGGCGCGCAATGACACCCCGAGGCCCTTCAGCCGCTTGAACAACGTCGTCCGGCCTACCCCGAGGGCCCGGGCCGTCCGCGCGGCGTTGAACCCGTTGGCGGCGTAGACCGCCACCAGCCGGTCACGGGGCGATGGCACGGCCCCTGCCCGGGGGACCGGAGGGGACGTGATCCTGCCGGCAATGACCGCCGCGCCCATCGCGATCGAGGCCG
Organism: uncultured Gemmatimonas sp.; assembly: GCA_964521535.1. Classification (GTDB taxonomy): domain Bacteria; phylum Gemmatimonadota; class Gemmatimonadetes; order Gemmatimonadales; family GWC2-71-9; genus SHZU01. The sequence goes on from CAZFSA010000135.1 coordinate 9,704, forward strand.
CCAGCGCCCCCGCGGGGAGCACCGGGTCGCTCCCGAGCAGGCAGGCCCGGTCCACGGCAAACCGGAGTTCTCTTGCGTTCCCGGGCCAGCCATAGCCCCGCAGCACCTCGGCGACGCCGGGGCCGAGCACCCGGCGGTGCGCCCCGGCAAAGGCCTCGGCCAGCAGCAGCAGATCATCGCCGCGGGCCGCGAGGTCGGGGAGTTCGACCACCGCGCCGGCCAGCCGCTGGATCAGATCGAGGCGCAGGTGGCCGTCGGCCACGCGGCCGACCGCGTCCGGCTGCACGGCGCTCACGACCCGGAACCGGGCCAGCCGCGGTACGGTGTCGCCCAGCCGGCGGACCTCGCCGCTGTCCAGAGTCCGGAGCAGCTTGACCTGCGCCTCCAGCGGCATGGCCGTGACTTCATCGAGGAAGACGGTACCCCCTTCCGCCGCTTCGATCAGGCCCCGAGTGTCCTCGAACGCCCCGGTGAAGGCCCCCCGGCGATGACCGAACAGCAGCGACTCGACGATCTCTCGGGGCAGGCTGCCGCAATTGATCGCCACGAAGGCTCCGGTCCGGCCACTCCAGCGATGGATCTCCCGGGCGAGTAGTTCCTTCCCGGTCCCCGTCGTCCCAACCAGCAGCACCGGCAGCTCGGTCGGGGCGGCCCGCCGGGCGAGCCACAGCGCCCGGCGCATCGCAGCCGAGCGACCGATGACACCGGTCCCGCTGTCCTGTTTCGCGGCCCGCCCGCCCTCACGGGATCGGGCCTCCTCGCCGGCTCGCGCCTGTCCCAGGGTCGGCTCCACCATGCTCCACCCTCCTCCACGGCCGCTGGCGCCTGCCGTCCGCGGGGGCGACGGGAGGGTCCGGCGCAGGGGCCACCGCTGCAACTTACGGCTGGCCAGGTCACAGGAAGGTCAACGATGAAGCGCGATCTTCCCCGGAGTCGCAGGCTGTGCGAACGGCGGCGACGGCCGTCGTCTCCCTGTGCACGCGGCTGGCCAACCCAACGGCCGTGCCGGCTGATCAGGCGTGCGGCATGCGGCTTCTACTGATCGACGACGACCCCCTCGTGGTGGAGATGCTCCGAGCCTTCCTCGGCCGCCAGGGATTCGCCCTGGATGCCGCTGGTTCCTGCCGCGAGGGGCGGCTGCTGATCGACTTGAACCCGTATGACCTGTTGATCGTCGACTGGAACCTCCCCGACCTGCCTGGCGTCGCGCTCTGCCACGACCTGCGCCAGCACGGCCGGAGCGTCCCCATTCTGCTGCTCACGGCCCGACGAGAGTTCCACGATCAGGTCCGGGCCTTGGACGCCGGCGCGGACGATTACCTCACCAAGCCGTTCCAGTTCACCGTGCTGGCGGCGCGCCTTCGAGCCCTGCTGCGCCGTGGGCCGGCCTACTTTCCACCCACGCTGCGGGCGGCTGACGTGGTGCTGGACACCGCTCGCCGCCAGGCCTGGCGTGCTGGGGTTCTGCTCCGTCTGACGCCGAAAGAGTATGCTGTACTCGAACACTTCATCCGGAATCGCGGCCGGGTGGTAACCCGGGAGAACCTGTGCACACACGTCTGGGATGAGAACCACGATCCGGCGTCGCGGGTCCTGACGGTCGTGGTCAGCTCGTTACGCGCCAAGCTGGCGGTGTCGGGCGGCCCCAAGCTGATTGAAACCCTGCGCGGCCACGGCTACCTCTTCGCCCCCCTGGCGGAGGCGGCCGCGCAGGTGCAGGACTCGGAGCCGGCCGGCAGCGTACCGGGAAGTTCGGGGGAAGTACGCCGGGATTCGGTGGCCGCCGTCGACAGGCGGTCGGAAGCCGGCTCTCCGCCCGCACTTACGGGGTGAGGCCGGCTGGCGCGGCGGTTGCTGAAGGCGGAGCGTCCCCCAAGAGGACCCCTGCAATGAACACCGCCTTCGTGCGCGTCGGGCTGCTCGGCTCGGTCTCGGTCTTCCTGATTGCCGCGCTCGGCACTACTCGCCGAGCGACCACCGCAGGCCACCCTGGCCCCGCGCATACGCTCGGGGCTGCCAGCCAACCGCCAACGACCGATCTCCTCGCCTGGCGCGCCGCGACCGGAGCCGACGGTATCGTCCGAGCCACGGCGCGGACGACGGCGGCCGCCGTGGCGCCCCCCTTTGACACGGTGCGGCTGGACCGAACGTACGGCGCAGCTGCCGTCGGTTGCGGCCCGTTGAGCGGCCCGGTGCTCACCGAGGACGGGACGGCCAGGGAATGGACCTATGCAGCGCCCAGCCCTGGGGCCGGCCCGTGCACGGCGCCTGGCGGCGGCCGCTTCACGGCCGTCGGGATCCGGGCGGGCGTGGCGACCCGCACCGAGCCGTTTCCCTGAGGGTTCAGGCGAGGGTGGCCACTGTTCGATCGGCCGTCGGGAGCGCCATCGCCGCAGCCTGCGGCCGTCAGCCCGCGTCCCGGGATCTTCTTGGCACGGATCGCTGCTGGAGGGGAGGCGGGATCTCTCGGCCTATGATTACCGGCGCCATCGGTACTATGATCCGCGGACCGGCCGGTTTACCCAAGAAAATCCGATCGGGCTTGCGGGCGGCCTGAACCTGTATG
>CAZFSA010000136.1:0-12208 GCA_964521535.1 uncultured Gemmatimonas sp.
TCTCGGCGGCCGGCCGACCTTTGCGGGGCCGGTCTACGGCCTGGCGTGGACCCGCGGTCCGAAGGGGCCGGTGGCGGTGGCCGTGGGCCCGCGGGGCGCGGCCTGGTCGTCCGACGACGGCGCGTCCTGGCAGCCGCTGGCCGATGGGAACTACTGGGGGCTGGGGTTCGGCCCCAAGGGCATTGGCTGGCTGGTGGGTCCGGAGGGACGGATCGTCCGGGTGCGAATGCGTTAGGCAGACCGGTCGCCGGGCCCCAGTGACCGCCCCCCGGTCCGGAGATACCAGGCGAAGGCGTCCGGAAGGTCGCTGGCCTCGATGGCGCGCGCGGCGCGCTCCACGTCGTACGCCACCCGCTGAAACTCCACCCGCACCCCGTCATCCACCTCCACGATCGCATAGCCGGCGCGGGGGTCGCCGTCCTTGGGGCGACCCACGCTGCCGGTGTTGACGAGGTGGACCCTGTCGACTTCGCGGTGCCACGGCAGGTGGGTGTGGCCGAACGCCAGCGTGTCGCCAGGCCGAGCCCCGGCCAGGGCGATCATCTTCCGGGCAAAGTCGTCGTCGCGCTCGCGGGTCCAGTAGAGGGTGTTGAGGGTGGGCGCGCCGTGAATCAGGACGATCCGGGGGCCGGCGCGGTGCCCGCCCGCCGGGGCCAGGTCGATCCGGAAGGGCAGGGCGCCGAGAAAGGCCCGGGTGTCGGGACTCACGCGGGCCCGGGTCCAGGCGTAGCTCTGGTGGGCGAGTTCCTCCTGGACCGGGTCTTCGTACCGACAGCCGCAATGGTCGTAGTCGGTGGCCACGGTCGAGTCGTAGTTGCCGGCCACGCCGGGGATCCCGGCGGCCCGGAGGCGGGCGACGGTCTCGTCCGGCCAGGGTGCGTAGCCCACCAGATCTCCGAGGTGGTACACCGCCTGGGCGCGGGCCCGCGCGGCGATGTCGTCCAGCACCGCCTCGAGCGCCGGCAGGTTGGCGTGGATGTCGGAGATCAGGGCGTAACGCATGGGCTCACGATCCTCCGACTGTCACCGCTGCCCCGCCCGGGCCACGCTCGTACCATCCCCGGGTCGCGATGCAGAGCCGGCAGACGGACAGCATGACCGGGACTTCGACCAGGACGCCCACCACCGTGGCGAGCGCCGCGCCCGACGAGGGCCCGAAGAGCGTGATGGCCACCGCCACTGCCAGCTCGAAGAAGTTGCTCGCCCCGATCAACGCGCCGGGCGAAGCCACGTTGTGCGGTACCCGGAACAGTCGCATCAGCCCGTAGGTGAGACCGGAATTGAAGTACACCTGGATCAGGATCGGCACCGCAATCAGGAGCACCGCCAGCCAGTTGCGGATGATGTTGTCGGCCTGAAAGGCGAAGATCAACACCAGCGTGGCGAGGAGGGCGAGCGTGGTGACCGGCTTGAAGAAGTTGAGGTAGCGCTCGAACCAGGCTGCCCCGCGGGCCTGGAGCAGCCATCGCCGGCTCAGGTAGCCGGCCAGCAGCGGAATCGCGATGAAGACCACCACCGAGGTGAGCAGCACCTGTCGCGGGACCACCACGTTGGCCACGCCGAGCAGCAGCATCACGATCGGGGCGAAGAGCACCAGCATCAGGAGGTCATTCACGGCCACCTGCGCGAGGGTATACGCCGGATCCCCGTCGGTGAGGTAGCTCCAGACGAACACCATCGCGGTGCACGGGGCGGCGGCCAGGATGATGAGACCAGCCGTGTAGCTCCGGGCCAGCTCGGGCTCGATCAGGGGCCGGAACAGCACCTGGAGGAAGAGCCAGCCGAGCAGCGCCATGCTGAAAGGCTTGACGAGCCAGTTGACAAACAGCGTTACCAGCAGCCCCCGGGGCCGCCGCCGGATGTCGGCCACCCGGCTGAACTCGATCCGGAGCATCATGGGATAGATCATGAGCCAGATCAGGATGGCGATCGGCACGTTCACCTGGGAGCCGGGCACGAACTCCAGCTCGGCCAGGGCGGCGATCGGGCCGGGGAAGAAGCGGCCCAGCAGCAGTCCTGCCGCCATGCAGAGCAGCACCCAGAGCGAGAGGTGCCGCTCGAACCGGTTCATGCGCCTGGCCGGGGCCGGCGAGGTCATCCGACGGGGTCCCTCAGCGGCAGGGTTCCTGGGCTCGCGCGGCCACCGCCCGTGCCGCGGCCCGGCGCTCCCGGGCCAGCGAGGCGATGGTCCGATCGGCGTCGCGGACCACCCGGACCAGGGCGGCGTGGAGGGGGCCCGCGGCCCTGGCCAGGCGGTAGTGGGAGAACCGTCCCCGGGCGGACACCTCGATCAGGCCGCTCCGGCGGAGCGCGGCCAGGTGCCGCGACACCGTGGACTGCGGCAGCTCCAGCAACGCCACCAGGTCGCAGACGCAGAGGTCGCCGGCCACGAGCAGGTTGAGGAGCCGGAGCCGGGTGGGATCGGCCAGCGCGCGGAAGAGCGCGTCGGCGCGGCCGAGGGGCGTAACGGGAGCAGCGGTGGCGGCAGGCATCGTATCCGGCTGGCAGGATAATATCTGCCTGCGCGGATTAAAAGTCGGCCTCGGCGGGCGGTCCTGTCGGGCCCGCGGGTTAGCGGCTTCCGGCGCTGGCGATCGCAGCGCGGGCGGCGGGGGTCAACACCAGCCTCCCGCTCGTTGCCGCCCGTTCCTGGAGCAGCTCTTCCCAGTGTTCGGTGCCGGCCCAGAATACCCGCTTGAGTTCTCGCATGGCGTCGGGGTTCGCGGCGGCGAGCCACCGCACCCTGGCCGCGAGCGCCTCGTCGAGCGAATGGGGGTTGTCGGCCAGCTCCGCGTACAGGCCATGCTGGAAGCCCCAGTCGGCCGAGCGCCAGTCAGCGTCGACCGCCATCGCGGCGTAGGCGCCGAGGCCGACCTTGCGCTCGATCGGGGGCCCGACCACGAACGGCCCGATGCCCACCGCCAGCTCGCTCAGCTTGAGCGAGGCCCCCCGGCTGGCGATGGCGTAGTCGCTGGCGGCCACCAGACCCACGCCGCCGCCGGCGGCCTTGCCATGGACCCGCGTCACCACGAACTGCGGCGCGCGGATCATGGCCAGGATCACCCGGGCGAAGCCCGAGAAGAATCGGCGGCCCTGCTCGGGATCGGCGACGGCTCGGAGCTCGTCGAAGGACGCGCCGGCGCAGAAGGCGCCGGTCCCGTCGCTGGCCAGCACAATCACGCGGACGGCGGGATTGGCGCCGGCGTCCCCGATGGTCTCGGCCAGGCGGGCCAGAAGGGCGCCGGGGAGCGAGTTGCTCTTGGGATGGCCGAATCGCACGGTCGCCACTCCGTCGGCGACAGCGAGCGTGACCTGTCCCTGAAGGGTGGGATCCGACATCCTGGTCCTCCAGTCGCGGGTCGTGCAAGAAAGGCCGGGGGACGGAGGGGGGCAACCCCTGAGCCGGCGGCCCGCGATCGCCAGGCTCGCGGGCGATGTCGTGTAAGTATGAAAAAGGTCTAAAGTCAATCTCCATAGGAACTTGGACAGCCTTGCGGGTTGGTGTTAGCTTCTCGGAGGCATTCGGAGTTGGAACGAGGAAGCGCACGTATGAGCACCAGCACGCCGGCCGCCCCGATCGACGAGACCGCCAGGCTCGCGCAGTTCGAGGCCCGCCTGGACCGGGGCGAGACGATCGAGCCCAAGGACTGGATGCCGGAGCGGTATCGGAAGCAGCTGATCCGGATGATGTCCCAGCACGCCCACTCCGAGGTGGTGGGCATGCTGCCCGAGGGAAACTGGATCACCCGGGCTCCGAGCCTCCGGCGCAAGATGGCGCTGCTCGCCAAGGTGCAGGACGAGGGCGGGCACGGGCTCTACATCTACTGCGGGACCGAGACGCTGGGCGTGGATCGCGCAGACCTGATCGACCAGCTGCTCGAGGGGAAGGCGAAGTACTCCAGCATTTTCAACTATCCGACTCTCACCTGGGCTGACATGGGGGTGATCGGGTGGCTGGTGGACGGCGCGGCGATCGTGAATCAGACGATGCTGGCCAAGGCCTCCTACGGCCCCTACGCCCGGGCGATGATCCGGATCTGCAAGGAAGAGAATTTCCACAAGCGCCAGGGCTACGAGCTGTGCGCCACGCTGGCCCGGGGTACTCCGGCGCAGCGGGCGATGGTGCAGGACGCGGTGAACCGCTGGTGGTGGCCCTCGCTGATGATGTTCGGCCCGTCCGACAAGGACTCGCCCAACAACGCCGAATTGCTCCGATGGCGGGTGAAGCAGAAGGGGAACGACGACCTCCGGCAGCGGTTCGTGAACCTGACCGTTCCCCAGGCCGAGGCGATCGGCATCACGCTCCCCGATCCCGACCTTCGCTACGACGAAGCCAGCGGCAACTGGCTCACCGGCCCGATCAACTGGGAGGAGTTCTACCAGGTGATCGGCGGGAACGGGCCCTGCAACCGCGAGCGGCTGGCGGCCCGGCGGAAGGCCCATGCGGAGGGCCAGTGGGTCCGGGACGCGGCCGCGGCGTTCGCCGCCAAGCAGGAGGCGCGGGCCCGGCCGACCGCGGCCTGACCCGCCCGAGGAGTGAAGCGCAGGCGCCCGTCTCCGACCAGGCCACCGTCGATGCCCGAGTCATCCGCCGTTTCCGATCAATGGCCCCTGTGGGAAGTGTTCACCCAGCCGCCGGGGGGCAAGCCCCACGAGCACGCGGGGAGCCTCCACGCTCCGGACGCCGAGATCGCCCTTCAGAATGCCCGGGACGTCTACACCCGGCGGGGCGAAGCGGTGAGCATCTGGGTGGTGCCGAGCAGCACGATCACGGCCAGCGCGCCGGGAGACGCGGGGCCGCTGTTCGACCCGGGCAACGACAAGCCATACCGGCACCCGCAGTTCTACAAGACCCCCCGCGGGGTGAGGATCTTCTGACCGCGCCGCTGATCGAGCTGCTGCTCCGCCTGGGCGACGATCGCCTGGTGCTCGGCCATCGGACGTCCGAGTGGTGCGGGCACGGGCCGATTCTGGAAGAGGACATCGCCCTCTCGAACATTGCGCTGGATCTGCTGGGCGAGGCGCAGCTCTTCCTGGACCTGGCTGGCCGGATCGAGGGAGCGGGCCGCGACGCCGATGCCCTGGCCTACTGGCGCGACGAGAACGCGTTCCGGAACCTCCAGTTGGTGGAGTTGCCCCGAGGCGACTTCGCCTTCACCATGGCCCGCCAATTCCTGTTCTCGGCCTGGAGCGACGGCTATCTCGGTGCTCTGGCCCAGGTGCCGCACGAGGACCTGGCCGGGATCGCCGCCAAGGCCGTGAAGGAGAACCGATACCACCTCAGACATTCCGCCGAATGGCTGGTCCGCCTGGGCGACGGGACCGAGGAGAGCCACCACCGGGCGCAGGCCGCGCTGGACGAGCTCTGGCCCTGGACGGTGGAGTTTCATTACCAGGACGAGATTGACCGGGCCCTGCAGGCGGAGGGCCTGGCGCCCGATCCGGACGCGCTCCGGCCGGCGTACGAAGCCCTGGTGAGCGACGTGCTCGGGCGGGCCACGCTCACGGTACCAGCCGTGCCGATGCGGATGGTGGGCGGCCGCCGGGGTCGACACACCGAGTATCTGGGCCACATGCTGGCGGAGATGCAGATCGTGGCCCGCTCGCACCCGGGAGCGAAGTGGTGAGCGAATCGACGGGCGTCACCAGCCGCGAGCAGGAAGTGCTCGAGATCCTCCGGCAGGTCAAGGACCCCGAGGTGCCGGTGATCGACGTGGTGGAGCTGGGCATCGTCCGGGGCGTGGATCTCGAGGGCGACCGGGTGACGGTGCGGATCACGCCGACCTATTCGGGCTGCCCGGCGATGCGGGCGATCGAGCAGGAAATCGAGGCAGCGCTCCACCGGCACGGGATCGTCGACGTCACCGTCAAGACGGTGTTCAGCCCACCCTGGACCACCGACTGGATGACCGGGGCCGCCCGGGAGAAGCTCCGGATCTACGGGATCGCTCCGCCGGGGCCGGCTGAGGTGCAGCCGCTGGTGCAACTGGGAGCCCCGCCAAGGCCGATTCCCTGTCCCTACTGCGGATCCCGCAACACCACCCGCGCCAGCGAGTTCGGCGCCACCGCCTGCAAGTCGATCCACTACTGCCACGGCTGCCAGCAGCCGTTCGAGCACTTCAAGGCCATCTGAACGGCGAACGGCGCCGGGACCTGTCGGTCCCGGCGCCGCCCGAGCAAGGCGAACTCGCTGCGTCTAGTTGAGCGGGCAGCCCTGTTCGTTGAAGTACTCGAACCGGTCCTTAAGCGTGTTGTAGCTGCTGGTGGTGCCGGGGTACGCCGCGTTGAAGGCGTCCACCACCTGTTGCACGGTGAGATCGTAGCTCACGTTGGACGAGGCAGCGTTGAGCAGGGCGGCCACCGTGTGCCGGCCCAGCGCAACGAGCCCGCCGCCACCCTGGCTCAGCACCTGGAGCAGGGTCTTGCCCGGGAACGCGTTCTCGAAGTAGGCGGAGAAGAGGTCGCTCGGCTGATAGGGCGCCGGCCAGGACCGGAAGTGATGGGGCTGTTTCCAGTAGCCCGGAGTGCATCCCTGGCCGCCGGGCCTCTCGACCGCCTTGTTGTGGAAGACCACCAGGGCGCCGCGGAGTACCGCCCCGCCGCCGATCAGCTCGGTGACGCTCGGTCCCGCCTCGGTCCGGGAGTTCAGCGACGGGCTCGCCACCGTGCCGGAGATCACCGTGACCTCGACCCGGTCGAGCTCAAAGCCAGGCTCGGCGCTGGTCTCGGTCACGGTCACGTCGGCGCCGGGGCCGCCGAACTGGGCCACCACCTGGCAGTCGCCGTCGTTGAGCGACAGCGTACCGGTCGTGGTGGTGCCGGTTCGCCGGTCGAAGACGCTGTAGTCGATGGTGGCCGAGCTGCCGACCTTGCAGACCTCGAACTCCTCGAAGTCCGCCTGGCCATTGCCGGCGCCGGTGTTGATGAGGGCCAGTTCGGGCCGGACCTGATCAGGGACATCCGTGCCCAGGGGGCCGTCGGCGGGGCCGCAGGCGGCGAGAACCAGTCCCGCTGCCATGGCGGCCGCAACAGTAAGAGTGCGCATCGGAGAAGGCTCCAAGGGTTGGGGTGCGGTTGTCGGAGCCCTTCGGTGGCCCGGCCGTCTCGCGTTCAGGGGGCGAGACCCGGCGGCTTTGCGGACCGGCCTCGCGGCCGGGGTGCCTTTCTCGGGGACCGGACGCCAGTGCAGGGAGCGGGCCGATCGGGCCGGCAGGGCGTCAGCCAGGGTCTGACGGGCAAGTCGCGTGCTGGTAGTGGCTTACCGCCCGCGAATCGAGGGACCACGAGCGATGTGCTTATTGACCGCAACAGTCGGTGTCGAACGATCGCAGCAGGGGCAAGTCGGTCGTGCGATCGGGTCAACTCCAGCCTTCGACCACGGTCACCCAGCGGGCGAGAAACGCATTGGCCTGGAACCCGTCGAGCACCCGGTGATCGATGGTCAGCGTGACGTAGCACCTGGGGCGCGGCACAATCTCTTCGGTGCCGGCCCGCGCCACGACCACGGGCCGTCGTTCCAGTTTGCCCACGCCGAGGATGGCGGACTGGGGCTGGTTGATGATGATCGGGGCGGCGAGCAGGCTGCCGCTCACGCCGTGGTTCGAAATGGTGAAGGTGCCGCCTTGCACATCACGTGGCTCGAGCCTACCGGCGCGCGCCCGGGCGGTCAGGTCATCGAGCCGGCGCGCGGTCTCGAAGAGATCGAGCTCCTGGGCCCGGTGGAGCACCGGCACGATCAGCCCCCCGGCCGGGAGGGCCACGCCGACCCCGACATTGCAGTCGTCGAACAGCTCGAGCGCGTCGTCGTGCCAGCGGCTGTTGACTTCCGGGACCGCCTGGAGCGCCGCCACCGAGGCGCGGACGAAGTAGGCGGTGAAGGTGAGCCTGACCCCACGGGCCTCGAAGTCGGCCCGGTGGGCTTGGCGATGGGCGATGAGGGCAGAGAGGTCGGCCTCGAACACCGAGGTGACATGGGGCGCGGCGGAGACGCTCTGCACCATGTGGGCGGCGATGCTCTTTCGCATTGCCGTATGGGGGACGCGGCGAGTGGCGCTCGGGGCGGGCGGCGCGACCGCCGATCCGCGAGTGGCCACCAGGGCCTCCACATCCTCGACCGTGATCCGGCCCCCGCGGCCGGTGCCGGTGACCTGGGCTGCTTCGAGACCATACTGCTTGAGAAGCCGCCGAACCGCGGGCGTCAGTTCCGCCGCGCCGGCCGTCGCGTCCGCCGCCCCGACCGCGGCCGTGCGGTCCGCCCCAGTTCGGGCTGGGGTCCCGGCCTCCGCGGTTGACTCTCCGGCTGCGCCGGCCGGTCCGATTCGCCCCAGCACCTCGCCCGGCTGGACCTCGTCCCCCTCGTTCTTGAGGATCTCCATCAGCACGCCGTCGCCCGGAGAGGCGATCTCGACGGTCACCTTGTCGGTGGTGATCTCGAGCAGCGGGTCGTTGGTTGCGACCGGATCCCCGACCTGGCGGAACCACTTTCCCACGACGTTGGTGGTGCCCTCGGTCTGGTCCGCCGGCAGGAGAATGTCGGTGAGCGTGGTCATTCGGAACCGGCGGGAGGGGGAGTCAGGATGCTGGTTGGGTCGCGCCACGAGCGGAGGAAGCTAACATCCGGCCGATCCGGCGGCAGGCCTCGCCGAGGCGCTCTTCGCTGGTGCCAAGCGTGATCCGGACGTGTCCGGCGCCGCTCGGCCCGAAGCCCTCGCCCGGGGTCACGGCCACTCCGCTGGCGTCGAGCAGCTCCCGGGCGAACTGCTTGCCGTCCATGCCGGTGTCGCGGACGTCGGCGAAGACATACATCCCGGCCTCCGGCAACCGCGCCCTGATCCCGGGCACCCGGCTCAGCCCATCCACCAGTACCCGGGCGCGGCTCGCATATGAGGTCCGGATTCGGTCCCGCTCGTCGCTCGCTCCCTCCAGGGCGAGGGCGGCCGCGTCCTGAATGAACTGCGCCACTCCGAAGTACATCGCGCGGGCCAGGTTCTGGAGATGGCCGGCCAGCGCCGGCGGGGCGACTACCCAGCCGCACCGCCATCCGGTCATGGCGTGAGACTTCGAGAGGCTCCCGACCACGGCGCTCCGGTCGGCCATGCCCTCGAGCGACGCCGGGCTCACCTGGGGTTCGCCGAACACCAGCGTGGCGTAGACCTCGTCCGACACCAGCCAGAGATCGTGCCTCCGGCAGAGCCGGGCCACGGCGCGGCCTTCCTCCAACGTGAGGCAGGCGCCCGTGGGATTGTGGGGGAAGTTGAGCAGCAGACCGCGGGTGCGGGGGCCGATTGCCGCGGCCAGCGCGTCGGGATCCAGGTGGAAGGCCCGCTCGGGTCGGAGCGGGAGCTGGACCATCCGCGCGCCCGGGGCGCCGAGCACCGCCTCGTAGGTCACGTAGGTGGGCTCGACCACAATGACCTCGTCGCCCGGCTCGAAGAGGCACTGGGCCAGCGCGAACAGCGCCGACTGGGCGCCAGGGAAGACCACCACCTGGCCCGGATCCACCGCCCGACCCAGCTCGGCGGCGGCCCGCCGGGCGATGGCGTTCCGGAGTGGCGTCTCGCCCCCGATCGGAGAGTAGTGGGTGCGGCCCCGGTCGAGCGCCCGGGCGGCGGCCTCGCGGATCCCGGCCGGGGTGTCGAAGTCGGGGTCGCCGATGCTGAGCAGGATGATGTCGTCGCCGCGGGCCAGGCGTTCCACCGCCAGGTCGTGCACCTCCCAGGCGTCGGAGCCCTCACCCGCGATCCGTCCGGTCAGGGAAGAGAAGCGCATGGCCCGAGTCTAGTCGGGGCGGGGGCACCCTCACAACGCTGCGCCGGGGGCGGGCGTCGAGCCCCGGCGCGAGGGCCGGGGCTCGGGGTGGGCAAGGGTGTTGCGGCTGGAACGGCCTCAGGCGGGATCGCCGGCCGGTGGGATCGAGTCCGTGGGAACCGGCGGCACGGTGTCGGCCGGCAGCGGCTCTTCGGGGGGCGTCGTGGCGGTCCGTTCCGCGGTCTCCCGCCACATCTGCACGTGGAGCCGGAAGAGATCCGCCAGCTCCCGGAGATTGACGACCGCGGGCGGCTCACCCGACATCGCGATGGTCCTCGAAACCCGGGCGAGGCCGGACCGTGCCCGCGGGTACGTCGGGTCGGACTTGACCGCGGCCTGGTAGGCCTCGCGGGCGGCGAGCAGGAAGCCGGCCTTTTCCAGCGCGGCGCCGAGGTTGGTCTGGAACACCGGGGCGGTGCGCCGGAGTTCCACGGCGCGCGCCAGCGGGGGCAGGGCGGACTCGGGCTCGCCGTCCTCCAGATACGGCACCCCCAGGTTGTTCATTGCCCAGACGTCGCGATCGTCGATCACCAGCGCATGCCGATAGGTGTCGAGCGCTGCTTCGCGGTCGCCCAGGCGGTGCTGGGCCCGGGCCAGCAGCCGGAGTCCTTCGGCCGAGGTGCTGTCGAGGTCGAGAACGGCGTTGGCCCGTTCGATCGCTTCGGCGTCGCGTCCCTGGTCCATCAGGACTCGGGCAAGGTTGAGATGAGCCTTGAGGTGCGTGGAGTCTCGCTCCAGCGCCCGGCGGAGAGCGGTCTCGGCGCCGGGCAGGTCACCGCTCTTCCAGGCGGCCAGGCCCAGGAGGTAGTGGCCGGTGACCTGATCGGGGTTGGCGGCCGTGTACCGGACGAGGAGGGTTCGCGCCTCGCCGAACTGTCCGGCTCGATAGGCCGACTCCGCCTCCTCGAGGGTCGGCACGCTGCGGTCCGCGATCGCGGTTCTGGGAGGCAGGCCGCCGGCCGGCAGCACTGTGGCCGGCTGCTCCGGAGCGACCTCGAGCGACAGCCGCGGCGTTTCCGGTTCGCGGCCGCACGCCAGGAGGGCGAGCGGAAGGAGCGGGATCAGGGCGGGGTAACGGCAGCGGGCGAGTACCACCTTGGCGTGAGACATGTCCTCCTCCTCGGGTTCGAGTGCGGCCGCCATGGGGGGGCGGTCGTCGCCGGGGAGGAAGGGCAGGAGCGGGGCCGGGCGGAGACGAGAGCCGGTGCGGAGCGGAAGTCGTTGAAGATCGTTGAGTTGGCCCGAAGCCGGGTTCCGTCCCCGAGGCCGAACGGGTGTCCGGCTGGACACAGGACGAACGGCCCCCTGTGTCCGGTTGGACCGGCGGGATTGCGCGGGCCGATTCCCGATGCCCGCTATTCCCTTCGGATGCCGAGCCGGCGCATGATCTTGAGGAGGCTCGCGTGATCGGCGAGCTCGAGAGCCTCCGCTGTCCGGCTGATATGCCAGCCGTTCCGTTCCAGGGCCGCGAGGACGATCCGCCGCTCGGCGTCGGTCCGCTGGGCCTGGAAGCTCCGGGCCGCCTCTTCCGGGGCTTGCGAGCCCACAATCTCATCCGGAAGATGCTCGGCGCGGATCATCTCGCCCTCGGCTGCCACTACGGCCCGTTCCATCGCGTTGCGGAGTTCCCGGACATTGTTCCGCCGCCACTCGTGGCGGACCAGCGCTTCGCGAGCCGCGTCCGAAAGGCGCTTGGGCAGCAGGCCGAACCGGCCGCAGACCTCGTCGAGAAATCGTTCGGCCAGGAGTCCCACGTCTTCGGGCCGGTCGCGAAGCGGCGGGACCCGGAGCACGTGGGCGTTGAGCCGGTAGAGGAGGTCCTCGCGGAACGCTCCCGCGCGGGCCAGGGCGTCGAGGTCGCGGTGGGTGGCGGCGAGGACGCGGACCGAGATGGCGGTTGGCCGGGTGGAGCCCACGCGGGTGAGTTCCCGCTGCTCCAGCACGCGAAGCAGCTTGGCCTGCGCGGGCGGGGGCAGCTCGCCGATTTCGTCGAGCAGCAGGGTGCCGCCCTGGGCGGCCTCGAAGGCTCCCTTCCGGGCGGCGACCGCGCCGGTGAAGGCGCCGCGCTCGTGACCGAACAGCTCGCTCTCGACGAGGTGTTCGGGCAAGGCGGCGCAATTGATGGCGAGGAAGGGGCCGGTGCTGGTGGGGCCGAGCCGATGAAGCTCGCGGGCCACCAGCTCCTTGCCGGTGCCGCTCTCGCCCAGGATCAGCACGGTGCTGGGGATGGGCGCGAGCCGGGCGATGGCGTCGCGGAGCGTCGCCATCGCCCGGCTCGCGCCCATCAGCGTGCTCTCGCCCAGGCGCCGGCGGAGGGCGCGGACCTCATCGCGGAGCCGGCGTCGCTCCACGGCGCTCGCCACCTCCAGCGCCACCCGCTCCACCGGCTCGGCCTTGTCGA
>CAZFSA010000137.1:0-12125 GCA_964521535.1 uncultured Gemmatimonas sp.
GAGGCGCCGCCGCAGCGGGTCCGGCGGGGCCCGGTCCGGCGCTGGTGGCCGCTGGGCGCCGCCCTGCTTGCGGGGCTGGTTGCCCTGGTACTGGTCCGGCCGAGTGGCGGCGTGCCGTCGCTGGAGTCGGTGCCCGGGCCGGTGGTGGTGAGCCCGCTCCGCAACGAGACCGGAGACTCGTCCCTCGCGATGTGGGGACGCCTTGCTGGCGACTATCTCACCCAGGGGCTCCAGCAGACCGGCCGGGCGCGAGTGGTGCCCTGGCCGGTGGCGCTCCAGGCCGCCGAACGCCTGCTCCAGGCGGACGGAGCCGGCGTCAATGCCGTCGACCTGATGCGGGCCGAAACCGGCGCCGGCACCGTCGTCACCGGTGCCTACTACCTGGTCGGTGGCGACGTCCGGTTTCAGGTCGAGCTGATCGATGCGAGGACGGGCACGTTACTCGGGGCGATTCCGGTGGTGGAGGCCCGGCGCGATTCGCTTCAGCAGGGGATCCAGAATCTCCGGGCTCGCCTGATGGGCGCCCTGGCAGTTCGCACCGACGAGTATCTGGCCGGGATGCCGGGCGTGGCCGATCGACCGCCCACCTACGAGGCCTATCGGCTGTTCGAGCGGGGGATCACCCTCTACAATCAGCTCGACTACCGGCCCGCGGCCGCCGCGCTGATCGACGCCTGGCGCACCGACACCACCTTCCTCCAGCCCCTGGTCTACGCCAGCCGGGCGCTGTGGAATACCGGCGCGCGGGCTCGGGTCGACTCGCTGATGCGTTCACTCCGAAGCCGACAGGCGCTGCTCAACCCGCACCTCGACCTCGAGGTTCAGTACCTGGAGGCGCTGCTCGCCGGCGACGCGCCCCGGGCACTGGCCGCCATCCGCCGGGCCGCCGAGGTGGCTCCAGGCAGTCGATCGGCATACAATCTGGCCTTCACCGCGCTCACCGTGAACCAGCCGGCGGAGGCCGTGGCCGCGCTCCGCACCCTGGATCCCGACCGCGGCCCGATGCGGAACTGGGCCCCGTACTGGTACACGCTCTCGCACGGGCTGCACCTGCTGGGCCGATTCGAGGACGAGTTGGCAGCCGCCCGCGAGGCCCGCCGCCGCTTTCCGGAGAGTCGGGCGGCCTGGGTTCACGAGGCCCGGGCCCTGGCCGCGCTGGGACGGACCGGCGAGATCGATTCGTTGCTGGAGCGGGCCGCCACGCTTCCCCCGGACACCTACTGGTCCCAGGGGGCGGCGATGGTGATCGCCGCCGAAGAACTGGTCGCCCACGGCATGCCGGAACGGGCGCCCGGCTACTTTGAGCGGGCCGAATCCTGGTTCGCCAACCAGCTGGCGCGCGATCCGGGTCATCGGGGGCACCGGTACTGGCTCGGCAGCGCGTACTACGACCAGGGACGCTGGCGCGATGCCGAGCCGTACTTCGAGTCGCTGGCCCGGGACGCTCCGGACGATGCCGCGTTCCGCACCGGCTTCGCGGTCCTCGCCGCGCACCGGGGTGACACGGCGCTGGCGGGGCGCCGCCTGGGCCCGCCGCCAGCCTACGATCGGGGCTCGCATACCGCCGCCCGCGCGAGGGTCGCCGCCATCGGTGGCAACCTGGAGGCGGCGGTGTCCCTCTGGAGCCAGGCGCTGGGACAGGGTGTGGGTGGCCTGGTCTGGTTGCACGCCTCGGCCCGCCCCGATCTCCTGCCAATGGCTTCCGACCCCCGATTTCAGCGGCTTGGTCTGCTCTCGCCCTCGGGCGCTGTGCCGGCGTCGCCGGGGTCCCCGAGATAGAGTGCCAGCGTTTCGCGGAGGCCCGGCGGCATCGCCCGGGTCGCCTGCTCCCGATAGTCGAACACCACCACCACGGCGGCTCCTTCCGCGGCCAGCGTACCGTCAGCGAGGATCCGCTGGCGCAGGGTGAAGCTCCGTCCGCCGACCCGGCTCACGTCGGACAGTACCTCCACGGCCTCGCCGAAGCGGACCTGACGCCGGAAATCCAGCTCCAGGCGGGCCAGGATCAGGCCCGGGGCCGACTCGTCCTTGCGGATCGGATCCAGACCCGGAGGAGGCCGGAGGCCGGTGGCGCGCTCTCTCTCGAGCGACGCCAGGAAGTCCAGCCGAGCCGACTCGGTCCAGCTGGCGTAGCTGGCGTTGTTGACGTGGCCCAGGGCGTCGGTGTCGGCGAACCGGACCTGAACGGCGAAGCGGTGGGTGCGAGGCATGGCACGAACCTAACCACCGCCCCGGCCGATCCCCATCGTACCGGAGCTGGCTACGCCGTGGCCAGGCGGGCCAGGCTCGCCAGGTCGGGCACCTCGACGTCCGGTCTCGCCTGGGCGGGCGGCGTGGCCCCGCCACCTGGCCGGCCGGCGCGGCGGTTGACCCACACCGTCGCGAGACCCAGCGAACGGGCCGGGGCCACGTCGTGGAACAGGCTCTGGGCGACATGCAGCACCTGGTCCCAGGGCAGCCCGATCCGATCCAGCGCCCGGAAGAAATTGTTGCGGGACGGCTTGTAGGTCCCTGCCTGCTGGGCCGTCACCACCCAGGCGAATTCCACCTCGAGGCGAGCCGCCGTGCCGGCGAAGAGGTCGTCATCCACGTTGGAGATGATCCCGAGCCGATAACGACCGGCAAGGGCCCGCAACGCCTCCACCGTATCCGGGAACGGCGGCCAGTCAGGAAGGGAGGTTGCCAGGGCGTCGAGGTCCCGGGCACTCGGGACGAACCCAATCCGGTCGGCAAGCACCCGCATGGTCTCCCGGAGGACCTCCCGGTACGGTCGGAACGGTCCGGCCTGGATCGGGGCTTCCGTCTCCGCGAACAGCCGGAGCAGTTCCTCGTCGTCCCGGCTGATGCCGTGCCTGGCCAGAACCGCCGATAGCGTTGTAACGATGCCGGACTCCCAGTCGATCAGGGTGCCGTAGCAATCGAAGGTCAGGGCGCGGAAGCGGGTGAAGTCCAGCATTGGCGAGCGATCTCCGGTCAGCGCGGCCAGCCGAACCTGGCCAGGTCGATCCGTCCCCGCCAGCTGAAGCGGACCCCTTCACGTTCCAGCAGGATCCGCTGTTCCAGTTCACCGGCGCCCCGAGCGCGGCGGCTGATTTCACCGCGGACATTGACCACCCGGTGCCAGGGCACGCGGCTGCCGGCGGGCAGGACATGCATGGCGTACCCGACCTGCCTGGCATTCGGCCCGATCCGCGCCAGGCGGGCCACCTGGCCGTACGTGGCCACGCGGCCCCGCGGAATCCGGCGGACGACCGCGTAAATCCGGGCATATCGGGGACTGGTCAGCCTCTTCTCCGTTCCGGGGCGGCGTTGCAACCTACGATGGTCGGCGGTCGGATGCCCGGGTCAGCGGGCGATCGAACCGGCCCGGCGGCTCATCGCGGCCCGACCGGCCCTGCCAGGACCGAGTAGATTGCCGGGGCGAATCACACCGTTCGAGGGAGCGAAGCATGCCGAACCGAAGGGGAGCGGGCCGCCTGATGGTGGTGGGGTGGGTCGTAGGGTTTCTGGCGGGATGCGAAGCCCGCGAGCCGGAAGGCACCGGGGGCCGGGAAGTCCAGGTGGCCGAAACCATGTCGGCGGGCCCGCTGCTGGCGGGCATCCGGATGCTTGCCTCGGATGACTTCGAGGGCCGTCGGCCCGGGTCCGCGGGGGAGGACATCACCGTCGCCTGGCTGGAGCGCGAGTTCCGGGCGGCGGGGCTCGCGCCGGGCAACCCCGATGGCAGCTACGTCCAGAAGGTCCCGCTGGTCGCCATCACGGCGGACCCCGCCACCACGCTGGTGGTCAGCGGCCGGGGCGGGTCGCGCAGGCTGGCGTATCGGGACGACGTGGTGGCGTGGACCAAACGGGTCACCGAGGAAGTGTCGATCGCGAACAGTGAGATGGTGTTCGTGGGCTACGGCGTCGAGGCGCCGGAATACGGCTGGGACGACTTCAAGGGCCTCAATGTCGCCGGCAAGACCCTGGTGATGCTGGTCAACGACCCGCCGGTGCCCGACTCCGCCAACCCCGCGGAGCTCGATCCCGCGGTGTTCGGAGGCAAGGCGATGACCTACTACGGCCGCTGGACCTACAAGTTCGAGCAGGGCGCCAAGCACCGGGCGGCGGCGGTGCTCCTGATTCACGAGACCGGGCCGGCGGGGTATCCCTGGGCGGTGGTGCAGGGGATGGGCGGCGAGCGCTTCGATCTGGTGACTCCCGACCGGAACCAGGGGCGGGCTGCGATCGAGGGATGGATCGGCCTCGAAGCCGCCCGGGGGCTTCTGGCGATGGCCGGGCAGGATTTCGATGCCCTCAAGGCGCGCGCCGTACGCCGGGACTTCCGACCCGTGCCCCTGGGCCTCCGGGCTTCGATGACAATCCACAACCGGCTCCGCACGGTCGACTCGCGGAACGTGGTGGCCAGGCTCGAGGGCAGCGACCCGGTGCTCAAGGACGAGTACGTCATCTACACCGCGCACTGGGACCACTTCGGCATCGGTCAGCCGATCGACGGCGATTCCATCTACAACGGCGCCCTGGACAACGCCTCGGGCACCGCGGGCCTGGTGGAGCTGGCACGGGCCTTCGCCCGGCTCAAGCCTCCGCCCTCGCGCTCGATTCTGTTCCTCGCGGTCACGGCGGAAGAGCAGGGGCTCCTGGGCTCGCAGTATTACAGCGTGGACCCGCTCTATCCGCTCGCCCGGACTCTGGCTGCGATCAACCTCGACGGGCTCAATCTGACCGGCCGGACCAGCGACCTGACGGTGATCGGCCTCGGCGCGTCCGAGCTCGACGACTACGCCCGCGAGGCGGCGGAGGAGCAGGGGCGTACCATCCGGCCCGATCCCGAACCCGAGAAGGGCTACTACTATCGTTCCGACCACTTCAACTTCGCGCGCGTCGGGGTGCCGGCGCTCTACGCTGAAGGCGGGGTTGAAGTGATCGGCAAGCCAGCGGGGTACGGGCTCGCCGCGCGGGAGCGTTATGTGGCGGAGGACTACCACAAGCCCTCGGACGAGGTGAAGCCTGACTGGGACCTGTCGGGCGCGGTCGAGGATCTCCGGCTGCTGTTCCTGGTGGGTTACCGCGTGGCCGAGGCCCCTCGTTTCCCCGAATGGCGACCGACCAGCGAGTTCCGGGCGATTCGCGAACGGCAGCTGGCTCGCTAGCCGTCGGGTCGGGAACGCGCTGCTTTGGCGGTCGGGTCAGCCAGCGCGGGCGGCCGGCGCCTCGGTGATCCGCACCGCCGCCGCCCGGTTGACGAGAATCCGGAGGTTGTTGCTCTTCGGATCGATCGGCACCATGAAGAAGAACGGCCGGTTGGGCGGGTAGCGGTTGGTGGCGCCCACGATCCGTTCCCCGTCGGCGAACTCGACCGAGATCGGGGTCCCGCCCACCAGCCGGGCGTCCCCCGGGGTGGCGCGGCTTCCCTCCTGGTGCGCGGCGTTGCCGGACAGATCCTTCACGAAGAACAGCGCCTTGAGCTCCTTGAGCGCCACCTCGATCGGGCCATCGTTGGTGCGCACATGACACGTCGGTCGGGCAGGGTCGACGTTGAGCGACGTGCCCTTGACGGTCCGGCCATCGAGGAAGCGCGCCACGATCAGGTTGGCTGGCATACGGCGGTATCCGCGAGCCTGGGTCTGGAATAGGGTATCGGTCCGGCACGCAGCACAAGGCGTGCCCGGGCTCCGGAGTTGGGCGGCGCCCGGAGCCAGGTTGTTCAAGTGGTTTGGTCAGAACGACTTGAGTGCTATTCCGATTCGTCGATCGAGCGGGGCCAGTCACCCTTGAGGAGCCGCGACAGGGCCCGATCGGCCAGACGACGCCCTCCGGTCTGGCATCGGGCGCAGTAGTTGGTCTCGTTCTCCGCGTAGCGGATTCGCTGCACGGGTGCGCCGCAGTCGGGACACGGCTCGCCGAACCTTCCATGCACTGCCATGCCGGGGCGGAAGGCGGTGACCCCGGTTGGGAAGCCGCTGGCGCGAGCGCTGCGCAGCCGATCGATCCATTGCTCCAGCGTGGCGCGGGCAGCAGCGTGGAGCCGGCTCGCCTCCTCGTCCGTCAGTCGCGAGGTCAGGGCGAGTGGGGAGAGCCTGGCAGCGTGGAGGATCTCGTCGGCATAGGCGTTTCCGATGCCATCGAAGAGGCGGGGGTCGGTAAGCGCCCGCTTGAGGGTGTGGTTCTCGAGCCGAAGTCGGGCGGAGAACTCGTCCGGGCTCGCGGTCCGGACATCCAGGCCGCCCCGGTCGAATCGGGCCAGTGCGTCACGTCCCTGGACCAGATGGAGCGCGGCCCGCCGTTTCGATCCGGACTCGGTCAGTACCAGCGTCCCGTGAGCGAAATCGAAGCCGGCCAGGTTGATCCGGGCCGCCAGGCGCGCCCGCGGCGGCTTCCAGTGGAGCCGGCCCGCGATCATCAGGTGGATCACCAGCCAGAGTTCGCCCTCCAGCCCCAGCCCGATTCGCTTTCCCACGCGGCGGACGGCCACGACCTGCCGCCCCTGGACGGCGGAGAGGGGCGGATCGACCGTTCGAAGCAGGAACGCACTTCGGAGGCGGACGTCCTCCAGGGAGTGCTGGAGGAGCCTCTCCTCCAGCGCCTCCACGTAGGTGACGATGTCGGGCAGCTCGGGCAGGGGTGCAGTCGCCTCGGCGTGGGGACGGATCGGCCGTCAACCCCCGCAATCATGGGCCCGCGGCCCACGGCGGAGCAAGCGCCGCCATGGCGTCAGAACCCGGTCGTCAGGCCGATCTGGACCGACCGCCCCGGCCCCGGCAGGAGACCGCGGGAGCGATCCACAATGTAGGTCCGATCGAAGAGGTTCTTCGCGGCCACGAACAGGGTGCTCCGGGCCCACGGGAGTTCGAGATCGGCCGACGCGTTCCACCAGGTCGCCGCGGGAATCGGTCCCTGCTGGCCATCGGGCACCAGCACCGAGGTATTCGCCGCGTCGCTGAACTGGGCGCCGTTGTGCACGGCCTCGACGCCCAGGCGGAGGGCCGGGCTCGGCCGGACGGCGATGCTGGCAGTGACAAGGTGCTCCGGGGCATAGGGCAGGCGATTCCCGGTGACGCTCCGGCGCTCCCGGCTTCCGGCGGCGTTCTGCGCGCCATAGACCTTCCCGATCACGTCGTCACCTCCCGTGCCGATCCACACGAACCGGGCGCCCTGATAGCGCGCGGTGGGAAGCCAGGTATAGGCGAGCGTCAGATCGAAGGGCCGGCCCGCCTTTCCCAGCACGGCGCCGTCGAGGGCCAGCGCCGCCTCGGCGCCGCGATGCAGGGTCCGGCCTGCACTGGTCAGGACGGCGCCCACGCCGCCGGCCAGGCTCGCCGGCACGATCTGGTTCTGGAAGTCCATCTGGAACAGGGTGATCTCGCCCGACACCCACGGTGCCGGCGCGGCCCGCAGACCCAGCTCGAGGTTCCAGCTCAGCTCGGCGTCCAGCTCCACCACGCCGCCGGTCGCGTTGTCGATCAGGTCCTCGGTCCGCGGGGGTGCGAAGCCGCGATGCACGCCGGCGTACACCGACGCGCCGGCTCCGAGGTCGCGGGTCACGCCCAGGCCGGGAATGAGCTGGGTGAGCGAGCTGGTGCCGGTGACACCCGCCGGATGGTCGGGCACGGGCAGCCGGTTGGTGCGGCGATAGCCGACATGCTCCAGCCGAAGGCCAGGACTCAAGGTCCAGGGCCCGATCGCGATCCGGTCCTGGATCCAGGCTGCGGCCGTCCGGTTCCGCCGAAGGTTGTCCTCCGAGATGCCCGAGCCCGGATTGCTGGACGGACCCGGAGTGCGGGAGGTGGGGTACGCTCCGCCCACCGTCCGGCGGTCCTGGAGTTCGGCGTGGAACCGGGCGCCGAGGTCGACGGTGTGGACCAGGGCGCCAGTCCGGCGCTCGAAAGCGAGCCGGGGCTCGAGTCCCCAGACCTGATAGCTCCGGAGACCGCCCTGGACTCCACAGGTCGTGTTGAGGTTCTCCATGCCCCCGCAGGCCGGATCGCCGCGGTCCAGCGGCCGGTCGGTTGAGCTGTTGGCCTGGCGCCACCAATCGCGGGAGACGCCGTACCCATACGCGGTGGTGGTGAGCACCGTGCCGCCGAAGACCGAACGCAGGGTGCCCGACAGGCCGGTCCGGCGGAGGAAGAGGGAGTCGTTTCGGAAGGGGTTGTACCGGGGGTTGGCGGCGTACTCGCTCTCGGTGAGGCCGGCGTAGGTCGCGTTGGTCCGCTCCAGGTAATGATTGGCCTTGAGTGTAAGGGCGTGCGCCGCACCGAGCTGGAGGCCGGTCTTGAGATTCAAGTCGGTGAGCGCCGTCCCGGTGTTCTCCCGGGACCCTGCGCCCTGCTTGTGCATCGCATTGAGGAGGATCCGAGCCTCGCTCCAGGTTCCGCCGAAGGACGCCTGACCCAACCGGTACTCGTTGCTGCCGCCCGCAACCGTGGCGCTGCCCTGGGGGCGGAACGGAGGGTCGGGCGTGATGTAGTTGATCACGCCACCGATGGTGCGGGGGCCGAAGAGAATCTGGCCGGAGCCCTTGAGCACTTCGATCCGCGCGAAGCGATTGACCGGGGGGTGGTAGTAGGCCGCGTTGTCGCCGTAGGGGGCAATGGTGAGCGGGAGGCCGTCCTCGAGGAGCAGCACCGCGGAGGAGCGGTTCGGGTTGAGGCCCCGGATGCCGATGTTCGGCCGGAGCCCGGCGCCTTCCTCTTCCCGGACGTGGAGGCCGGGCACCTTGCGGAGCGCCTCACCGATCGACAACGGCCGCGAGTGTTCGAGCGTCGGTTCCAACAGCAGGGTGCCCGAACCGGGCATGCGGCGGAGCCGATCCGGGGTGCCGATCACCTCGATGGTCTGGAGCACCGGTGTTCGGAGCGTGTCGGATCGGGGCTCGGGCTGCTGCGGGGCCTGGACCGGGATCCGGATGGGAGCGAGGCCAAGAATGAGGGTAGTTGCGACGGAGAGAGCGCTGGCCGGCAAGAGGTGGCTCTCCTGACATGAATGAAAATGGAAATCATTTGCGACAATGTGCACCACCATTATTGCACTTGCAATTGATGCCGTCAAGGTCGGGATTCACGCCACCAGACCGCCTCGTCGCGTTGTGGCCACTTGCGCGCAGCACGGGCGCGCCATACCTTGTGCCTCCGACAACTGAAGTCCGTGGCGATTTGCGGCGTATTGCGGCCACGTTAATCCCCCGCTAAAAAGCCACGCGCTCGCGTGCTCTTTTTGGCACCGGGCGTCTTCGTTTCCCGGTCCCATCCTGAGCCCACGGCGCGCGGCGGAAAGGAAGTCGCGCGTCGTGTGGGTCTCTTCCGCTCTCCCGTCCACTGATCCCGTCGGGCTCCGCTGCGCCCATTGCGGCGAAGCGGTTCCCGCCGCTCCGCAGACCGTCTGCCCCGAGTGCCTGGGCCCGCTCGAGCCCGACTATGTCCCGGACCGCCAACTGCCCGGGGCCGAGGAAATAGCCCTCCGGCCCCGTTCGCTCTGGCGGTATCGGGAATGGCTCCCCTTCGGCGGCCAGCCAGCGCATTCCCTCGACAGTGGCTGGACCCCGCTGCTCGAGGCCCCGGCCATCGCCGCGCGGCTGGGCGTGGCGCGGGCCTGGATCAAGAACGACACGGTCTCGCATCCGACGCTGTCGTTCAAGGATCGGGTGGTGACGACTGCGATCAACGCCGCAACCGGCTTCGGCTGCGAGGTGCTGGCCTGCGCCTCGACCGGCAACCTCGCCAACGCGGTCGCGGCGCATGCGGCCCGTGCGGGGCTTCCGGCCGTGGTCCTGATCCCGCACGACCTCGAGCCCAGCAAGGTCCGGGCGTCAGCCATTCACGGGGCCGGGGTGATCCGGATCCGCGGCACCTACGACGACGTCAACCGGCTCTGCGTCCAGTTGGGCGACCGCTTCGGTTGGGGGTTCGCCAACGTGAACCTCCGGCCGTACTACGCGGAGGGGTCCAAGACGGTGGCGTTCGAGATCGCGGAGCAACTGGGGTGGCGTCTTCCGACCGCGGTGGTGGCACCGATGGCCGGCGGCTCGCTCGTCGGCAAGCTCGCCAAGGGCTTCGGCGAGTTTCGGGATGCCGGCCTGGTCGGGGAGCCGGCTCCCCGCCTCTATGGCGCGCAGGCAGCGGGCTGCGCCCCGATCGTTGCTGCCTTCGAACGGGGAGACGGGCGAATCGAGCCGGTGGTACCAGAGACGGTGGCCCGGTCACTGGCCATCGGAAACCCGGCCGACGGTGCCCGCGCCGCACGCCTGATTCGCGAATCGGGCGGTCAGGCCGTGGCGGTGTCGGATCCCGAGCTGATCGAGGGGGTCCGGGCCCTGGCCCGTGCCACGGGCGTGTTCACCGAGTCGGCTGGCGGGGTGACCGTGGCCGCCGCCCTTCGGCTCGCCCAACTGGGCCAGTTCCGGCCTGATGACGAGGTAGTGCTCTGCATCACCGCCCACGGGCTGAAGACTCCCGAGCTGACCGACGGCCCGTCCGAGGAGCTGCCGGTGGCCGCGCCCCGCATCGCCGAGGTGGCGCGGCTGGCCGAGCAGCTGCTGCGGGAGCGGCCAGTCTCGTTCCACGCTGCCTCGGACCACGTATCCACGAATCGCTAGAGGAACCCCCGACCATGTCCGTGACCATTCACCTCCCCGCGATCCTCCGCCGCCACGCGGCCGGCGCGGCGACCGTCTCCGCTTCCGGCGGCACCGTCGCCGCGGTGCTGGCCGATCTCGACACGATCCATCCCGAGCTGGGCCGTCGGATCCGTGAGGCCGCCGCACCACCGAACGCCTTTGTGACCATCTACCTGAACGACGAGGACGTGCGGTTCCACGGAGGCGGGGACGCCCCGGTACGGCCCGGCGACGAGCTGTCCATCGTCTCGGCGATTGCGGGGGGCTGATCTCATGACCACTGCAACGCTGCTCGAGGCTCCCGAGCTCACCCACGCCGAGCTCCGCCGCTACAGCCGCCATCTGCTGCTTCCGGAAGTTGGCGTGGCAGGGCAACGCACGCTCAAGCAGAGCCGGGTCCTGGTGGTGGGCGCCGGCGGCCTGGGTTCGCCGGTGGCCCTCTACCTGGCCGCCGCCGGCGTGGGAACGCTGGGCATCGTCGACTTCGACCACGTGGACGAGACCAACCTCCAGCGCCAGATCCTCCACGGGTCGGCCACCGTGGGGCAGCCGAAACTGGACTCGGCCGAAGCGCGCCTCCACGATCTCAACCCGCACATCCGGATCGAGCGCTTCGACGTCCGGCTCGCCGCGTCCAACGCTCTGGCCATCGTGCGCGGCTTCGACGTGGTGGTGGACGGCACCGACAACTTCGCCACCCGCTACCTGGTGAACGACGCCTGCGTGCTGCTCGGCGTCCCGAACGCCTACGGGAGCATCTTCCGGTTCGAGGGGCAGGCGTCGGTGTTCGCCACCCGCGACGGACCCTGCTACCGCTGTCTGTTTCGAAACCCGCCGCCGGCGAACGCCGTCCCCAACTGCGCCGAGGGGGGCGTGCTGGGGGTGCTGCCGGGGCTGGTCGGCACCATCCAGGCGACTGAAACGATCAAGCTGCTCCTCGGCATCGGCCGCCCGCTGGTGGGCGAGCTGCTCCTGGTGGATGCCCTCGGCATGAGCTTCCGGCGGGTCAAGGTGCGGCGCGATCCCGAGTGCCCGGCGTGCGGCACCCGCGCGATCCGGGAGCTGGTGGACTACGAGGTGGCCTGCGCCGGACCGGCGGTGGACGCCAAGGGGGTGGCCGAGGTGACGCCCCGGGAGCTGACGGAGCGGCTGGCCCGGGGCGACGGAGTGGTGCTGGTGGACGTCCGGGAGCCCTGGGAGTACGCGTTAGGCAGCCTGCCGGGGGCCCGGCTGCTGCCGCTCGGGGACCTGGATGGGGCGCTGGAGTCGCTCCCGCGCGACCTCGACCTGGTGGTGTACTGCAAGGGCGGGGTCCGAAGCGCCAACGCGGCGCTCCTGCTTGCGGGCGCGGGGTTCTCCCGCGTGAGGAGCCTGGCCGGAGGGATTATCCGGTGGCGGGAGGAGGTGGATCCGGCGCTTCCGGCCTACTAGCGATCGGGGGCCGGGCGCGGTCCGGTCACGGCCGGGCCGGCCGGGCTGCCCAACCCGGTCGCTGCCGGTGGCGCTGTCG
>CAZFSA010000138.1:0-12028 GCA_964521535.1 uncultured Gemmatimonas sp.
AGACCCGGGCCCCCGCCACCGGGGCGCGGGCGGTGACGGTGCCCGGCGCGCTGGCCGGCTGGGACGCCTTGCTCCGGAAGCATGGCACGATGTCGTTAGGCGCCGCCCTCGCCCCCGCCATCCGGCTCGCGGAGGAGGGATTTCCGGTGACCCCGGTGATCGCCCAGGACTGGGCCACCGAGGTGGAGAAGCTCCGGCGCGATCCCGGCGCCCGGGCGGCCTACCTCATCGACGGCCAGCGCGCGCCCCGGGCCGGGGAGTGGTTCCGGAACCCCGATCAGGCCCGGACCTTCCGGCGGATCGCCGAGGGCGGCATCGGCGTGTTCTACGGAGGCGACCTGGGCCGGGAGATCGTGGCGGGACTGGACCGGCTGGGCGGGTACCTCACGCTGGACGATCTTCGCGGCATGGAGGTGCGGTGGGTGGAGCCGCTCTCGGTGCGCTACAAGGGGTACACCCTGCACGAGCTGCCGCCCGCGGGCCAGGGCATCGCCGCGCTGCAGATGCTCAAGATGGTGGAGGGGATCGATCTCAAGGCCATGGGACACAACTCGGCGGCGTATCTCCACACGCTGATCGAGGCCAAGAAGCTGGCCCACGCCGACGTGGCGCGGTACGTCGCTGATGCCGATCATATGACCGTCCGGCCCGAGCGGCTGCTCGACAGCGCCTATCTCGCGGGCCGCGCCCGGTTGATCGATCCGCGCCGGGCCGCCGAGCGTCCCGAGCCGGGGCGGTTCGCCACCGCCAGCGAGACCATCTACCTCGCCGTGGCCGACTCGGCCGGCAACATGGTCTCGTTCATCAACTCGATCTACAGCTACTTCGGCTCGGGCGTCGTGGTGCCCGGCACCGGGGTGATGCTGCACAATCGCGGGGCGGGCTTCGTGCTGGAGGACGGCCATCCCAACCGCCTGGCGCCCCGGAAGCGCCCGTTTCACACCATCATTCCGGCCTTCGTGACCCGGGAGGGCCGCCCCTGGCTCGCGTTCGGCGTGATGGGGGGCGACATGCAGCCGCAGGGGCACGTGCAGGTGCTGCTCAACCTGCTGGAGTTCGGGATGGACCTGCAGGAGGCGATCGACGCGCCGCGGTTCCGCCACCTGGGCGGGCGGGCGGTGGCGGTGGAGCGGCTGCCGGAGGCGGTGGCACGACAGCTGGAGGCCTTGGGGCACGAGCTTCGGGATCCTCTGGGTGTGGCGTTTGGCGGGGCGCAGGCGGTGATGCGGTTCGGGCGGGGGTGGGCGGCGGGGTCGGACCCGAGGAAGGATGGGATGGCGGCGGGGCATTGAATGCCGCGCGGTCGAGGGGCGGTCGGCTCTCTTGACGGGGTAACTGGCGATCGCTCTATTGAAGTGAAGAACGGAGGGCCCCGATGTCGGGGATCAGAGTGTTGCTCGCGGTCTTGGTGGCGCTACGACCCAGGCTTGCGGAGACGGCGCGACTCCCTCGCCCGACCTACCAGGCGCGTACACGGCCGCCGTGTTCAGGGCTGTACCGCCAGGGGGCCCCCCAATCGATATCCTGGCTTCTGGCGGGACGCTCACAATAACGATCGACGGCGGAAACCGCACGAGCGGGGCCCTGCAGGTGCCGGCATCACTGCCTGGGGGCCCGCTGAGTGCGAACATGGACGGCACGGCTGTCCGCACGGGCAACAACGTCCGCTTCAACCAGTCGGCCGATACGTTCGTCCGAGATCTTCAATGGCCCTTCGACGGGCAGACGATTGCGGTGACGGATCAGGTCGTCGCGGGCACGAGGTTCACCATTTCGCTACGGCGGCTCTGACGGCAGATCGATGAGTTGCCGGCGATCCAAATGGAGGCTGGCGGCTGGGTGGGGCGTTGACACCGAAGGTCTGATCGTGCGAGGCCCTGGCGCCGCGCCGAGGGGCGCCGTGATGTCCACCAAGCCCCAGGGAAGAGGAGGGTACAATCATGCGTACTTCGAGCGTAGGATGGCGGACCGTACAGTTGGTGGCCGGCTTGGTTGGAGTTTCTTCTGGGGGGGGTGTCGCCTAGAAGACAACGCAGGGCTCGAAAACCAGGCCGCTGAGCCCACCGTCGCCCCTCACCTCACCCTCTTGGCGACGGACATCGTTCCTCGTACCAGGGCCGATTCGGCAGCGTTGACGCGTGAAGTGGCCAGAGCCCTTGCACTGGCCATGGCTGACTCCTCGATTCGTCTGCAGATCTGGAGTGCGCTTCGAACGAGCCGAATGCGCGAGAAGAAGTTGCACCTGCAGCGGTTCCTGATTTCCCGCGGGGCGCCGCTTGGGGCCGCCATTGAAGCCAGGGTGGCGCTGTCCCCGGGACGGTTGAACCAAGCCATCGCCAAGCTGCCGGACCTTGAAGTCTACCTACCACACCCCGCTCATCGTTCCGCGTGGCTAGGGACGGACAATCTGGTGGTGCTGGGGACCAACGAGCCGGAGAGCGCCACGAGGGGCGCGCGGGTTCTGGCGGCATCCGACCTTCATGGCAACAACGTCTGGGTCAGCACGGCGAACCCGCCGGACCATCCCGTCATGGTCGTTCGCCTTGCCGAAAGCCGGTTCGGACCTGACGGCGAGGGTCCCCCGGGTGGTCCGTTCGCAACCGAATGCCCTCCAGAGGTGAGTCATTGTGATGGAGAGCCGCCGCCGCCTTCAGATCCTTGCAGCCTGACGCCCTACGGAACCAGCCTGCGTGTCTGCAAGGTCTGGATTCACAATATCGGCCAGTACGAGGGATGGCTCGCAGGGGCACCTGAGATTTCGGCTCTGCTCTTTTCGGTCCTGCCTGATGGCACAGCCGAGGTCAAGCTCGGATGCGCCAATGAGGACCAGTCCGGCCTCCAGTTCTACAATCAGGACAACGATGTCTGGCAGAATGTCGGACAATTTCGCATCGGGGACAGTGCTGCGATTGCCTCAGCCAATGCCTCCGGGCGGCGGGTCGCGATGATGCTCTGGGAAGATGACGTCGGCTCGAAATGCGATTTGCACACTTGGTCCGATGACGAACGTTTGATCCTGCGGAGGCTCTTTGAGGCAACCATCCTGACGGGGTATTCCTGGGTCGGTTGCGAGAACAACTGCTGGCCGTGGCCAGTTTACCTCAGCCTGATGACCGTCAATGCCGTAGTCACCTGGATCGCTCAGTTGGCGGATGACCAGATCGGCGTGGCAAGCGTTGCCTCCGGTGCGCCGCAGGGCGGTCAGATGATGAAGTGGGTACTCCGGGGCTCAGCGGCCGACTCCGTCGGTGTGGTGTGGGCGGTCACGCGGCCATGAGGGCAACCACTGGGATACCCAGCGCGAACGGCCCGCCGGGCTACCAGCGGCTGACTCCGGCCTCTCGCCGCCTGGCGCGATGTCTTTTCGTGGGTTTGCTAGTGACCGGCAACTGGCCCTGGGTGATACCCGCCCCGCTGTTCGCACAGGAGCGCGGCCCAGGGAACGGCTTCGCGGCCGGGGTGGCATTCCGAGGCCCGGCGGTCTCGGCGGAGCACCGGGGCGCCGGGATCGCCATCCGCGTGGCCCGCGAGCGACCCTTATCGGCCAACCTGGGGTGGCGGACGGTGGGCCTGGCGGCCTTCACCACCTCGGCTGCCGAAGGAGCAAGGGCCTGGGGCTTCAACGGCTTCGCAGGGATCGCGGCGGGGCCAAAGGCGCGGGGCCAGGGGCCGTACCTCCGCCTCGGCGCCGGGGCAGTCGGGATCACCACGTCGGAGCCTGGCACGGGCGGACGGACCGAGGAGATCGCGCTTGCGCTCGGCGGGTACGGCGCTGCCGGCGTGGAACTCAGAATTGGACAGCGACTGGCCTTTGTCGAGGGCTTCGCCGTGGTTCCGTCGACGGGCAAGTTCGGATCGGCTTTTCTCGGCGTGCTGCTCGGCGCCCGTGACCAGACAAGACGTTAGGCCCTGGCGCTCGACGCCGCCCCGGAGGGCGGCGCCGAGCGGCCGGCGTGGAGGCGGAGGATCTAGGCGGCCAGGTCCTGCCCGGTGCAGACCGGTCAAGGTGGTTCTTGGACAGGGCAAGATTACGCAGATTCTGGCCTTGACAAAAGGCTACCTTGCAGGCGATCCTGAAGCCCATGCCGCTCCACCCGGTCCTTGCCGAGAAGCTCAGCCAAGCCCTCGAGCCGGCCGGGCCGGCCTCGTTCACGCGGCGCGATGCCGCACTCCCTCCCGTGCCGGGCAAGGTCCATTCGGTGATCGGGATGCGCCGTGCGGGCAAGACGACCTTCCTGCTCCAGCTCCTGCACGCGCGCCGGGCCGCGTGGGGCGCTGAGCGGGCCGTGTACATCGGCTTCGACGACGACCGCCTGGCGGGGATCGGCGCCGAGCAGCTCGGCTACCTGCTGGAGGAGTACTACCGCGCGCACCCGGGGCTCCGGGGGCGCACCCTGGCGTACTGGCTCCTCGACGAGATCCAGCTCGTGCCGGGGTGGGAGCGGTTCGCCCGGCGGGTGCTCGACACCGAGCGGATCGAGCTCGTGGTCTCGGGCTCGTCCGCGCGGCTCCTCTCGCGCGAGGTGCATACCTCGCTCCGTGGTCGCGGGTTGGCCACGGTCATCCGACCCTTCAGCTTCCGTGAGTACTTGCGGCACCGGGGGGAAGAGCCGGCCAGGGCGCCGCGCCGCTGGACGGCGGCCGAGCGCTCGCTGGTGGAGCGCCGCTTCCGCGAGTTCCTCGTCGAGGGCGGGTTCCCGGAGGCGCAGGGGTTGCCCCCGGCGCTGCGCATCGAACTGTTGCAGGGGTATGTGGACACGGTGCTCTTCCGCGACGTGGTCGAGCGCTACGGGATCACGCAGGTCGCGGCGCTGCGCTGGGTGGTGCGCCATTGCCTGCGCAATCCCGCCGGCAGCTTCAGCGTCCATCGGATGAACCAGGACCTGAAGGCCCAGGGGCTCGGGGTGGCCCGCGATCTGGTGCACGCCATGCTGGGCCATCTCACCGACGCGTTCCTGCTGAGCGCCGTGTGGCTCGCGACCGACTCCGAGCGCCAGCGTAACTCGAATCCTCGCAAGATCTATCCCGCGGATCCCGGACTCATCCGGGCGTTCGATTCGAGCGGCCGCGCGAACCAAGGTCATGCCCTCGAGACCGTGGTGCTGAACGAGCTCGAGCGCCGCGGCGCGGAGGTGGGGTACGTGAGGACGGAGCGCGATCTGGAGGTGGACTTCCTGGCTCGCCACCGAGGCGCGGGAGAGGAGCTGATCCAGGTGTGCGCCGACGTGACCGCCGAGACGACGCTCGCGCGCGAGCTGCGCGCCCTCGACGCGGCCGGGCGTGCGCACCGGCGGGCAACCCGAAGACTGCTCGTGCTGGATCGCGATTCCGCAACTCGCGTGGACGCGGCGGGAGTGCGGGTTGAGCCCGCCTACGAGTGGCTGCTCAGCACCGCGCCCGTGGCGGAGGCGACGTCGTGACGATCCCCTCGGGCGCGCCGCCCGAGCTCGTGAGCCTGGTTGCCGGCGTCGTGGTCCTTGGCTTCTGCCTGTTTCTGGTCGGCCTGGCTGTCGTGATCACCGCCCGGCCGTTGCTCGCCGAACGGTTTCTCAGGTCCTTCGCAAACTCGGCCCCGGCGGACTACGCCGAGCAGGGAGTGCGCCTCTTGGTGGGCGCGCCCGTTGTCACCTTGTCACGTTGGATGCGGTATCCAGAGGTCTTCAGGGCGTTCGGCTGGCTCCTCGTCATTACCACGGTGGCGCTCCTGTTGATCCCATGGCAATGGCACCACCGGTTCGCCGCGAGGGTGATGCCCTCCGTGTTCCGCCACCTGAGGCTCCTTGCCCTGGGCGCACTCGCGCTGGCAGCGTTCATCCTCTACGGCGTGTCAGCCGCAGCATCGTAACGGCAACCGGGCCCGGCGGCGTACTGACGATCACCTCACCGCGCCACGCCGCCCTCCGGCACCGCCCCGAGCAGCAGCGCCATCCCCCGATCCAGCGCCCGATCCCCCTCCCGCGCCCCCCGGTACTTCCCGAGCCGCACGACCACCAGGTGGCGCGACGGAATGATGGTGGCGCTCTGCCCGCCCGCGCCCTGCATCGAGTAGGCCTCTCGCGGCAGCGGCGGCGCCCCGTCGCCGTTCACCCAGAAGAACCCGCCGCCGTACACCGGCCGGCCGTCGGCCTGCCAGGCCGGCGCCACGGTGCGGACGTGATCGACATAGCCCTCGGGCAGAATCCGCTCCCCGTTCCAGACGCCGTCCTGGAGGTAGAGGTTGGCGAGCCGGGCCCAGTCGCGGGCCGACAGGAATTCGTAGCCCTGGGTGAGGAAGTTGCCATAGGGGTCCGTCTCCAGCACCGCGCTCCGGATTCCGATCCGGTCGAACAGGGCGCGCTGGGGGAAGGCGTGATAGTTCTCGCCCCGGTTCTCCACCGCCAGCCGGATCAGGTAACTGGTGAGCACCGGATCCGTGTTCCGATAGCGACCCACGGTGTTCGGCCTCCACTGCTGTGGGCGGGTGGCCGCCCAGCGGAAGGCGTTGTCGCCCCCGGTATAGAGATAGAGGTGATCGGGATAGCCGAGTGAGGGGTCGTAGCCCGGGTCCTGGGGGGCGCGGATCCGGATCCCGCTCGACATTCGCATCAGATCCATGATCCGGATCTCCTGCCGGGGATCGCCCGGGGATTGCCACTCGGGGACCGGGGCCGGCTGGTCCAGCCGGTAGACGCCCTGCCGGATCAGGATCGCCATCAGGGTGCCGGTGAGGCTCTTGCCCATCGACCAGCTCTCGAGCGGAGTACGGACTCCGATGCCCGAGGCGTACCGTTCGCCCACGATCCGCCCCTTGTGAGTCACCACCAGCGCCAGGGTCATGGCCTCGGCGGGGCCGAAGGCCGTGTCGACGGCCGCCGCGATCCGGGCCGAGTCGAGCTCGGCGGGCCAGGGCTCGCGGGGGAGCACGTCGCCCATGGGCCAGGGGGTGCGGTCGGGATCGGGCAGGTTGGGTCGCACGGTGGTGGGGGCGAAGTGAACGGAGTCCTCTCCCTTGGCCAGGGCCACGCAGCCCTGGCTCCGATACCGTCTGGCCACCCGCACCACGCCCGTGTTCATGGTGAGGCGGACGGTCTGGGTGGCGCGGTCGACCACCGTGTCGGTGACGTTCGAGCGGTCGGCGAGGGGGCCGGTGAAGAAGCCCACGTTGGCGGCGGCGTCGGCCGGATCGAGCCCGGTGATGAACACCGCCGAGCAGAGGGTCTTGGCGAAGCCGGCAATCGAGTGCTCGAGCGGATCGCCGGGCGGCGGCTCCCATTGGCCTGGCAGAGCCAGCGAATCGCCCCGGGCGATGACGGCGGCGAGCGGGTCGCTTCCGGCGACCGACGCGTCGGAGGGCGAACCGGCGTTCCGGTCGGCCCGGGCGCAGGCGGCAAGGAGGGCCAGGAGGGGGAGGGATCGCGAGAGCGACCGGGTGCCCGACATACGAGGTCCGGAGGGGAAGAGGGAACGACAAGATACGGCCCGGGCCGCTGGCGGGCGAGCCGTTCGCCCCGCCTTCCCCGGGGCGTCACCGGAGGTCGGTCACGCCCGGAGGGTATCATTTGGGTTCGAGGCGCCGAGGGCAAAGCCGGCGTGAAGCCGAGGCGAGGCCGGACGATGATTTCCGACAGAGCTGGGCTGACACCGGACGCTGGCCCGACGCCGGTCGGCTTCGGCGAGGCGGTCCGGACCTGGGCCCGGGTGGGCCTGCTCAGCTTCGGCGGCCCCGCGGGCCAGATCGCCATGATGCACCGCATCCTGGTGGCCGAGAAGCGCTGGGTGAGCGAGAGCCGGTTCCTCCACGCCCTCAACTACTGCATGCTGCTGCCGGGCCCCGAGGCCCAGCAGCTCGCCACCTATGTCGGCTGGCTGCTGCACGGATGGCGCGGAGGCGTGGCGGCCGGCGTGCTCTTCGTCGTGCCCGGTTTCGTATCGATCCTGGGGCTCTCGATTCTCTATGCCCTTTACCAGCAGGCCGAGGCGGTCACGGCCCTCTTCTTCGGGCTCAAGGCCGCCGTGCTGGCGGTGGTGATCGAGGCGGTGCTCCGGATCGGCCGGCGGGCGCTGGCCAACCGGGCGCTGATGGCGATGGCGGCCCTCGCCTTCATCGGGATCTTCGTCTTCCAGGTCCCCTTTCCGCTGATCGTGCTCGGCGCGGGGGTGCTGGGGCTGGCGGGCGGACGCTTTCTGCCCGAGGTGTTCGCCAGGGTCCAGGGCCCCGAGGCCGGTGGCGGCGACGTCGCGCTCTTCGAGTCGCAGGCGCCCCGGGTGGACCCGACCTGGGGCCGGGCCCTTCGGGTCGCGGCCTTCTGGCTCCTGCTCTGGCTCGGGCCGATCGCCCTGCTGTTCGCCTGGCTCGGGTCGGGGCACATCCTTTCGTCGCTGAGCGTGTTCTTCAGCAAGGCGGCGCTGGTGACCTTCGGGGGAGCGTACTCGGTGCTGGCGTACGTGGCGCAGCAGGCGGTGGAGCTCCATGGCTGGCTCCGGCCCGGCGAGATGCTCGATGGCCTGGGAATGGCCGAGACCACTCCGGGTCCTCTGATCCAGGTGGTGCAGTTCGTGGGGTTCCTGGGCGCCTATCGGCACCCCGACCCGTTCGGCCCCCTCGCGGCCGGGGTAGCGGCCTCGGTGGTGGTGACATGGGTGACCTTCGTGCCCTGTTTTCTCTGGATCTTCCTGGGCGCGCCCTACGTGGAGCGCCTGCGCGGCAACCGGGTCCTCTCCGCCGGCCTTTCGGCGATCACCGCGGCGGTGGTAGGGGTGATCCTCAACCTAGCGCTCTGGTTCGGCGCGCACGTGGCCTTCGCGCGGGTGACGGAGTGGCGCGGAGCCGGGATCCGGTTGCTGCTGCCCGACCTGGCCAGCGCGGATCCGGCCGCGATCGCCATCGCCCTGGCGGCGTTCGTGGCCCTCGTCCGGTTCCGCTGGAGCCTGATCGGGACGCTGGCCCTGGCCGCGGCGGCGGGGATGGCGTACGCGCTGGTGTTGGGCCCCGCTGCTGCCTGACGAACGCGGGCCGGCGCGGCCGTGGGGCCGCCCGGCCACCGCGTGAGGGTGACGGTTACCGTCCCGCCGCCGCCTGGGGCCGGCGGACCACGGTCACCGTCACCGCCGATGGGTGCCGCCGCGAATGGTGGACCTGGTTGCGGGCCACCACGCCGATGCTCTCGTCCCAGTTCCGCCCGCCGGTGTTCAGGTTGCGGTCGAACCGGGGGAAGTTGCTGCTCGACACCTCGATCCGGAGGCGGTGTCCGGGAGCGAACCAGTTGCTGGTGGTCATCGGCTGGAAGGCCACCTTGTAGACCGTCCCCGGCGTCATCCGGGTCTCGGGCTTGTCGTATCCCTCCCGATAGCGCATCCGCTGGATCGTCTCGTCCAGGTTATAGGCCCGGCCATCGGGGTAGACGTCCAGCAGCTTGACCGTGAAGTCGGTGTCCTTCGCGTCCGACGAGACGTAGAGCACCACGTCGATCGGGCCGCTCACCTCCGTCCCCTCGGTAAACGGCGCCGTGGTATAGACCAGCACGTCCTCGCGCTCCTCGATCTTCCGCTGGTCGAAGGCCCCGCCCTGAATGGCGTTGCCGGTGCAGCAGACGTTGCCGCCCCAGGACGGCACCGGGTTCATCGGATCGTAGGTGAAGGCGTCCGGTCGGTCAGCGGCGGGCGGGCGCGGGGCCAGGACCCCGTCGCCGTTCAGCGTGTTGGCCCGTCCGTTGCTCGAGAGGTAGAAGGTGAGCGGCTGGGCGCCGGCGGGCGGCCAGGTGGCCGAGGCCTGCCAGCGGTTCATCCCCATGGTGAAGTAGCGCACCTTGGGCAGGGTATCGAGCAGGCGGTTCTGCTCGCCCTTGAGGAACCGGTCGAACCAGCCCCAGGTCAGCGCGTCGTAGTCGAGCCGGGCGTCGCCCATGCTGCGCTCGCCCACCACCGTGTTCTCGGTGGCCCGCCGGTAGGCGCAGTGGAGCACCGGCGCGATCACCAGGTACTGCTGATCGGCGACCTCCGGTCGGGCGGTGCGGCGGACGAAGTTGTAGGTGGCGATGTTGGGCCCGGCCGAGACGTCGTACCAGGAGACGAACCAGAGCCCGGGAATGTTGATGATCATGTCGTCGTGCCAGAGCCCGCCGCGGTACCAGGCAGGGTCGTTCGGCGTCCGCTTGATCATCGCCCCGCCGGTGGCCACCGGCATCGAGTCCGCGAAGATCCCGCGGGGGCCGCCGATCGGCTTGAAGATGTCCATCACCGGCAGGTGCCGGAGCGCCTGCGACCAGTCCACCGGGGGCATCTGGGGCGCCAGGTCGAAGAGCCGCGAGGCGGCGATCAGGTCCTCCCGGGGGGTGTCCCTCGGAAACATCGGCCGGACCTGGTTCTGCTGGCCGTAGAGCCAGGCGATGAAGAGCATCTGCACCGCGCCGCCCCGGTACCAGTTGCCCTGCTCGTAGTAGGGCCCCACCCGGCCGATGCCGGCGCCGAACCCCTGGGCGATCATCGCGGCGTAGCCCGGATGCCCCCGCGCGGCGACGGCGGGCTGCCATTCGGCGGTGGAGGAGCAGCCGATGGTGCCCACCTTGCCGTTGGACCAGGGCTGCGAGGACATCCAGGCGATGGCGTCTTCGCCGTCGGTGATCGGCGGGCCCAGGATGTCGTAGTTGCCCTCGGAGAAGAAGTGGCCCCGCTCGTTCATGTCCACCCAGGCGTAGCCCCGGCGGATGGCGTCGAGAATCCCGCTCATGTCGCGCGGGGCGCCCAGGCGCACGTCCCAGAAGTTGAAGTTGTAGGGAGTGCGGACGAACACCGTGGGGTAGCGCCGGGAGGTGTCCTTGGGGCGGTAGACGTCGGCCGCCATCCGGACCCCGTCCCGCATCGGGATCATCAGCTTGCGCTCGACGATGGCCACTTCCTGAAGGGCTCGCTCGGTGGCATGCCGCTGGGCGCGAAGCTCTTCCTGATTGGGCTGCGGGGGCTGGGCCTTCACCGGCAGAACGAATCCGAGGATGGCGAGGGCGCCTGTGGCGGCGAGGGATCGGCAAAGGTGGCGCATGGGGCGCCTCCGGCTGGGAAAAGGGACTGGCCGGGAAGCTACCGCCAGCCCAATGAAGCGACCATGAAGCCCGCGAACCCGGCGCTGCTGCCGGAGTGGCGCCCGGCGCCGCGAGTCCGTATGGTAAGGCGCCAGGCGGACCACTGGGGGGCAGCCGCCAATGCTCGGCGACGGATCGGTTCTCGGGGGATACCGGATCGACCGCGAGCTGGGGCGCGGCGGGATGGCCGTGGTCTATCTCGCTCACGACCTCCGGCACGATCGCCCCGTCGCCCTCAAGGTCCTGCGCCCTGAAGTGGCCCAGGCGCTCGGGCCCGCCCGCTTCACCCGCGAGATCCAGATCGCGGCCCAGGTTCATCACCCCAACATCCTGCCGCTTTACGACTCCGGGGCGGAGAACGGCACCCTCTACTACGTGATGCCCTACGTGGCCGGCGGCACCCTCCGGGACCGCCTCCGGCGCGAGGGGCCGCTTCCGGTGCCGGAGGCGATCGCCATCGCCGGCGTGGTGGCCGAGGCGCTCGATGCCGCGCACCGCCAGGGGGTGGTGCACCGGGACATCAAGCCCGAGAACATCCTGATCGACGAGGGGCGCCCTCTGGTGGCCGACTTCGGGATCGCGCGGCTGATCGGAGCCACCGGCGCCACGGGGATCTCGACCTCCGGCCTGGTACTGGGGACGCCGGGGTACATGAGCCCGGAGCAGCTGGGCGGCTCCCCGACCATCGACGGGCGGAGCGACGTCTACAGCCTGGGCTGCGTGCTCTACGAGATGCTGGCGGGCGAGCCCCCATTCACCGGGCCAACGGCGCAGGCGGTGGCGAGCCGCCATCTCCACGAGCGAATCCCATCGCTGTCGGTGGTTCGACCGGGGGTTCCCGGGCCGGTGGAGCAGGTGGTTCGACGGGCCCTGGCCAAGCTGCCGGTCGATCGCTTCGCCACCGCCGGCGCCTTCCGCGACGCGCTCGAGTCGGGCGCGGCGCGGGCGGCTCGGCCTGCGTCCCGGCGGCGCCT
>CAZFSA010000139.1:0-11977 GCA_964521535.1 uncultured Gemmatimonas sp.
CGTCCCCCGGCACCGCCTCGCCCGGCTGGCCGATCCAGCCCAACACCGACGCCACCGGCACCGTGTCGCCGGCGGCGGCTACCTGCTTGAGCAGCGTCCCCTCCGCCCGCGCCACCAGCTCCATGATGGCCTTGTCGGTCTCGACCTCGGCCAGCACGTCGCCCACGGCCACCGCGTCGCCCTCGTTCTTCTTCCACTCCACCAGGCGGCCCTCTTCCATGGTGGGCGAAAGCGCCTCCATCACGACCCTGGTCGCCATGTCCCGGTCTTTCGCTCCTCCCGGTCGAGCATCGGACTACCCGACATACGCCACCCGCTTCGCCGCGGCCACGATCTTCGGCGCGTCCACCTTGGCCGCGCGCTCCAGCCCCTTGGCATAGGGCATCGGCACGTCGGCGCCCGTCACCCGGAGCACCGGGGCGTCGAGGTGGTCGAAGGCCTCGCGCTGGATCAGGTCCACCACCTGGGCGCCCACGCCGGCAAAGGGCCAGCCCTCTTCCGCCACCACGCACCGGTTGGTCCGGGCCACCGAGGCGAGGATCGCCGCCTCGTCGAGCGGTCGGATGGTGCGGAGATCGATCACCTCGGCCTCGAGCCCCGACTGCGCCAGCTCCTCCGCCGCGCGGAGGGCGGGGAGCACGGTCTTCGAGTGGCAGACGATGGTCAGGTCCCGGCCGGCGCGTTTCACGTCGGCCACGCCGATCGGGGTGAGGTACTCCTCGTCCGGCACCTCGCCCTTCAGGTTGTAGAGCATCTCGCCCTCGAGGAACACCACCGGATCGTCGTCGCGGATGGCGCTCTTCAGGAGCCCCTTGGCGTCGGCCGGGGTGGCGGGTGCAATCACCTTGAGCCCGGGCACGTGGGCGTAATAGCTTTCGAAGGCCTGCGAGTGCTGGGCGGCGAGCTGCAATGCCGCCCCCCCCGGACCTCGGAAGACGATCGGCACCCCGATCTGCCCGCCCGACATGTAGCGCATCTTGGCGGCCGAGTTGACGATCTGGTCGATAGCCAGGAGGGCGAAGTTCCAGGTCATCATCTCGATCACCGGCCGGAGCCCCACCATCGCGGCGCCCACGCCGATGCCCGCGAAGCCCAGCTCGGCGATCGGCGTGTCCACCACCCGCCGGTGCCCGAACTCCTTGAGCAGGCCCCGGCTCACCTTGTAGGCGCCGTCGTACTCGGCCACTTCCTCGCCCATCAGGAAGACCCGGTCGTCCCGCTGCATCTCCTCGCGGAGCGCCTGGTTGAGGGCGTCGCGGTAGGTGAGGGCGCTCATCGGTCGCCTTCCGCGGACGCGGTCGTCGTGCTCATGCCGGATTGGCCGGCGGGGCGTAGACGTCGGTGAACAGCGCCTCCGGCTCGGGGTCGGGCGAGGCCTCGGCGAAGCCGGCCGCGTCGTCCACCACGTCCTGGACCTCGCGGTCGAGCGCGGCCAGCTCTTCGTCGGTCAGGTACCCGCCCGCCGTCATCCGTTGCGCCAGCACCTGGATCGGATCGCGGCGGCGGTACTCGTCCACCTCCTCGCGACTGCGGTAGGTGCCGTGGGCGGCGTCGGACATCGAGTGGCCCACGTACCGGTAGGTCCGCACCTCAAGGAGCGTGGGTCCCGATCCGGCGCGGGCCCGGGCCACCGCCTCGGCGGTCGCCTCGTACACGGCGAGCGCGTCCTGGCCGTCGACCTGTCGGGCCGGCATGCCGTAGGAGGTGCCCCGGACGCTCAGGTCCTGCACGGCGGCCGCGCGCGCGATGGCGGTGCCCATGCCATAGCCATTGTTCTCGCAGATGAAGACCGCGGGCAGGTGCCAGAGCGAGGCCATGTTGAGGGCCTCGTGGAAGGCGCCGATGTTGGCCGCCGCCTCGCCGAAGAAGCAGGCCGAGACCTGGTCGCCGCCCCGGTACTTGATCGCGAAGGCCACGCCGGCGCCGAGCGGGATGTGGCTGCCCACGATCCCGTGGCCGCCCAGGAAGCCCAGGCTGGCGTCGAAGAGGTGCATCGAGCCGCCCTTGCCCGCCGAGCAGCCGGTGGCCTTGCCGAACAGCTCGGCCATCACCGCGCGAGGCGAGATCCCGCGGGCCAGGGCATGACCGTGTTCCCGGTAGGCGGAGATCACGTAGTCGTCGGGCCGGAGCGCGGCGATCGCGCCCACCGCCACCGCCTCCTGTCCGATATAGAGGTGGCAGAACCCGCCGATCCTGCCGAGCGAGTAGGCCTCGCCGGCCTTCTCCTCGAACCGCCGGATCAGGAGCATCTGCCGGAGCCAGTCCCGGTGGCGCGCGGCGATCTCCGGGTCGGTGCCCTGGTCCTTCCCCGGGCTCGTGGTCGCGGCGGTGGTCATGCCGTGGCCCTCGCAGCCCGGGCCCCGTCGACCTGCTCCCAGGCGTGGTAGCTCGAGCGGGTGAGCGGGCTCGACTCCACGTGGTCGAATCCCATCCGGAGCCCGATCTCCCTGAGTTCGCCGAACTCGGCCGGGGTGTAGAAGCGCGCCACCGGCAGGTGCGCCTCGGAGGGGCGGAGATACTGACCCAGCGTGAGGATGTTGACGTCGCTCCGGCGGAGGTCCCGCATCGCCTGGAGCACTTCGTCCCATTCCTCGCCCATGCCGAGGATGATGCCGGACTTGGTGAGGGCGGCCGGGTCGAGGCGCCGGGCGGCGGCCAGGAGTGCGAGCGCGCGGTCGTACCGGCCGCCGGGCCGGGCCAGGCGGTAGAGCCGGGGGACGGTCTCCAGGTTGTGGTTGAGGATATCCGGCCTCGCGTCCATCACGATCCGGAGCGCGGTCTCCGAGCCCTTGAAGTCGGGGATCAGCACTTCCACCGAGGTCCCGGGCATCCGGGCCCGGATCTCGGTGATGCAGCCGGCGAAGGCCTCGGCGCCGCCGTTGGGCAGGTCATCGCGGTCCACGGAGGTGATCACCACGTGCCGGAGCCCCATCTCCGCCACCGCCTGCGCCAGCCGCACCGGTTCGACCGGGTCGTAGGGCGCCGGAGTGCCGTGGGCGACGGCGCAGTAGGCGCAGTTCCGGGTGCAGACGTCGCCCAGGATCATGAAGGTGGCGGCCTGGTGCTCCCAGCACTCCCCGATGTTGGGGCAGCGGGCCTCCTCGCAGACCGTATGGAGGCTGAGTTCCCGCATCAGCGACTTGAGGCGGACGTAGTTGGCGCCGCCGGGCGCGCGGACCTTGATCCACGCGGGCTTCCGCGCCGGTCCGGGCGCCGCAGAGGGCGGGGAACCGGGCGTGGGATCGCGGGTCAGCTGCACCAGGGGTAGGGCCACGGGCCTGCCTCGGCGGAAGGGGCGAGCGGCTGCTCGAACCGGGTCAACCGGCAAGGGGAGAAGGATAGTACGAAAAGGGCGGGCCGCAAAGCGGGGCGGGTACGGCAACTTGCTCCGGGTAATGGACTTACGGGTGTCGTTCGCCGGTGCCGGCGGGCGGACGTGAGGCGGCGGCCACCGCGGAGGGGCGGTCAGGTCTGGGGCAGGTCCGGAAGCCCGGTCGGATGGTTCGGCCGGGCTCGCGCGTTCCGTTGTGCTGGCTTGCGCGTTTTCGGTGCTGGTCGGTGGTGGGACGGGTGGTAGGCTGAGGGGGGGCTCCCGATGACGCCGAAGTCCTTACTGCTGCGAACGGTCCGCGATAAGGCGCGCCTGCGGCGACTTAGCGCGCGAACGGAGCACGCCTACCGACGCTGGATCATCCGTCTCATCCGATTCCACGGGACCCGACATCCCCGGGATCTTGGGGAGCGCGAGGTCGCGTCCTTCCTGACCTGGCTGGCTGCGGAGCGCCGGGTTTCGGCCTCCACACAGACCCAGGCCCTGTGCGCGCTGCTGTTCTTGTTTGAGACGGTCCTCGAACGCCCGCTCCACCGCCTGCCGGGGATGACCTGGGCGCAGAGCCGCGCCCGGCTCCCGGTGGTGCTCACCGCGGCCGAGGTCAAGGCGGTGCTGGATCAGTTGAGCGGGGTCTATCATTTGGTCGCGCTCCTCCTGTACGGCAGCGGCCTCCGGCTGCTGGAATGCCTGACGCTCAGGGTCAAGGACGTCGATCTGGTCCGTCGAGAGATCCGTCTTCGCACCACCAAGGGTGGGACGCCCCGGGTCACGATGGTTCCGGGTGTGGCGGTGGAACCGCTCCGGCAGCATCTCGACCAGGTCCGTCGGCTCCACGCCAGCGATCTCGCTGCCGGAGCCGGGTCGGTGGCGCTGCCCGGGGCGTTGGCGAGGAAGTTTCCGCGGGCCTCGACGGAGTGGATCTGGCAGTGGGTCTTTCCAGCTGGGCGGTGGTACCAGGAGCGCGAGACCGGTCTGGTTCGCCGGCACCATCTGCATCCGAGCGCGGTCCAGCGGGCGGTCCGGGACGCGGCCCGCCGGGCGGGCCTCTCGAAGCGGGCGACCTGTCATACCTTTCGACACTCGTTTGCGACCCACTTGCTCGAGTCGGGGCACGACATCCGGACCATCCAGCAACTGTTGGGGCATCGGAACGTGGCAACGACGATGATCTACACACACGTGCTCAATCGGGGCGGGTTGGGGGTTCGGAGCCCCGCGGACGCTCTGGATAAGGGTGAGCGGGACGTGACTTAGCTTGCGAGGTGAGCCGGCGGGTTGCAGCTTAATCAGAGGTTAGGCAGCAAGCGGTCCGGGTGGCACACCGGGCGATCAGCAGGCCGGTTCCCTACGCCCTCCCACAGTGCAGTTGTCGCTGTTCCAACCCTAGCCTACCAGCCCGA
Organism: uncultured Gemmatimonas sp.; assembly: GCA_964521535.1. Classification (GTDB taxonomy): domain Bacteria; phylum Gemmatimonadota; class Gemmatimonadetes; order Gemmatimonadales; family GWC2-71-9; genus SHZU01. The sequence goes on from CAZFSA010000139.1 coordinate 4,732, forward strand.
GCTCCGTGGAGTCCAGCGGTGCCAGGTCGACGGGGAGGCAACTCCTTGCCAGTAGGGCGGTTAGCTGAGACCATGAAACTCCTCGTTGTAGTTGAGCAGTCCCAGACCGGCTTCTCCGCATACGTACCGGATCTGCCCGGCTGCGTTGCTACCGGCGCGGCCCGCCCCGAAGTTGAGCAGCTGATTCGCGAAGCGATCGAGTTCCATCTCGAGGGCCTGCGGGCGGATGGCCACCTGCCACCGGAGCCGCAGTCCTACGCGACCGTGGTGGAGGTTGCTGCCTAACCAACGTTTGCTGCTGCCGGCCGCGCCGATGTTAGGAGTCTCGCCTGTTCCCGGTCGGCGCGGCCGCAGCAGAAACGTCGGCCGTTGGGCTGCCCTCGACCCTCCCTCATCTTACGAGACGCAACTTGCTCGAATCCGTCCTCCAGCGCCTTCGAGCGACGCTCCAAGGCGGCCTCGTCATTCCAGACGAGCAAGTCGAGACTGCGGCGACGCTCCTCGGTCTCTTCAGAACCATGGTGGTCCAGGCCGAAGCGCTTAACGTTCTTGGCGAAACGGAGTACGCAGAGGCCGGCTCAGCCAATCGGCGCGCTCTGTTCGAGGCCTGGCTTCAGATCCGGTATCTACTCCGGTCGCTTCCTGCCGACCGCCGGAGAGACGCTGCGATGCGATGCCGGATCTTCGCGCTGGTCGAGTTCCGGGACTACGTCCTTGCCCGTGACCCAGACCCCGAGGATGTCGCTGTTCTCGACCAGCGCCTTGATTCGATGCGAGCTGTTCGACCAGACCTAGTCGATCAAGTCGAGGCCCTTAGGAAGGGCGAGTTGGGCGGAAGCAGGTTCTACTGGACTGGACTCGGTCCAACCGCGCTGGCGCGAGAGGTCCAGAAGACGGTTGACCCCGGCCACAAACTGGCCGACCACTACAAGTTCGAGTGATGGGAGGCTCATCAGGTGATGGCCTCGCTCCTGGACGTGTCGGTAGACAACACCGGGAGGACGCCAAGAATCCAAGTTGCCCCGCGGCAGCCTCCCGAAGACGCCGCCGCCTTCTCAGCTGCCGTCGCCATCCACATGCTTCTGGATGCCTGGCAGCTGATAGCTACGGACCTGGACCTGCGCGCCAATGTGCCGCTTGAGGACCCTGGGGAGGCCTTCTAGCCGTGGCAGCCCAACCCAGTCTTGAACTGGACGGGCGCCGACGGGCCCCCGTGTTGCCAAGTCGCGGCCGCGCCCCAATGTTCCTAGAGGATGGCGCGGCCGCTCAGCTCCGCTACGGCGCCCGCCAGTTAAGACTAATGCGTTGGGCGGCCAATCTGAACCCCGCGCACCGGCGACCACCGCGCCGTCGCCGGCTGCCACTCGGCAGATGGGCCGACGACCGGCGCCCAGAACCGACGGGACCCGGCTTCCGTGAGCGAATCCGGAAACTAGGGCCAGACGGCCTCAGTACGACTTTCGGACATTGACAACGAAGGACCCGGCTCCGATCGTGGAGTCCCGGTCAGGCGCTGCTCATAACTCTTGACCGTGATCGTCAAGTTCCACCCCCCCCTGCAAGCCGACCATATACGTACCAAGAACCGCAGTCCGGAGCATCCTATGTTTCACCGTTCAGTCGTAGTTGGCGTGCTGGTTGTCGCAGCCCTACACGGTTGCTCGACATCCAAGCCGACGGAGCCGGAACATGAGCCGCCCGCGTTCACGATCGCGCCTGCCACTGACGTTCGTGACCTACCAAATCGCTATTTCGTTACCCTCAGAGGGGGCACCGACGTGAGCCGACTGGCCGACTCGACCTCTCAAGCAGCCCTGGCTGCGCAAGGGAGGGTATGGGCCAGACTTGGCGTCTTCGAGCTCGCACATCTGGACTCGGCCAACCGCGTGCAGCTGCGCCGCGACCCTCGCGTCGTGGCCGTCGAGCCGCCCGAGCCACTGATGGTGCTCGACCAACAGTCCCTCAGCTACTCCAGTCTTTGGGGTCTTGACGTACTCGATCAGCGATCCCTCACCCCAAACAACCTGTTCAACTACTACTATACGGGCGGCAACGGCGTTCACATCTACATAGTCGACAGCGGAATCGACTGCGGTCACGACGAATTCGCCTCCGGCGTCAATTGCTTTGGCGCGGCATTCCTCGCCGATGGGAACTGGCCAGGGCCGTGGGCTGATGCTGTAGGTCACGGCACGCGGATGGCGTCACTGGCAGCCGGTCAGACGACTGGGATTGCGCGCACCGCAACGCTTCACTCGGTGAAAGTGCTGAACGCGCTGACCGGCAACGACGAAGGCAACTTCATCGATGGCCTAGAGTGGGTCCTCGCCAACGCGCCGGCCGGGGCCGTCGTCAATATCAGCATCGCACCCGTCGATGGGACCCTCAGTTCCGCCTTTCGTACGGCCGTTAGCAACCTCGTTAGCGCAAACATATCGGCAGTACTTGCGGCCGGCAACGGTGGAGCGGACACCGTCGGGGACAACGTTGCAACGCTCAACTCCTGCGACCTGCATTCGATGACGCTCGTGGTCTCAGCAGCAGCATCAGACGGTAGTCGCCCACCCTTCGCCAACTTCGGCTCCTGCGTCGACCTGTTCTCCCCGGGTGCTGGCCTCCGCGCTGCGCTTACCGGCACGACCAGCAGTTACACCGACGTGTCCGGCGGAACATCGTCGGCGACAGCTGTCGTCTCTGGCATAGTCGCGACGATACTTCAGCAGAACTACTCGCTGGGAGTCGGGGATATTGAGACGCAACTCAAGGCTGCAGGAACCGCGGGAATTCTGCAATCCACGACGCTCGGCACGGGCAGTCCCAATCTCCTCGTCAATTCACTCAATCTCTACTACAAGCAGGTCGTTGGGCCGACCCAGGTCGTCACCACGAACCCACAATCGGTCACGTGGTCGGTGAATCCGATTGGAGGGTCTGGTTCCTATACCTACGTGTGGTCTGCCTCCGTGAATGGGGGGGCCTGGACCCAGGTCGCCACCACCCAGAGCTACACTCGATCGATTCCGCGGTTCGCCGAGTACAACCTGCTGCTGAAGGTCGCCGTTTCATCGGCCGGCGAAACCTACCTGGCGCCGTACGCGCATCTCGTATCCGTAACCTGTGGGGGTTGCTGACTCAATGACCGAGCGAGTGCGATTGCGTGAACACCGGCGAAGACCAGTTGCGCGTGTCTACGCCGCCACGGCGGCGGCGGTCGTTCTCATGGCCTCTGACCTCGCCGCGCAGGAGCCGGAACCCCAACCACTAACCGTTGCTGTTGGTGTGGGGTACGCGCTTCCACTGACCTCTCTTGGCACGTTCGGCGCGGCGCAAGGTCGGATCGGTGCCAGTCCAACGGTCGGCCTTTCCGTCGGTGTACCGATCGCGAACCGGTGGGCCGTTACGCTAAGCGCGATCGCTGGGGTCCGTAGATCGATTGAGGTTGAGCCGTCCCCCGCCTGTCAGGGAACCTGTCATCCGGTCACGTTCGACGGCCGTGGCCGGTTCGTCGCTGCCGGCGCTGACATCGCGTTTAGCGTCGGTGGACGGTCGTTGACGTTTCTCGCAGGCCCATGGATCCGCTCGTACGTCTCCGGCCGAACGGTCAACGTCTGCGATCTCGATGCCTATTGCCAGTCAGCATCCTACTTCATTCCGTCGGACACTCACCTCAGCGTGCGAGTTGGTGCGCGGTGGAGACCTTCGCGTCAACTCCCCCTTGCGGTCGAGGCCTCGGACGTCATTGGTCAGTATCGCACAGGTGCGATGCAGCACCATGCCAGCCTGATGGTACTCGTGGTCCTGTTCCGGTAAGGCACAGCTTGGCCCGAATCCATCCTCGCAACCGAGTCTTCGCCGAACGGCGGCGGTACCGGCGCCGTTCAAGCCGAAGGCTTGGCGGAACTCACCCCTCCCGGATGGCTACAAAAGTGCGGCTGACGGGGAGGAGCCGCCGGACGGATCGCCGGCCGGTTCGCCGGAGCCGAGGTCTCGAGGGCCGTGGCTTTCCCCAGTGTCCAGCTGAGTTGCCCGGTGGCGCCCAGCGCAACAGGTCGTGAACCGTGACCAGCCGCCCAACCCGGGCATGAACCTGCCGTCGCGGCCGGCCCTCCGAGTGCGGTTGCGTTCGGTGCGGCCGCGCCGCAGGTTATGCCCTAATCGTTAGGCAGCAATGCCACCGGTGCTTCTACTCGGCCCGCCGGCGAGTTCCTCGCAAGACTGGCCACCGTTTGCCAGAGAGTGATGCCGGCTCGACCGCCCGCGTGCGTACCTCGAGCCGCCATTGCGCCCCACCGAGGGCGTCGGCCAATCAGGCCGTCACCGGGCCAAGGGGTTAAGTCCTTGCCGGATAACCGATTGCGCTGCAGCTTTGGGCGATGAAGATCCGGGAGATCCTGCGGTTGCTCAGGGAGGATGGCTGGTACCTTGTCCGAACCCGGGGCAGCCATCAACAATTCAAGCACCCGACAAAACCCGGCCTGGTGACCGTGGCGGGGCAGCCAGGAGATGACCTGGCGCCGGGGACCCTAAACAGCATCCTCAAGCAGGCGGGGTTGAACCAGTGAAAGTCCTAGTCGTGGTCGAGGCAACCGAGACCGGCTTTTCGGCTTACTCACCGGACTTGCCGGGATGCGTCGCGACGGGCAGCTCCCGTCCCGAGGTCGAGCGGCAGATGCGGGAAGCCATCGAGTTCCATCTCGCAGGGCTCCGTGCCGAGGGGCAAAGTCCGCCTGAGGCGAGCACCTACGCGACGATCATCGAGGTTGCTGCCTAACACAGAAATGGAGCAGCCGGCGGCTGCGCCGCCGCAGCTCATTTCTCGGCCGTTAGGCAGCAAGCGGTCCGGGTGGCACACCGGGCGATCAGCAGGCCGGTTCCCTACGCCCTCCCACAGTGCAGTTGTCGCTGTTCCAACCCTAGCCTACCAGCCCGAGCTCCGTGGAGTCCAGCGGTGCCAGGTCGACGGGGAGGCAACTCCTTGCCAGTAGGGCGGTTAGCTGAGACCATGAAACTCCTCGTTGTAGTTGAGCAGTCCCAGACCGGCTTCTCCGCATACGTACCGGATCTGCCCGGCTGCGTTGCTACCGGCGCGGCCCGCCCCGAAGTTGAGCAGCTGATTCGCGAAGCGATCGAGTTCCATCTCGAGGCGGACTGGGACCGCCTGGTCACCTACTATCGGTTTCCCGACGCCCATTGGATCCATCTGCGGACCACCAACGTGATCGAGTCACCGTTTGCCGCCGTCCGGCTGCGGACCACCGCGGTGAAGCGGTTCGTGCGGACGGAGCGAGCGACCGCGATCATCTGGCGCTTGCTCCAGGTGGCCGAGCGGCATATCCGTCGCTTGAACGCGCCCGACTTGCTGCCCGGCGTCTATGCGACCCAGCAACAGCAGGAGCATGACCGAACCATGAAGGAGCTCAGACGGCCCGCCGCCTAACCACGTTTACACACCTCTTGACACGAGCTCCGATCCCGGGCAGCTTCCGGCTTGTTGACACACAGCAGACCGCTACTGGTGCTGTCCTGCACGTCTACGAGCGTGCCGGCGGCCTCAAATACGGCGAAGTAGAAGTCGGCCAGGAGACGGTGATCTTCGATTCAGACACGACACACAAGTGATGCACCACAAGCGCCTAACAAGTCTTCAACATGACCAGGAGTTCTTGCGATGTGGCGACTCGGTTTGATCCTCTGTAGCGTGGCTCTGGTTGCGGGGTTCACGTTGCAACAAACTACTTCTAGAGCAACATCGACGGGCGAATCTACAATTAGCCCGCGGACACAAGTTTTCGCCGCCCTTTACGAGCGCGGCCCTGCCTACCAGAAGGAGAAGAGTATGTTTCAGCAGCCCACGATCAAGGAACACATCGCGCACCACGAGGCTTTAGGCAGTAAGCTCATTGCGGCGGGCCCGCTGAAGTCGCGCCCCGAGGACAGAGTTGTTGGGATAATAATTTTCGAGGCGGAGAGCGAGGAGGCTGCGGAGCAGTGGCTGAGCAAAGACCCAGCAGTGGCGGGCAAGGTGCTGACTGCAAGCGTGCGACAGTGGGGCGTCTCCAACGTCAGAGGTTACCGCAGGGAGTAGCTGCTGAACCACCGCGTTTGACGTAGGTGAGCAACCGGGCTGATTGGTAACAGAGTATACTGGGAGGGTGGGTGACACCCCTTGGGTTGCGGAGGGGCAACAACGGATCAGTCCCCGGTTTGTACCAGCCCGTGCATGCCAACCGCATACCCCCAACCGCGGATAGCGTTGCCTTCGTGCGCGAGACTTGTTTTCATTTCTGAGCCTCGGCGCGGCGGTTGATCCCCGGGCGTTGGGTAGAATCAAGCGGTTCGTTGTAGTATCGAGGATTTAGCTATGACATTGTGTAACTGCGATGTAGCTGGGCCTTCAGATGCACCCGTCATTGTACTTCTGCACGGCGTTGCGGCCAACCGCAGAATGTGGACACCACAACTTGCTGCACTTGCGGATGAATTCCGCGTTGTTGCCCTTGATTTGCCAGGACACGGAGAATGTGCTCAATGTCCTTTTCGCATGGATACAGCCATCATGACCATCGACGAAGCAATAAACAGCACCTCAAGACCTGTCATCCTCGTAGGATTGTCGTTGGGAGGGTTTGTGGCAATGGAATTTGCCGCTCACGACCCTACAAAGGTCGCTGGGTTAGCCTTGGCAAGCTGTTCGGATAACACCCATTCGCGTCTGGTCTGGCTGTTGACGCGCGTCCATACGGCCGTTGTCAAGCTTCTGGGCTACCAGCGACTGGCTGTGTGGGAGGAAGCTGGGTTACGAAAGATGTTTGCTGCTGAGATAGCTGAACCTCTCATTGCCGGTGGCATTCATCCCAATACGCTCCCACAGGCGTATGGAGAAATCATTGGGAAGAACTACCGAGAGAAACTGGCCCAATATGCAGGGCCAGTGCTCATCTTGAATGGCGAAAGAGACAGGTTTACCCGGCACGGTGAGGAATCCTTGCTTGCCGCAACTCAGTGTGGCAGGTTGGAAATTGTGCCGCAGGCAGGCCATCTCTGCAATTTGGAACAGCCACAAGCGTTCACCAGTGCAGTGAGAAGGTTTGCCAAAGAAATCACTTAGTAACTGCCGCCCAAACCGGGTTCCATCCGGCGCGCTCTGCTTGACTCCGCGCAGCTGGATCGTTCCTGTTGAGTGGCTTCCGTGGAGTTAGCTTCAAAAGGTGTGTAAATGAGGAAAGGCGGTATAGCCTTCCTGGGT
>CAZFSA010000140.1:0-11838 GCA_964521535.1 uncultured Gemmatimonas sp.
GGGAAGCGCCCCTCCAGGACCACATCGGCCACCCGCTCGGCCAGGTTCTGGGTCCCGGCGGTGGCGACGTTGCAGAGGATCGCCACCGCGGTCCGCTCCGAGGGAAAGCGCATGTACATGGCGCGGAATCCGCCCCAGGACCCGCCGTGGTGGAACCGTTCCAGGCCCCGGTAGCGGTCCAGAAAGAGCCCGCGCCCGTAGCCGTGGGGCGATCCGTCGGCCAGCCGTCCCGGCTCGAGAAGATGGCGCCGAAGCTCCGCGCCCCCCACGGTCCCCTCGTCGAAGTTCCGGTCCCAGCCGACCAGCTCCTCCACCGAGCTCCACACCGCCCCGTCGCCCAGCTGGTCCCAGTTGGGGACGTCGTTCTCCAGCTCACCCTCGTCGCCCGGCGAGTACCCCAGCGCCCGGCCCCGGAGCACCGCCAGATGGCGATCCCGATAGTGGGTCCGCTCCATGCCCAGCGGGCGGAAGATCCGCTCCGCGGCGAACTCCGCCAGGGTCCGCCCGGTCACCCGCTTCACGATCACCGAGAGCAGGAAGAACCCGCTGTTGGAGTAGTCCCACCGGGTGCCCGGCGCGAAGTTGAGCGCCCGCTGCCGGACGATCGCGTCGAGCGCATCCTGATCGTCGCTGGCGTCGTCGGTGCGGCGGCCGCCCAGGTTGAGAATCCCGATATAGTCCCGGAGCCCGCTGGTGTGACGGACCAGCTGATCCACGGTGATCGGGGCCTCGTACGCCGGCAGCTCCGGGACGTAGCGGCGGACGTCGTCGTTGAACCCGATCCGGCCGTCGGCCACCAGCAGGGAGGTTGCCGCCGCGGTGAACTGTTTGGAGGTGGAGCCCAGATCGAACAGGGTGGCCGGCGTGATCGGCACCCCGCGCTCCAGGTCCGCCATCCCGTAGCCGCGGGCGAAAACCACCTGGCCGTTCCGGTACACGCCGGCCGCGCATCCCGGCGAGTCGTTCCCGGCAAACCGGACGAAGACCTCGTCGATCTTCGCGGTATCCAAAGCCGGCCCCTGGGCCAGCGCGCCACCGCCCAGCTGGGCCAGCACCAGCACCGTGCTCCCGATCCGAACCGTTGTCATCGCGCCATCCCTTCGGTGATTGCTCGCACCTGCTCCGCCAGCACCCTGAGCGCCAGGTCCACCGTCCGCCGATGGGTCCGGAACGCAAGGGCCACGAAGCGGAGCGTGAAGCGTCCGTCCAGCATGGTGGACGACAGGAATATCCGGCCGTCGCGCCGCACCCCATCCACGATCCGCTGGTTCACGGCATCGATCGCCGCGGCCCGCTCGACCGGATCGTCCGGAAGGCCGGAGCGGGGGAGCCAGCGGAAGGTCACGATCGAGAGCTCCGGTTCGGGGCCCACCTCGAAGCCGAGGCGACCAATCTCGCGGTGAAAGTACCGGGCCAGCAGCAGCTTCTCCTCCAGGGCGGCCCGGAAGGGCGCCAGACCCAGCAGCTTGAGCGGGAGCCAGAGCCGGAGCGCCCGGAAATGCTTGGTCAACTCGGGCGAGACGTCCGCCGGCGAGACCTCGCTCGCGTGGCGGGCGGCGTCCTGCATGTAGTTCGCCTGGTAATGATGGGTCGCGAGCAGCGCCTGCCGGTCGCGCACCAGCACCACCCCCAGGCCATACGGAAGAAAGAGCCCCTTGTGCGGGTCCATCACCACCGAATCGGACCGCTCGATGCCGGCGAGCAGGCGACGGCCGGTCTCGGTGAGGAGAAAGAACCCGCCGTAGGCGGCGTCCACATGAAACCAGCAGCCCTCTCGCTTCGCCACGGCTCCGATCGGCTCGAGCGGGTCCACGGCGCCGGTGTCGGTGGTTCCCGCCGACCCGATCACCAGCCAGGGCCGGAGGCCCGCGGCCCGATCGGCGGCGATCGCCCGGGCCAGCTCGTCGGGGCGCATCCGGTAGCGCTCGTCGACCGGCAGGTAACGACGGACCACTTCGCCCAGGCCGGCGACCCTGAGCGCCTTGTCGACGCAGTGGTGGGCGTGACGGGTGAGGTAGACCGCCGAGCTCGCGAAGTCGGCGCCCCGCAGCCCATGTGCGTCGCGCGCCGTGGCGATCGCGATCAGGTTGCCGATGCTCCCGCCCGACGCCAGGTTGCCGCCCGCGCCCTCCGGATAGCCCACCAGGTCCGCCATCCAGCGAAGGAGGAGGTTCTCCATCCGGACCGCCCCCGGACCGGTGAAGAAGACCCCCGCGAACCGGTTGGTGACCGCGGCCAGGTAGTCGGCCAGCGCCGCGGGATAGATCCCGCCCCCCGGCACGTAGGCGAGGTGCCCACCCGACGCCGGATTGAGCCCGGGGCGATCGACTTCCCGCGCTAGCAAGTCCAGGACCTCGGCCGGCGGCATCCCCCGCTCCCCGATCGGCGAGTCGAGCAAGCCTGCCCCCGGCGCCTCGACCTCGACGTACGCGGGGAGATCACGGATCCGGCGGAGGAATCGTTCGGCGTAGGCCAGCACCGGGTCGCGGAGCCGCCTCCGGCGCGAGGCCCCCGGGTCGAGGGGGCGGCCCGCCCGCTCGAGCGCCGCGAGCTGCTCCACCAGCGGGTCCGGTCGGCGCGCGGCACCGGGCGACGGGAGGGGAGAGGAATCGGACACGGCGCGGAAGCTACTGGACTCGCCGCCGCCGGCAACTCGCTTCCGCACCCGGGGCCGCCTTCCTACTTCGGCTCGAACCTCGCCTGGAAGAACCGGAGGTACTTCGGCTCGTAGACCATGGTGAGCCCCCGGGCGCTGGCACGGTCGTCGTACACCGCCTTGACCGACTCCGCCACCACGTCCATGTGCGCCTGGGTGTACACCCGGCGCGGGATGGTGAGGCGGGTGAGTTCCAGGGCCGGGTAGTGGTGGTCGCCGGTGGCCGGATCGCGGCCGGCGCTCACCACCCCCCGCTCCATCGCCCGGATCCCCGAATCCAGGTACAGCAGCGCCGCCAGCGTCTGGGCCGGGAAGCTGGACTGGGGCAGGTGGGGGTAGAACCGGCGGGCGTCGAGAAAGATGGCGTGCCCGCCCACCGGCTGGACGATGGGGATCCCCCAGTCGGTCAGCAGCTCGCCCAGATAGCGCACCTGGCCGATTCGAGCCCGGATGTGGTCGTCCCGGAGCGACTCCTCGATCCCGATCGCCATCGCCTCCAGGTCGCGCCCGGCAAGCCCGCCGTAGGTGTGCAGCCCCTCGAACAGCACGATCAGATTGCGGAGCTCCTCGAACAGCGCCCAGTCGTTCACCGCCAGCCAGCCGCCGATGTTCACCAGGCTGTCCTTCTTGGCGCTCATCCACCCGCCGTCGGTGAGCCCGCAAAGCTCGCGCACGATCTCGGCCACCGGCCGGCCCACCTGACCGGGTTCCCGCTCCTGGATGAAGAAGGCGTTCTCCGCCAGGCGGGTGGCGTCGAGGAAGATCCGGAGCCCGTGCCGGTCGGCCACCGATCGCACCTCGCGCAGGTTGGCCAGGCTGATCGGCTGGCCGCCCGCCATGTTCACGGTCCCGGCCACGCTGAGGTACGCGATCCGGTCCGCTCCCTCCCGCTCGATCAGGCGCTCCAGCTTGCCGAGGTCGACGTTCCCCTTGAAGGGATGGGGATCGGTGGGATCGTGGGCCTCGTCGATCACCACGTCGACGAACCGGCCGCCCGCCAGCTCCTGGTGGGCCCGGGTGGTGGTGAAGTACATGTTCCCGGGCACCACCTGTCCGGGTCGGATGGCCGCCCGGGCCAGCAGGTGCTCCGCTCCCCGTCCCTGGTGCGTGGGCAGCACGTACTGGTAGCCGTAGTACCGCTGGACCGCATCTTCCAGGCGAAAGAAGTTGCGGCTCCCGGCGTAGGCCTCGTCGCCCAGCATCATCCCCGCCCACTGCCGGTCGCTCATCGCGCCGGTGCCGCTGTCCGTAAGCAGGTCGATGTAGACGTCGTCGGATCGGAGCAGGAAGGTGTTGTATCCCGCTTCGGCCAGGGCGTCCTCGCGTCGCTCCCGGCTCACCCGGGTCAGGGGCTCCACCATCTTGATCTTCCACGGCTCGGCCCACGACCGCCGGCCGAACTGCTGCCCCATCGTTTGCGGCGTGCCCATCGGGTCGTCGATCCCGGTGTCGGACCGGTGCAGGGTACCCGGCGGCGCGAGAGGTTTTCGGGAAGGCCGCCTGAAACGTGCTTCATGCACCGGATTCCGGAAGCGACAACGCCGGCTCTGGAGCATGCGGCCGGTAGGCGGTAGCTTCGACTCGTCACCCTGTCTCAGTCCGAGTCCCAGTCCGAGGTTGCTCCATGTCAGTCATCGCCCGTTCTCTGATCGCGGCCGGGATCGCCGTCCTCGCCGCCGGACCGGTCGCCGAGCGTGCCGCGGCGCAGCGACTGTCGCCCGCCGAGACCGCCGACCGGGTGCTCGGGTTCCGCTCGTTCGTGGGTGGGGACGGGCCCGAGTGGTCCCCTGACGGCGCCAGCATCACCTTCCAGTCCGGGCTGGGCGGCGCGGCCGGCCTCTGGTCGGTGCGGCCCGACGGCGGCTTCCCCACCCGCCTGGTCCAGAATCTTGGCACCCTGCCGTACCAGTCCACCTACATGCCCCAGTGGAGCCCCACCGGCGACTGGATCGCGTACGCCTCGGCCCGGACCGGCGCCACCGAGATCTGGCTCTGGTCCGCCCGGGACGGCCGCGAAGTCCAGCTCACCCGTCTGGGCCAGACCCGGATCAACTCGATGAGCTGGGCACCCGACGGCCGCGCGATCGCCTTCGCGGGCGACCGTCACGGCTCGTACGACATCTGGCGGGTGAGCGTGCCTGGCGGTGAGATCACCCGGCTCACCACCGACCCCCGGTACGAGGTCTTCCCTACCTGGACCCCCGACGGCCGCACCATCCTCTATGTCCAGCTCGACGAACGCTGGGTGGATCATGACGTGATGGCGATGCCGGCCGGTGGCGGTCAGGCGAGGCTGGTGGTGCGCGACACCAGCTTCTTCGACTATGGAGCCGGCCGCACCTTCGGCTATCCCATGGTGTCGCCCGATGGCGGCTCGGTGCTCTTCCGCTCGCACCGGAGCGGCTGGATCAACTACTGGGTGGCGCCGCTCGCCGGCGGCGAGCCCCGTGCCATCGCGGCCGAGGCCGCCGACCAGTCCCAGGCGGCGTGGTCGCCGGACGGGCGGTCGATTGCCTTCATCTCCAACCGGAACGGCACCCACGATCTCCGGGTGGTGGCCGCCGGCGGCGGGGCGCCCCGGGTGGTGGCCGCGCCTTCGGGGATGGGAGTGGTGGCGGCCCCGGCGTGGTCGCGTGATGGACGCCGGCTGGCCTACACCCTGACCACGCCCACCGAGCCCGCCGATCTCTTCGTGGTGGCGGCCACGGGCGGCACGCCCACCCGCCTCACCAACTCCACACCGGGCGGCAACGCGGCCGCCACGCTGGTCAGGCCCGAGAAGGTCACCTACCGCTCGGGACCGTACGAGATCAACGCCTACCTCTATCGGCCGGCGAACATCCCGGCGGGCACCCGGCTCCCCGCGATCCTGTACATCCACGGGGGACCGACCTCCCAGTTCAACGACACCTATCAGGCCCAGGTCCAGTTCTTCGTGCAGCAGGGCTACGTCCTCCTCCTCCCCAACATCCGCGGCAGCTCCGGATACGGCCGCGCCTTCGAGGACGCGAACAACGGCGACTGGGGCCACGGCGATCTGGAGGACGTGAAGGCCGGGGCAGAGTTCCTCAAGCGCCTGCCGTACGTCAATGGAAGCCGGATCGGGATCACCGGGACGAGCTATGGCGGCTGCATGACCATGTCGGCGGTGGCGTTCGCGCCGGGGTTCTTCCAGGCGGCGGTGGCGGCGTCGGGGTACGGCGACTGGATCGACTTCTACACCGAGCAGGAGTACCGGCACGTGAAGCTGCTCGACTATGAGTTCGGGCCGCTGACCCCCGCCACCGAGGCGATCTACCGGCGCAACTCGCCGTACTTCTCGATCAAGGCGGTGGAGACACCCATCATGCTGGTCCACGGCGAGGGCCAGTTCCCCGGCTCGCACGCGTCGCGCAGGTTCGCCACCGAGTTGGAGCGGCACTACAAGGTGTTCCGCTACCAGACCTATCCGGGCGAGAATTACTACGTCTCGGGCACCGCCAATCAGCGGAAGATGTTCCTCGACATGCTCGACTTCTTCGATCTCTACCTCAAGGACGGCAGCACGCCCGCGGTCACCACGGCCGGAGGAGGTTCACGATGATCGCCCTGCGCCGGGCTGCCGCTCCGGCGGCCCTGTTCCTGACCCTCGCGGCCCCCGCCGCCGGACAGTCCCGCCCCGACCCGGCCACGGTGGCCGAGCGGCTCACGTCGCTCGGTCCGGCCGTCTCGGGGGACGGCCCCTTCTGGAGCCCGGACGGAGCCCGGGTGCTCTATCTCTCGGGCCGCGGCGGGGCCGCGCTCTGGAGCGTACCGGCCGCTGGCGGTACCCCTTCGATCGTGGCGCGAGACATTCCCGGCCAGCTGGCCCGGCTCGCCCCCTCCGGCGACCGGATCGCCTATCTCTCCGACCGGGGCGGGTTCCCCGAGATCTGGATCCGGGACCTGACCGGTCCGGATGGCACCGATCGGCCCGCGCGCCAACTCACCGCCCTGGGCGCCAAGATCAACGCGATCAGCTGGTCGCCCGACGGTCGGACACTGGCGCTTTCGGCGCTGCGATACGGGCAGTTCGACCTCTGGACGGTGGACGTGGCGACCGGGCGCGTCACCCGGGTCACCACCGATCCTGCCTACGAGACGTATCCGGTGTGGACGCCCGACGGCCGGCACCTGGTGTATGTCCGATCGGACGACCGCTGGGCCGACCACGACATCATGGTGATCCCGGCAGCCGGCGGCGCGCCGCGGCGGGTGGTGTCCGACGCCGATTTCTTCGACTACGGCACGATGGGGACGCGGGCCCGCTTCGGCTACCCGATCCTCTCGCCCGATGGACGCCGGGTGCTGTTCCCCTCGCACCGGAGCGGGTGGATCAACTACTGGATGGCGGCGCTGGACGGCACCGGCTCGCCCCGGCCCCTCGCCGCCGAGGCGGCCGATCAGAGCCATGCGGTCTGGGCGCCGGACGGGCGACAGGTGGCGTTCGTCTCCAACCGGAACGGGACCATGGACCTCCGCGCGGTACCGGCCGATGGCGGACCGGTGCGGGTGGTGGCCGCCGTCGAGTTGGGGGTGGCGAGCCAGCCGGCCTGGGCGCCTGACGGACGCTCGCTCGCCTTCACGGTCGGTACTCCGACCCGGCCCGCCGAGCCGCACGTCGTGGCCGCGACCGGCGGGACGCCGCGCCGGCTCGCCTCGTCGGTGGACGATGCGGTGCTGGCGACGCTGGTCACGCCCAGCAAGGTGACCTACCGAAGCGACGAGTTCACCATCCCGGCCTATCTCTATCGACCTCCGCCTGGCGTCGCCCGGGCTCGCGCGCCGGGGATCCTCTACATCCACGGCGGTCCCACCAGTCAGTTCGCCGACTCGTGGTTGCCCCAGGCCCAGTTCCTGGCCCAGATGGGTTACGTGGTGCTCGCACCCAACATCCGGGGCAGCTCGGGCTACGGCAAGGCGTTCGAGGACGCGAACAACCCGTGCTGGACCCATTGCGACCTCCGGGACGTGGTGGCCGGCGCGGAGTACCTCAGGCGTCTCCCCGACGTGGATGGCGCCTGGCTGGGGATCACCGGCAACAGCTACGGCGGGATCATGAGCATGGCGGCCGTGGCCCACGCCCCCGAGGTGTTCCAGGCGTCCGCCCCACAGTCCGGCTACGCCGACTGGATCAGCTTCATGGACTACAACAGCGAACTCCAGCACACCAAGCTGCTGGCGTACGAGTGGGGCCCCTGGCCCGACAGCGCCGCGGTCTACCGCCGGAACTCCTCGATCTTCTCCGCGCACCGGGTCACGGCGCCGGTGCTGGTGATCCAGGGCGAGGGACGGACGCCCGCCTGGCGGCCCAACCCGCGGCCGATTCCGGCGTCGAAGGAGTTCGTCCACGCCCTCGACCGGATGAATAAGGTCGTCCACCACAAGGTCTATCCGGGGGAGGACTACTACGTGGGCGGCCGGGAGAATGCCCGGCAGGTGATGCTGGACATCCTCCGGTTCTTCGATCAGTATCTCGGCTACGGCGACGCCGCAACCGCCGTTTCGGCGAGCGCGCGCGCCGGGCAGCGTTAGGACGGAGGGGCGCGGCCGGCGCCCCTTCCGCAATCTCCGATCCGGGCGCATAATAGGGCGCGCGTCTTCCACCTCAACCAGCCGCTTCGGGTAGCTGCCATGCCGACTCGTCAGACGACGCGATCTCGCGTGCGCCGCACCACCACCGGCCGGCGGCCCGGCTCGAAGGTGCCGGGCATCTCGCGGATCGATCAGCCCAGCACCCGCACGTTCGGCTGGTTCTGCCGGTTCGGCTATCGTCCCACCCCGAAAGGCACCCGCCCCCGCTTTACCTCGTTCTTCGGCGACGCCAGCAACGGCGGCAAGCGGAAGGCCTTTGAGAAGGCCGTGGCGTGGCTCAAACACCTGGAGCGCTACGGACGGCCCCCCAAGAAGTGAGGCCGACCCCCTCCGGGCGCGGCGCGTGACCGCCCGGCCCGACGGGAGTACATTGTTCCTGACGCGCCACCTCGGGACCGCAGGATGTACCGGAAGATCGGGATGCTCGCCGCCGCCCTCGTCGTGATTCTCGGCGGGGGCCTGCTGTTCGCCCGGGCGCAGGGAACCATCATCCCGGGCGTCTCCGCCCCGCCCATCGCGCAGGCCATCGAGGCCCCGCTGGCCTCGGGCGATTCCACCGTGGTCGCGGACTTCGCCCGGCGCCGGTGCCGGCTGCTCCAGGGCACCCAGCACCGCCAGTGCTATGAGGAGATCCTCCTGGCCCTGGTGGAACGCGGCCAGGTCCGCCTCGCCATGACGTCGCTCGAGGTCCTGAGCGACCGCGACCCCGGCATCCGGGCCCGGGGACACGACTACACCCACGTGGTGGGCATCAACGCCTGGCAGCCGGGCAAGGACGTGAGCGCGATCTACGAGCAGTGCACCGCGCTCTTCCAGTCGGGCTGCTATCACGGCGTGGTGCAGGCCTACCTCGACGCCAACGGGGCCGACAGCGCCAACGCGGCGAATCTCTGCGACATCATCAACGTCACCCGCACCAACCTCTGGCTCCGGTTCCAGTGCGTGCACGGCCTGGGGCACGGCCTGGTGCAGGCCCGCCAGCTCCACCTCCGGCAGGCCCTCGAAGGGTGCGACTGGCTGTTCGACGACTGGGACGAGGAGTCCTGCTACGGCGGCGCCTTCATGGAGTTCATCGTCGCTGGGCGGGGCCAGTCCCACCACCCCCATTCCCGCCATGCCCCGGCGGCGGCGGATTCCGGCGGAGGCCACGGGGACCACGGGGATCACGGGGCGCACGCGGCCGCTCCCGCGGCGCCGCCCGACACGTTCGCCATCCGGAATCCGGCCGACCCGCTCTACCCCTGCTCCGTGCTGGACTTCAAGTACCAGCGCTCCTGCTACGGGATGCAGGCCGGGATCATCATCGAGCAGACCGGGGCCGATTTCGGAAAGATCGCCGCGGCCTGCGATGGCGCACCCGCCACCATGCGCCCCGCCTGTTACCAGGGGATCGGCACCTACGTGAGCGGCTTCACCGTCCGGGATCCGGCCCGCTCGATCGACCTCTGCATGATGGGAAACCCCGAGCACCGGGCCTGGTGCTTCGTGGGCGTGGTCAAGAACTTCATCGACGTCACCTCCAACCCGGTCGACGGCTTCGACTTCTGCCGCCGCCTCGACGACGAGGCCCTGGGGGTGAGCTGCCTGGTCGCGGTGGGAGAGCAGATGGCCGTGCTCAAGACGCCGCTGCCCGAGCGCGAGCGGCTCTGCGCGCCCCCCGGCGGGATTCTTACCCAGGCCTGCCGGTATGGCGCCGGCCTCGGCGCCGACCGGCCCCCCGGCCTCCCGGCCTTCGCGCCCCGCGCGGAATGAAATGCCGGCGCGGTATCTCGAACGCCTGGTAGCCCACCTGGGCTGGGCCGACCGCGCAACCCTCGAGGCCCTCGCGGCGGCGGGCGAGCCCCACGCCGCGGTGATCGAACTTTACGCCCACGTGCTCGCCGCCGAGCACGTGTGGCTGGCGCGGATCGAGGGGACGCCGCCCCAGGTCGCCGTCTGGCCGGCGCTCGGTCTCGACCAGTGCGACCGGCTGGCGCGCGAGAACCTGACCCGCCTCGAGGCCCTGGTGGCCGGGCTCGGGGAGGCCGATCTCGTCCGCGAGGTAACCTACCGGAACAGCGCGGGCGAGCCATTCACCAGCACCCTCGAGGACATCCTGCTCCACGTCTGCCTTCACGGCGCCTACCACCGGGGCCAGATCGCCCGCGCACTGCGAGAGGGCGGCGCACTCCCCCGCCCGACCGACTACATCGCCTGGGCGCGCGGTGCCCCCACGGCCACCCGGACCCGCGCCCCGGGCCCGTGAACCCGCGCGACCGGGCGGGATCGACCAACCGCCACCTGGTCCCGCCTCCGCCATGACGTCCTGGTACGCCCGCCTGGCCGACCTGGTGGTGATCATCCACGCGGCCTTCGTCGCGTTTGTGGCGCTGGGGGCGCTGCTCGTCTGGCGTCGACCCCGGCTCGCCTGGGTCCACGTTCCCTGCGTCGTCTGGGGCGTGGCGATCGAATGGACCGGCGGCGTCTGCCCACTCACGCCGCTGGAGCAATCGCTCCGCCGCGCGGCCGGCCAGGCCGGGTACCAGGGCGGATTCATCGAGCACTACCTGGAACCGATTCTCTATCCCGCCGGACTCACCCGCACCGCCCAGCTGGTACTGGGCGCGGCGGCGCTGCTGGTGAACCTGGCCGCGTATGCCGCGCTGGTTCGCCGCCGATTCCACCGACCCCGGAGCTTGCCATGAAGCGCCGAACCTTCCTTCAGACCGGTCTGATCGGCGGGCTCACTGCCACCCGCGCCCACGGCCTGGAACCGCCGGCGGCAGGGGCCCTCATCCAGGCGTTCGAGCTCGACGAAGTCCGGTGGCGACGCTCCAGGAAGGGATGCGCTCCGGACGGTGGACCGCCCGGCGCCTCACCGAGCTCTACCTCGAACGGATCGACGCCATCGACCGGCGGGGCCCCGCCCTTGCCTCGGTGATCGAAACCAACCCGGAGGCAGTTCGCATCGCCGAATCGCTCGATCAGGAGCGCCGCTCGGGCCGGATCCGCGGCCCGCTGCACGGAATCCCGGTGCTGATCAAGGACAACATCGATACCGGCGACCGGATGGAGACCACCGCGGGCTCGCTCGCGCTCACCGGCTCGCGCGCCCCGCGCGACGCCTTCATCGTCGAGCGGCTTCGGGCCGCGGGAGCCGTCCTCCTCGGCAAGACCAATCTCAGCGAATGGGCCAACTTCCGCGGCCGGGGGTCCTCGAGCGGCTGGAGCGGCAGGGGCGGCCAGACCCGCAACCCCTACGTCCTCGACCGGAGTCCCTGCGGCTCCAGCTCCGGCTCCGGCGCGGCGGCCGCGGCGAGCCTCGCCGCCGTCACCATCGGCACCGAGACCAACGGCTCGATCGTCTGCCCGTCCTCGGCCAACGGCCTCGCCGGGCTCAAGCCGACTGTGGGGCTCTGGAGCCGCTCCGGCATCATTCCCATCTCCGCCACCCAGGACACCGCCGGCCCGATGGGACGCACGGTGGCGGATCTGGCCGCGCTGCTCGGCCCGCTCGCGGCCGTCGACCCGCGCGACCCGGCGACAGCCGCCGCCCGGAACCGTCTCGGCGCCGACTACCTCGCCGCCCT
>CAZFSA010000141.1:0-11783 GCA_964521535.1 uncultured Gemmatimonas sp.
CAGGCTATCGGCGGCGACGGCCGCCTCGGCGCTGCCGGTGACCGCCAGGGCGAGCAGCGACCGATCGCCCACGACCTCGGCGTGGCGCACCGCTTCGGCCGCGGCCCGACCGGCGTCGTCCGTCCGTCCGGTCTCCCGGGCCACGACGGCCAGATTGTGGTAGATCTCGGCCAGCCCGCGCCGGTCACCCAGACGCTGATAGGCTGCCTGCGCCTCCAGGTAGGTACGCCGCGCCTCGGCGATCCGGGCCCGGAGCAGGGCCACCGAGGCCAGGTTGTTGGCGGCGCGGGCCCAGCCCAGCAGGTCGGGGAGGGAGCGACCGAGTTCGAGCGCCGCCTCGAAGCGGGTGACCGCGAGATCGAGTTGCCCCCGCTCGTAGGCGATGGCGCCGAGGAGGTTGAGGCACCGCATCCGCCCGTCGTCGTCAGCTCGCCGAGTGTAGGCCGCCAGGGCGTCGGTGGCGAGGCGCTGTCCCACCGTGAATCGCCCCAAGCGGGTCGCTGCGGTCGCGACGCCGAGCGCCACGGCTGGTCCCGCTGCAGCCGGGGCGAGTCGATCGGGCGGAAAGCGTTCCAGCACCTCGGCGTAGCGGCCATCCGCCAGCAGCTGCCGGATCGCCCGATCGGGCGACTCCTCAGGAGGGGGACGGCCGGTCGACATCACGCCGGTCAATAGGCGATGGCCAGCCGGCTGAACCCCAGGAGATCGGCCTCGAGCTCCTTCAGGTCCTCGATCCGAAGGGTTCCCAGGCGGACGAACGGCTGGCCCGTGCCCGCCTGACGCCAGATCGCGAGTTGGCCTTCCAGGTCGCGGTCTCGCTGATCGACCCGGCCGTCGCCGTTGAGGTCGCGGTCAGCCAGCCGATAGCTGATCTCCAGTTCGGCGGGCTCGGCGGGATTGAAGCGGAGACCCGCGGGTTCGAACTGGAAGAGGATTCGCGAGGCATCGACGACCCGGACAATGATCAGGACCGAGTCGCCCGGGGCAAAGGGGCGGCCGTCGGGGTAGGCCAGGAGCGTTTCGTCATCGAAGTCCAGCTCGAGGAACTCGTCCCCGCGCTGGCCCTGGCTGTCCTGGAAGAAGATCCGAATCTGCTGCTCGCGACCGCGATGGACCCAGGTGGACACGGTCGGGTTGAATAACGGCGGTGCGTCGGCGGCCAACCGGAGAATGCGCAGGTCGTTCTCGGTCCGCTCGTCGCCCGGGCCGGTACTGCCAGCGCAGCCGGCCAGCGTGACCAGGACCGCGGCCTGAAGGAACGGGCGTCGGGACGTCAGCATCATCAATCTCCGAATGAGTCGGGTGGGCCGTCGGCGTCGCCGTCCAGCAAGCGTTGAAGTCGAGGCCGGGAGATGCCCAGTCGGCGGGCGGCCTCGCTTTTGTTCTGGTCGCAGAGGCGGAGCATCTCCCGCGCGGCCGACTGAAGGATGCTTCGGAGCGGCGCCGGGAACGGGATCGCGGGGGAACTGGAGGTCGGCGGCACGTCTGCCGCCGACACCAGCTCGTCGGCCAGCAGCGATCCGGGCGGCGAGAGCACCAGCGCCCGCTCAATCGCGTTGCGGAGCTCCCGCACGTTGCCGGGCCAGTGATGACGGCCCAGCGCGGTGCGCACGGCCGGCGTCAGCGTTGGCGTGGGGAGGCCATAAGCGACGGCGATCTGGGTGGCGAAGGTCTCGGCCAGGAGCTCGATGTCGGCGCCCCGCTCTCGAAGGGGCGGCAGCACCAGGCGGACCACATTGAGCCGAAAGAACAGGTCTTCGCGGAACCGCCCTTCGCGCACCGCCCGGCTCAAGTCCAGGTGGGTTGCCGCGATCAGGCGAACGTCAACGGTTCGGGTGTGACGTCCCCCCACCCGCCTGAGCTCCCGGCGTTCCAGCGCGCGAAGAAGCTTGGGTTGCAGGTCCAGGGGCAGGTGTCCGATCTCGTCCAGAAAGACCGATCCGCCGTCTGCCAATTCGAAGAGGCCTGGCTTGGCCTGGATCGCCCCGGTGAAAGCGCCCCGCTCGTAACCGAACAGCTCGCTCTCCAGCAGGTTGCCGGGAATGGCCGCGCAATTGATTTCGAGAAAGGGCCGAGGCCGCCGGGGGCTGTGGTAGTGGATGGCACGCGCCAGCAGTTCCTTCCCGGTGCCGGTCTCGCCCCCGATCAGCACGGTCACGTCACCGTGTTCCGCCACGCGGCGGGCCTGGTCGAGGACCCGGACCAACGGCGGGCTCCGGCCCACGATGGCGCCGAACCCCAACTGCCGCCGTTCGGCATCGGCGAAGGTCTCGGCATCGGCCTGGGCCCGGGCGGTCTGGGCGGCCCGTTCCAACGTCCGCCGCAGGAGGTCGAGGTCGTCGGGCAGGGCGAAGTAGTCGCGGGCTCCCCGCAGGACCGCGGTGGCGGCCAGCCGGTGGTCTGGCGCGGCGCCGATCACGAACCAGGGGGGCGAGGGGGCCGGGCTGGCCTGGGCGAGCAGGTCGAGCGCCGCGGGCTCCTCGCCGCCGGCGAGGAGCAGGACCGCCGCCACGCCCGGCGGGACACTCGGAGGTGGGCCGCCACCACCATCCGCCTGAAGCGAGCCGAGGCCGACCTCCTCAAGAAGGTCAGCGACGGCGTCGCGAAAACTCGGCGACAGCGGCACCAGCACCACCGAGAATCGAGCTTTCGCCACGGGCCTCCGGTCCGATGATACCGCTCAGCGTCCTCGAATCGAGCGCCGGATATTGTCCCGAACCCGGTTCTCGTTGGGTCCGCCCTTAAGCGCGGTGGCCGGGTCGATCAAGGCGCCTCCTGCCTTGAACCAGCTCCGAAGATCAACCGCGAGCGTCAAGGTCACCTCCTGGCCTTCCTCCACCACCAGTGGGGGACGCAACTCGATCTCCTGCTCTTCGTTCAGGTCCGAGAGCCAGAGAAACGGCCGCCCGTTGAAGCTCCCCCGGACCCGGATACTAACCTTCCGAAGGTCGGGATGCTGCGCCAGGAACGCCCGATCCCGGGCGCGATCGTCGTCGGGCTTGTGAATCTCGAACTCCACCTCTTCATATCTCCCTGCCGGAACGGCTGCGGCGACGGGACGGTCCGGCCCGCTACCCAGGGGAACGTCGAAGTGCACGGGGCCCAGCACAACCTTTTCGCAGTCGTCGTCCTCGTCATCACGCCGGCACTCGACTCCGGCTCGTTCGAGTTCGATGTCCCGGAGGACCATCTCGACCCGGTCGAGGACCAGCACGTCGTTGCCCAGGGTGATTGTCTCGGTCGCGGCCGCTCCAGCCGGGAGACCCGACTCGACCCGGAGCAGCACCCGGCCCTCGCCGGGCCGGAGGGCCGGGCCACTCGGGTCCGCGCAGGCCAGGGCCGCCAAGGCCGCGAGCATCAGGGTGGGGGTGACACGGGACATGGGTCTGCTCTCCTTCCTGGATCGTGGGTTCGTGAGCCGGCTGGCAGGTGACGGCGCTTCAGGGCGCGGCCACCAGGCGCGCCGCTGGCGGCCTCGCCGGGGGCCAAATATCGAACGGTTCCGACGACGACCGGGGGCGCGGGGCATTGGCAAACAAGAACAGCGGGCGGGAGCAGAGGTCGTCGGCGCCTTGGATCCGAATCGTCACACGTGGCAGGTCAGACGACGACCCGCCGCGACGAGCCGCCACCCCGAGGACCTCGAAACCGACGAGCCCGAGGGTCGCCCCCTTGAGGCTGCCGATGAGGGGCGAGTAGTTGATGCTGACATCACCATCGTAGACCACCGCGCACACCGTCTGTCCCAGGAGCATCGCAAGGCCGGTGGCTCGCAGCGGCGTCACCTCCGGGATCTTGTCGAGGAGCGCCTCCCGGTCATCATCCCGATCGGGGCTCCCCAGGCCCGCACCGGCCGCGACGTAGTTGCGAGCCCCGTTCGCCGTGGGCCCAGCGCGGCGCCAGGCGACTGGAATGGTCGGGAGCGCGAACCACCCTTCATCGCCGACCTGACCGGTATACAAGTGGATGGTGGCGCCCGGGTTGGCGGCGAAGAATCGAAGCTGGCGCCGGAGGCCTACGGTTGCCAGGTCGTCGTTGACATCGCGGTCCGAGAAGCCGTTAGGCGGATTCCCGTTGTCGATGCTCTCCTCGTCGATGACCAGGAGCACTGGCCCCGCCGGGGCTGCCTCGGTGTCCACCCGGGTACCGGCCTCGGCGTCGGGGGGCGCGGTCAGGGTTCCATCCGGGCCGCAGGCGGCCAGCAGGCTCAGGGCCGCAACGATGCCGATGCCGCGAAACCGGTCGGAGAGACAGCAGGTCCGCAGGTCCATGATTCGCCTCCAAGGGGTCGGTGCTCGGTCGGGGTTACCCGGTCTCTCCGGGCCCGGGACCAGAGCTGCATCGTTCCCTGAGGCAGGTCGCGGACCCGTTGGGCCCGCGTCAGGCCATGCTATGTAAGGCGTTGAAAGATCAAGAATTCCACTGCCGAACCCGGCTCGGCTCCGGGGCGTGGGGCCGGGCCGGTTCGGTCCAGGTGCAACGTTTTGATCCGGCTAGCCCACAGTGTGGGGATCAGGGCTAGCGGCCTCCGGCGATCGCGGTGGCCGCCAGGCGGGTGGCGCTCTCGACCACGGCCCGAAGGGTAGGGTCACTGGTATGGTTGACCGCCGCGCTCACGGTCAGGTCGATCTCGGGGCAGTGGCGGGCCGCCGTGCCCCAGAAGCCCCCGTGGCCGTAACAGACCACTCCGTCGGCGTCGCTTCGCGCGATTCCCATCCCGTAGCCGCCGGGGCGCTCGGCCTGGCTTTGTGGGGTCATGACCAGCATGGTGTCGAGTGTCGCCCGCTGCCGGAACAGCTCGCCCCGGACCAGCAGGCGGTAGAACTTCGCCAGCTGCTCCATGTTGGTCACCAGACCGCCGCCTCCGTAGAGATCCACCGAGGCATCGAATCCGGTGGCGTCGGCCGAGTCGAGATACTGGTGTGCCCGCGGCGGCGTGCCGGCGGGAATTGGCTCCAGGGTCTCGAAGTAGGTGAACGCGATCCCGTGGCGATCGAAGTCGAGCAACTCCCGCACCGCCTCGGGCATCGAGCGGCCGGTGACGGCCTCGAGGATCTCGCCCAGCAGGATGTACCCGGTGTCGCTGTAGTGGTAGACCTCTCCGGGCCGCCCGTAGGGCGCTCCGCTGTCGACCGCCCAGGCGAGCTGCTCGGCCCGGGTCCAGCGGTGACCGGGGTCGGCCGTGGCTCGCCGGATGTACGGTGGCGACATGGCGTAGTCGAAGAGCCCGCTGGTGTGCTGGAGCAGCATCCGTACGGTGATGGCGCCGGCGTCGTAGCCCCCGCGCCGGAGCGTGGCCACGGACGCGGGGAGGAGCAGGGGGGCGATCGGCTGATCGAGGCCCAGCCGGCCGTCCTCCACCAGGCGGAGGATGGCCGCCGCGATGTAGGTCTTGGTGTTGCTCGCGATGCGCACGGTGTGCTCGGGCCGGAGCGGCTCGCCGGTGGCCTTGTCGAAGGCCCCGACCGCCCTGGCCCACACGAAGCCGATCGACGGCGCCTCGACGCGAAGGACGATCCCCGGTGCCCCGGTGCCGGCGGCGAGCGCGCTGTCGAGCAGGGCCGTCAGGTCGGTGGCCAGGCGGTCGGTGGGCGTGGCGGACCTGGAGGAGCCACCGCAGGCGGCGAGCAGGCCGAGGGCGAGGGGCAGGAGGCGTCGGAGCATCGGGACGTCCGGGGTGAATCGGATGCCGGTCGAGCTGTCGAAGGTAAAATAGACCAACGGTGGCAGCCGCGGGGCGCAGCCGCCGCACCCTGAACTCGGAGGGCGAGGCATGGAGCTTTCCCTGTCGCGGGCCGTCGAGATCCTCGAACGCACGCCGGCCGCCTTCCACGCGCTCCTTGGCGGCCTGCCGGAGGAGTGGACCGCGCCCAACGAGGGGCCGAACACCTTCAGCCCCTTCGACAACCTGGGCCACCTGATCCACGGCGAGCGCGCGGACTGGATTCCCCGGGCCAGGCTGATCCTGGCCCAGGGCCCCAAGCGCCGCTTCGAGCCGTACGACCGATTCGCCCAGTACCGCGAGAGCCGGGGCAAGACGATGGCCCAGCTCCTCGACGAGTTCGCCCGGCTTCGGGCCGGGAACCTGGCGACCCTGGCCGACTGGCGGCTCACCGAAGACCAGCTGGCTTTGGAAGGGGAGCATCCCGAGTTCGGGCCGGTGACGCTGCGGCAACTGCTGGCGACGTGGGTGGCTCACGATCTGTCGCATCTGGCCCAGACCGCGCGAGTGATGGCGAAGCAGCTCCGCGCCGCCGTGGGGCCGTGGCGTGCCTACCTGCCAATCCTGGATCGCTAACGCCCGCGCGTGGCGCCGCCGGGCTCACACCACGGCGCCAAAGAGCCGCCCCACGAGCGCGGTGCAGGCCATCGCCAGCGCGCCCCAGATCATCACCCGCAGCGCTCCCCGCGCTGCCGGGGCGCCGCCCAGGCGGGCCGCGACGGCTCCCAGGAGCAGCAGCAGGAGCAGGGTGCTTCCCACGACGGTGACCCGGAGCAGGGGGATCGGGGCCAGGGCCGCGAGCCCGACCGGCAGCACCCCCCCGACGCCGAAGGCCGCCGCCGACGCCGCGGCAGCCTGGCCTGGCCTGGCTCTGGTGAGCTCGAAGAGACCGAGCTCGTCGCGGGCGTGGGCGGCCAGCGCGTCGTGGGCGGTGAGGGCGTCCGCCACCTGAATCGCCAGGTCGGGAGACAGCCCGCGATCCTCGTAGATCCGGGCGAGTTCGGCCCGCTCCGCGTCGGGTGCGCTCTCCAGCTCCCGCCGCTCGCGGGCGAGGTCGGCCCGCTCGGCGTCCGCCTGCGAGCTCACCGACACGTACTCACCCGCGGCCATCGACAGGGCGCCGGCCACCAGCCCGGCCGTTCCCGCGACCACCACCGGAGCCCGGGCCAACTCGGCCGCCGCGACTCCGACCACCAGGCTGCTGATCGAGATCAGGCCATCGTTGGCCCCCAGGACCGAGGCCCGGAGCCAGCCAATCCGACCGATACGATGGGCTTCGGAGTGCGGCACGTTCGGGGCCCGTCAACGGACCAGCGGGGGAGTGCTCCGCTGGCCGGGCTGGCATGCCGGCCAGCTGCCGGGCTGCCCGGTCGGGCCCGGCGGTAGCACCGTGCGGCGCTCGCGGGGCATCCGTTCGCGATCTTCGCTCGCCAGATAGGCCAGCATCGCGACCAGAGTCGCGTTGTTGCGGATTTCGTCCCAGGCAATCTTGTCGTAGGTGTCGCGGTTGGTGTGCCAGGTGTAGGTGCCGTAGTCCCACGAATTGGACCCCAGGCCGAAGCCCGGCGCACCGGCGCAGATGAAGGAGGCGTGGTCCGACCCGCCGCCCGCTGGCCCGCCAGGAAACGTCATCCCGATGTGCCGGGTGAGATCCACCGGGATCCGGGCGAGGTAGCGGGCCAGGGCGCCCGTAGCCAGGGTGAGGCCGCTCCCGCTCATGCTGGAGATCCTCCCGGTGCCGTTGTCCTGGTTGAACAGGGCCTGAAGTCCATCCACCACCTGCGGGTTGTCGGCTGCCCACGCGCGGGAGCCGTTGAGGCCCTGTTCCTCGCCGTTCCAGTGCCCCACCAGGATGGTGCGGCGGGGCGTCGGGTAGGCCAGCCGCAGCAGGCGCATCGCCTCGAGCATGACCAGCGTGCCGGTGCCGTTGTCGGTGGCGCCGGACGCCGCATCCCAGGAGTCGAAGTGCGCCGAGAGCATCACGAACTCGTCCGGCCGCTCGCCACCCGGAATCCGCGCGATGACGTTGGCGACCGGGACTTCGCCGAGCATCTCGGCCTCGGCCATCAACTCCACGACCGGACCCTGGCGATTCTCCGCCAGGCGCCACAGCAGTCCGTAGTCCTCGCAGGCCACGTCCAGCACCGGAGCGCGCTGGGTCTGGGTGCCAAAGATCTTGTTTACCCCCCAGCCTGAGGACCAGTTACTGGTCAGAATCCCGGCGGCCCCGGCCTCCTCGAGGAGGCTCTGGAGCCGGGCCGTCGACGCGCCGAGCCGTTGCAGGCGTTGGGCAAAGGCGCGCCGCGCCGCGTTGCGGGCCTCTCGCATGGCGTCGAGGGTGGCCCGCGTGGCCCACTGCTCCCAGGAGTTGTCCGGCCGGCAGGTGGGCTCGGGGAACGAGACGAGTACGACCTTGCCACGAACGCTGCCGAGCCACTGGGCGAACCCGGCCGAATCGGCATCGGGGAGAGCGATCACCTCGCCGCGCACCGGCCGGCCCCGCGGGGTGCCCGGGCTCCAGGCGAGCATGGTCGCCTCCAGGGAGCGAACCCGGGGCTGGATCAGGTCGAGGTGGGTCCGGCCCCGGCGCCAACCGCGCCAGGTCCCGTAGGGCTCCTGCCGGGCGTCGATGCCCAGCTCCCGGTATTGCGTCACCAGCCACCGCTGCGCGGCTTCCATCCCGGGAGTTCCGGTAAGGCGGGGGCCGAGCGAATCGAGTAGCACCTGTCCGTATCGCGCCGCGAGCGAGCTGTCCATTCCCAGCGCCCAGATGCGGCGCAGCACCGGGTCCTCGACCGTGAATCCGGTCTGGGGAGGCCCAAACTGCTGGGCCCGGGCCGGGAGAGTGAGCGCGGCGGCGAGAAGCGGAATGATGGGAAGGCAGGAGCGCACGGCGGTCTCCGGGAGAAGGCGGCTCGGGAAAGGGTCAGCTCCAGAAGCGCTCGGGGCGAAGGTTCTCCACTCCGTCGAAGGTGGCCTCGCCAGCCATCAAGTGGGCGAGGATCACGCCGGTGATGCCGGCGAGCAGCACCCCGTGACGGCCGTGACCGGTGGCATACCAGAGTCCCTGGGCCGTGGGCTCCGGCCCCACGATCGGGAGCCCATCGGGCGTGACCGGGCGGAGGCCGGCCCAGCACCGGGTGACCGGAGCGCTTGCCAACGCCGGGAGGAGGGCGTTGGTGCGTTGCACCACGAACGCGCACCCCTCGTCGGTGACGTCGGCCGCGAAGCCGGCGTGTTCCATGGTGGCGCCGCAGATCGCCTCTCCCCGGCGGGGCAGCACGTAGCACTTGCCGCCATAGACGATTCCATGGCGGGCCTCGCGAGGCCAGGGGCGGGCCACCATCTGTCCCCGAAGCGGCTCGACCGACACCGGCCGGGGGAGGGTCGAGAGCCGGCCGGTCCAGGCCCCGGCCGCGAGCACCACATCGCCGGCCGGATGCGAACCCCGGGCGCCGCGCACCCCCACGACCCGGGTTCCCTTGATCTCGAGGCCCACGCCCGCCTCGGGGATGAACTGGACTCCGGCCGCCCGGGCGCTGGCTCGCAGGGCCTCGACCAGGCGGACCGGGTCGATGGCGCCGTCGTGAGGGGCCCAGAGCGCGCCCTCCATCTCGCCCACGTGAGGCCAGTCGTCCCGCACCTCCGCTGGCGCCAGCCAATCCACCCGATGCCCGTGCTGTCGCTGCCAGGCAACCGCCGCCCGGAGCCGATCCACCTCGGCCTGGTCCTGCGCGAGGCGGAGGATGCCCCCGTCGAACAGGTCCAGGGCGATCCCGGTCTGCTCCTCCAGCTCGGCCGCCCGCTCGCGATAGTACTCCCGTCCCGCTACGCCGAGCCCAAGCAGGGGGTCGTCAGCGCCACCATCGATCTGCGGGGCAAGCAAACCGGCGGAGGCCCGCCAGGCCTGACCGGGTCGGTCGTCCGGATCCAGCACCGACACCGACCGACCGGCCAGCGCCAGTTCCCGGGCGCAGGCGGCGCCGACCACGCCTCCGCCAACGATGACCACGTCCTGGGGAAGAGCCACTTAGGAGCCTGATGAAACTATTTGAAACGTCCGACGTATATTACCTGCGACCGAGGTTTTCCAACTGCGGAGGAACATACCATGGTGCGCGGGGTCCTGGGTTTCGCTGGCTTCGCCGTCCTCTTCCTGATCGGCCTGAAGGTGATCGGCTTCCTGATTGGCGGTCTGCTGGCCCTGGTGTTCAAGGTCCTGTGGTTCGCCTTCCTGGGCTGGCTGATCTACAAGGTGATCCGGATTCTGAGCCCGGACACGGCCGACCGGATCAGGGACACGATCAAGGGGCGCCCGACGGAGGCGTAGCGGCCAGTACGCCCCAGACAACCAGGGGCATCATGATCTCGTGATGCCCCGTGAGAAGGACGCCGGTTCCGTCGGTCAGGGTTGGCCGACGAACCACGTTCATCGCCGGCCGGTAGTGGCGGATCATGTCGAAGTCGGCGGCGAGGAAGCGGCGGGGCCGGCCGCCGCCGAGGTTGCGGGCCATGCTGAGGGCCTTGAGGAAGACCTCCGGGAGCATCACGGCGCTTCCCCAGTTCATGACCACACCGCCATCGTCGAGCGCGGGCAGGGCTGCGACGAGGCCGTCGAAGTCGCGCAGACTGGTGGCGCCGATCGCGGCCCCGTCGGCGCTGGGATGCTGGTGGATGATCTCGGCTCCGATGGCGGCATGGACGGTCACCGGGACGCCCTTCCGCCGGGCCGCCAGCAGCACGCTCTCCTCCCGGTCGGTTCGCCTCGACAACTCCACCCCGAGCCCCTCGCCCAGGCCCCATCCCTCCCGGTACGCCGTCGCGATCGCGGCGTTCATGTCGCGACCGGTCTCCTCCACCATCCCGAAGGTTCCGTCGGCGAGGCCGGCGGCCACGTCCTCACTGGTGCCGCCATACGCGGCGAGCTCGAAGTCATGGATCGCGGCGGCCCCGTTCAGCGCGATGTGGGTCACCACGCCGGCCTCGACCAGCGCCGCGACCAGGGGACCCAGTCCGACCTTGATCACATGCCCGCCGAGCATCAGCACCACGCCGCGGTGTTCCCGATAGGCGCTCCGGACGGCATCGATGACCAGCCGGAGGTCTCGGGCGGCGAGCTGGTCGGGAAGGCTGGACAGAAAACCCGCGAAGGACCGGTCGGTGCCCGGCGGGGTGGCCAGAAGGCGGGGGATGACCTTCGACTGCCGGTCGGCGATCGGGACGGTGCGGAGTCGGGACCGATTGATTCCGGAGCCGGGCACGCTCAGGAGGCGCTCCCCTGGAGTGCCATCTTCTCGAGGCGAAGCGTCACGGTGCCGAAGGGGTAGCGGGAGCGGATCTGAACCGGGATCCGGCGGGCGTCGTCGGTGATCCAGAGCCGGGCATCGGCCCGGTCGGCGAACATGCCCCGGTCGTCGATGATCGGGTTGAGCACCAGGCAGTCCACCCTGGTGCCGTCGGGCAGGTCCATCGCCTCCCGCTTCAGCACCTTCACCACCAGAGGGTTCTTGTCCATCCGGAAGTACTTGTGGAACCGGTAGGTCTGGCCGACCTCCAGCGGTGTGGTGCGGACCCAGTAGAGGATCGCCGCGTCGTCGAGCGGCTGCTCCGGCGTCGGTTCGGGCTGTTCCCGTCCCTTCTGCCGGTAGAAGCCGGAGTCGGGATAGATCTCGTATTCCCGGAGCCGGTTGCGGTTGTTTTCGGTGTTGTCGTTCCGGAAGCGAAGGGAACGAAAGCCGCTCACCGACGTCCACGATTCCAGGACGTTGTCGATCCGGAAGAGGAAGTTGCCGCCCGCCAGGTGGAAGCGGAACCGGAAGGTGGGCTCGCCCCGGACGGTGTCGATTCCGACGACGCGCATCGACGCCTCGCCCAGCTTGAGCATCCCGAGCCTGGCGCTGTACTCGAACTGCTCGCCGACCCCGAAGGGGTAGGCGGCCTCGGGTGGCGTCGAGGCGGCGGTCTGGGCCGCAAGCAACAGCGGGCCGAGCGACACGAGCAGGCTCATGACCGCCTGCCTCGCCGGCGGGGCCGCCGCGACCGCGGGGGCCTCCCGGGCCCC
>CAZFSA010000142.1:0-11529 GCA_964521535.1 uncultured Gemmatimonas sp.
CCGCCCCAGGCGCTCCACCCGCCGCGCCCGGCCGGCTTCCAGCACGGCCCGGCCCCGCGCGGTGGCGCGGATCCGCTGAATCCGGCGGTCGACCGGATCGCGCTCCGACCGGACGAGGCCGGCCCGGGCCAGGCCGGCGACCAGCCGGGACATCGTCGGGGCCCGGACCTGCTCGGCGCGGGCCAGGTCGCCCAGGGTGGTGGGGCCGCCGAAGACCACGACCGACAGCGCCGAGAGCCGGGGCCCGCTCAGCCCGCTCGCCGCATCTTCGGCGCGGAGGCGACGGAGCAGGTGAATGGCGGCGGCGTGCAGCCTGGTCGCGAGGTCGGGAAGCGGAGCGGGGAGATCCCCTTGACGGGGTCGGGACGACATCGTAGATAGTTAGCTTAGCTAAATAATATCGGCACCGCCCGGCGGCCGCGAGGCCGCGCCCGTCCCCCCGGAGGATACCATGCCCGATGCTGACCTCGCCACCGCCACCCTCGGGCAGGTCCACGTCCGGATCCTGGACCTGGAGCGTGCCGTGGCCTTCTACCGCGACCGGCTGGGTCTGCCCCTGCTCTTTCAGTTTCCGGGCCTGGCCTTCTTCCGGGCCGGCGAGACCCGCCTGATGCTCTCGGCGGCCGAACAAGGCGAGTTCGATCACCCGTCGTCCCTGCTCTACTTCAAGGTCGCGGACATTACGACGACCCACGCCACGCTCGCCCGGCGCGGGGTGCCGTTCCGGAGCGCGCCGCACCTGGTCCACCGGGCGGAAACCTACGAACTCTGGCTCGCCGACTTCAACGACAGCGAGGGCAACACCTTCGCTCTCATGGCCGAGCGACCGGTCGGGGCGACCTGAGCGGCCAGGCTTCGGCCCGGGGCCGTTGCGGTCACGGGGGCGGCACCGTAGAATGGGCGGTCCTCCACCACCCTCCATGACCGCCACCACCGATCGGATCCGCGAAGCCCGGATCGACCTCTGCGCCGCGCTCCGCTGGGCCGAGCGCCTCGGCCTGAGCGAGGGTATCGACAACCACTTCAGCTACGCCGTCGACGCCGACGGCCGCCGGTTCCTGGTCAACCCCCTCGGCTTCCACTGGCGGGAGCTTCGGGCCAGCGATCTGGTCCTCGCGGACGATGAGCGGCGGATCCTGGAGGGTCGGCAGGTGGTGGAGGACACGGCGTTCTTCATCCACTCGCGCCTCCACCTCCGTCACCCCGGGGCCCGCGCGGTGCTCCATACCCACATGCCGTACGCGACGGCGCTCACCGTGATCGAGGGCGGCCGGCTCGAGATGGTCTCCCAGAACGCGCTCCAGTTTGCCGGGCGCGTGGCCTATCTCGACGACTACGAGGGGCTCGCACTCGACCCCTCCGAGGGCGACCGGATGGCCGAGGCGATGGGGGAGAAATCGGTGCTTTTTCTGGGCCATCACGGGGTCATCGTGACCGGGCCGACGATCCACCAGGCGTTCAACGACCTCTACTTTCTGGAGCGGGCCTGCATGGTCCAGGTGCTGGCCCAGTCCACGGGCCGCCCGCTCCGCCCGATCCCGGAGCGGGTGATGACGGCGATGACCCGGGCGATGGCGACCAACCCGGACGCCGTGGACCAGCCGCGGAAGCACCTCGAGGCGCTCAAGCGGATCCTGGACCGCGAGTCCCCCGACTACCGGAACTGACCCTGATGACGCCCGCTGCGACTTCGCCCGCTGCTGCCCAGCTGTTTCGCGACGCCCTGGTGTGGGACATGGTGTTCGTCTACGAGCCCGAGGCCCGGAACGACGTCCGGCTCTTCCCCCGCTGGCGGGCGGCCGGCTTCAACTTCGTTTCGGTCCACCCGGCGGGAGACCGCCACAACATCGGCGAGGCAATGCGCCGGATCGCCGCCTGCCGCCGCGACATTCTGAGCGATCCCGAGCGTCTGGTGCTGGTGAACACGGCCGACGACATCCTGCGGGCCAAGGCCGCGGGCAAGCTGGCCGTGGGGCTTCATCTGGAGGGGTTCCGCTGCCTCGAGCGGGACCTGAACATGATCGAGGTCTACTACCGGCTCGGCGTGCGCTTCTGCCATCCAGTGTTCAATCTCGTCAACTCGATCGGCGGCGGCGGCGCGGACCGGATCGACGTCGGGCTCACGAGGTTCGGGGTCAAGGTGGTGGAGGAGATGAACCGGGTGGGCATGCTGGTGGACGGGGCGCACGCGGGATACCGCACCACGATGGACATGATGGAGTTCTCCCGGACGCCGATGGTCTTCTCCCACCTCGGGTGTCACGCCATCCGCCCGCATTTCCGGAACGTGCGCGACGACCAGATCGCCGCCTGCGCCGGCCAGGGGGGCGTCATCGGGATCACCAGCGCCGGGTTCTACCTCGGCGGCACCGACACCGAGACCTACTTCCGGCACGTGGACCACGTGGCCCAGCTGGTGGGCCCGGAGCATGTGGGGATCGGCCTGGACTACCTCGACGCCCCGGGCCTGGACTTCCTGAGAGCCTTCATCGCCGCCCGGCCGGACGAGTGGCCCGGGCGGGAGGAGGGCGCCTGGGAGCCCATGGCCTGCGTGCATCCGGAGCAGATGATCGAGCTGACCGATCTTCTGTTGCGGCGGGGTTACTCCGAGCAGCAGGTGCGCGGCATCCTCGGGGAGAACTGGCTCCGGGTCTGCCGGCAGGTTTGGAAGGACCCGGGCTAGGCCGGGCCCCGTTCAGAGCGAACGCGCATAGGCGAGATAGGCCGCCTCCAGCTGAGCCACCGTCAGGCCGGTCCGGGTCAGGATCTCTTGGATCAGGTCATCGTTGGTGAACCCCGCGCCGGGCGTGGCGCGAATCCGCGCGAAGATCGCCGGGAGCACCGCCGGATAGTCCTTGGCGAGAAAGGCCACCAGCAGAACCCCCTGCGCCATCCGGACGGCCACCGGGGTGCGCTGGGGAAGGTTCTCGTAATACCGCGCGCCGGGCAGGCGAATCAGGGTGTCAAGCGGCGCCAGCAGGTTCTGGGCGTCGCCGCCCTTGAAGTCGGCGATTGCCACAGGGCGCACCGCACCCACCACGGCGCCACCCTGCACGGAGCCGCCGGCGAGCCACTGCGCGTACCCCTCGTGGAACCAGGGGAAGTTGCGGCTGGCCGTGTGACTGGCGAGGAGGAACTGCCGGGTCAGGAATCGGGTGACCAGCGCGAAGTCGCCGGCCTGCGACTCCGGGATGAAGAAGTGCTGCATGTTGGGGGCGGCACAGGAGGTCCACGCGGTCTGGCCCTGCAGCAGCTGGCCGCCGCAGAACGGGGTGAACTCGGTCCAGATCTGCGGCCAGGTGGTGAAGTACATGTGGGTCGTTGGCGAGCCGCTGGTGGGCAGCAGGCCCTCCAGGTAGGCCCAGACTGGCGCGATCACCGCGGCGCGGGCATCGGCGTGCGCCTGGTTCACGTCGGAGATGGCCTTGCGCGCGCCGGTGGTGGCGGCGTACTCGAAGAGCGGGAAGAGGTCGCTCAGCACGGTGACGTTCCAGACCGTCCGGGCAAGGGCCGTGGCGCTGTGGGCGCCGGCGGTGACCTTGATTCGGGCCACCCCGGTGGAGACCGGCGTCAGGTTGCCGCTCTGGTCGGTGGCCGTGATGGCTGGGGTGAGGGACTCCCACTGCAGCGGCGCCGCGGGGATCGGGTTGCCCCGGGCGTCGAGGGCCGAGGCCCGCAGCCGGGCGACACTCTTGATGACGGTGTCGGCGGGGAGCAGGCTGACGGACGCGACCGCCTGGGCGACCGTGATCGCCGCCGTGCCAGAGACGCCGCCCACCGCTGCGGTGATGGTCGCCTGACCGTTGGCCACGGCGGTGACCGTTCCGCCTGAAACGGTCGCGACCCCGCCGTTGGAGCTGCTCCAGGTGACCGCCTGCGTGCCGATCGCCCCGTTGGAGAGCCGCACTTCGGCGCTCAGGGTTGCCGTCTCACCCAGCGACGTCAGCGTGGCGGCCTGCGGAGAGACCGAAACGGAGGCGACGGTGGGCGGGGGTGGAGGAGTCGGCCCCGGGTCGGTGGGGGATTTCTTGCAACCGACGATCGAGAGGACCAGGGTGACCTCCAACGCAGTGCGCGACACGGGTACCTCGCGGACATGGTGAGCCAGGGTGAACCACCCTCTGATTGCGCAGGAGCGGTCCGAAGCGGCTCACCGGCTGCTGCGGGCCGGGCTCGACCCGTCACAGGTGGCGCCGTACCTTGTCAGCAGCCCCGGAACCACATGCAATTCGAGCCCTCCACCACCCATGAGGTGACCCGGCTTCTGGCCGCGCTCCAGGCGGGCGACCCCGAGGCGCTCGACCGGCTGATCCCCTTGGTGTACCAGGAGTTGCGAGCCATCGCCGCCCGCCAGCTCTCGCGCGAACAACCCGATCACACCCTTCAGCCCACCGCCCTCGTCAACGAGGCCTACCTCCGGTTGGTCGGGGCGGGATCGGGTGTCGGGACCAATCGCGCCCACTTCCTCGGTGTGGCGGCCAACGTGATGCGCTGTCTCCTCGTCGACCACGCCCGCCGTCGTCGGGCCCGGAAACGATCCGGCGGCATCCGGGTGCCGCTCCGGGACGACTTGGCCGGCGCGAGCGACCACTCGATCGACATGCTCGACCTTCACGAAGCCCTCGAGCGGTTGGCCGATCGCGACCCTCGGCCAGCCAAGGTCGTGGAGCTTCGGTACTTCGGGGGGCTCGGCTGGGACGAGGTGGCCACCGCGCTCGCCATCTCCCCGGCGACGGCCAAACGCGACTGGCAGTTTGCCCGGGCCTGGCTGCACCGCGAGTTCGCCGCCCCGCCGCCGAGCGGCACCGGGGGCGAATGAGCCCATCCCCGGCCAGCGTACGCTATCAGGCATGGCGCCTCTCGACTCGACGCCGGAACCGGCGAGCGCAATGACCACACCGGGCCCAGACTGGGAACGCTTGCGGGCGGCCTTCGACCGCCTGGTGGAACTCGCGCCCGTCGACCAGGCCCGGGAGCTGGCACAGCTGGCAGCCATCGAGCCGGACCTGAGCGCCGAACTGGGGCCGCTGCTCCAGGCCCATCAGGCAGCGGACGGCGTCCTGGACCACCCGCCGGACCTGCCCGCAGACCTGGCCGGGCCGGATCTGGAAGCAGGGGCTCGGATCGGCCCCTACCGGGTAACCCGGGAGATCGGCCGGGGCGGAATGGGAACGGTCTACGAAGCCTTCCGCGACGACGAGGTGTTCACCAAGCGGGTGGCCATCAAGGTCGTCCCCGCCGGGTTTGACACGGAGGCGGTGGCGAGGCGGTTCGCCCGCGAGCGCCGGATCCTGGCGCGCCTCGACCACAAGAACATCGCGGCGCTGCTCGATGGCGGCCAGGCGGAGGACGGACGGCCGTTCTTCGCTATGGAGTACGTCGAAGGCGAGCGGATCGACCGCTACTGCGCCCGCCTTCAGCTCGGGCTCCGGGACCGGCTCCAGATGATGCGGCAGGTCTGCGCCGCGGTCCACTATGCCCACCAGAACCTGGTCGTCCACCGCGACCTCAAGCCGAGCAACGTGATGGTCGCGCGTGACGGGACGGTGAAGCTCCTCGACTTCGGGATTGCCACGCTGCTCGAGGCCGCCGGGGATCTCACCGACCCGGGCACGGCGCCGCTCACGACCGGTTACGCCAGCCCCGAACAGCTCCGCGGTGATCCGGTCAGCACCACGTCGGACGTGTATTCGCTCGGCATTCTCCTCTACGAGCTGGTGGCGGGGGCGCCGCCGGTCAACGTTCAGGGGCTCCCCCTCCTGGAGGCCCGGCAACGCGCTCTGGACACAGCGCCCCGGCCCCCGAGCGAAGCGGCGCGCGCGGTCACGGGAACCCTGGCCTGGCCGCGCGGTATCGCCGGCGAGTTGGACCAGATCGTGATGATGGCCATCCGCAAGGAACCCGGCCGGCGCTACCAGTCGGCCGAGCAGCTTTCGGAGGATCTCCGGCGGCTCCTGGCCGGGCTCCCAGTGTCGGCGCAGCCGGACTCCCTGGGATACCGGGTTCGCAAGTTCGCCGCCAGGAATCGGGCGATGGTGGCTGCGGTTGCCGTCGCATTCCTCGCACTCGGGATCGGCATGGCGGTGACCTGGTGGCAGTTTCGCCAGAGCCGGACCGAGCAGCGAAAGACCGCGGCCGTGGCGGGGTTTCTGGAGGACGTCCTGGCCGCGTCGGCCATCCGGGCAGGAGCGGAAGGGGGCCGGACCGCCCGGAGCACCGTCGGCGAGGCGCTCCAGGCCGCCGCGGACCGGCTGGCCGATGGGAACGACCTGTCGCTCGATCCGGTGGTCCGGTCGAGTCTCCATCAGATCATCGGGACCAACTATGTCGTCCTCGGTGAATACGAGGCCGGCGAGCGACACCTTCACGCCGCACTGGCCGAGCAGGAGCGACGCCTGCGACCGGAGGACCCGGCGATGCTCAAGACCCGGCTGGCACTGGCCAAGCTCCAGCTCAACCGCGGTGACTATCCCACGGCCCGGCGCTTCTACGAGGCCAACCTCGGCGCTCTACGCGCTGAGGTGACCCGCGGGCACCTCCCGTCCCGCCTTCTGTTCGAGGCCCTGAATGATTTCGCGCTCCTCCAGCGGGCCCAGGGAAACGGCCAGGAGGCCGAGGCGCTGTTCCGGGAGGCCCTCGCCCTGACAGCGTCGCTCGATTCGGCCACCGCACCCGGGTTGACCGGACACATCGAATCGATGCTCGCGCTGGTGCTGCTCGATCGGGGCAACTTCGCCGAGGCCGAGCGGAGAGCGACGGACCTGGTAGCCCGAGCGGCCACCCGCCCCGCCAGCGGCGCCGAGCTCTGCACGTATCTCACCCTCCTCGGCAGTGCGTTGCTCGAACGGGGGGAGCTGTCCGCGGCGAAGGCCAGCCTGGAGCGCGGCCGGGACCACTGCCAGCGGACTTTCGCCCCCAGCTACCTGCCGATCTACGACAACCTCCGACTCCAAGCCCAGGCCGACTTCCTGGCCGGCGATTTCGCC
Organism: uncultured Gemmatimonas sp.; assembly: GCA_964521535.1. GTDB lineage: Bacteria > Gemmatimonadota > Gemmatimonadetes > Gemmatimonadales > GWC2-71-9 > SHZU01. The sequence continues at coordinate 6,987 of CAZFSA010000142.1, forward strand.
GAGGCCGAGAAGAGGATCGATCAGACCCTGGCCGCCTACCGGCGCCATGCCGGTCCCCAGTACATCAACTACGCCACGGCGCTCACCACCAAGGCGCTGGTCCTCAATGCAACAGGACGAGCCAGGGAGGCCGAGCCGTTGCTTCGAGATGCGCTGGCGCAACGGGAATCGACCCTGCCACCGGACCACTTCATGACCGCGCTCACCCGCGGTGCCCTCGGCGAGGTACTGACCACCCAGGGGCGATTCGCCGAGGCCGAGGCGCCGCTCCGAGAGAGTCTGGAGGCCCTGCAGGGTTCGCAGGTCGGGGAGAATCGGAGAATTGCACTGGCGAAAGCCCGGCTGGCGACCCTGTACACGGCGTGGGGCAAGCCGGGGCAGGCCGAGGCCTACCGGGCCGGCTCGTCGCCGGCCCCGAACTGACCAGCCCGGCGCTGCCGCCGCCGGCCGGCAGCGGCCGTCAGGTGCACGGGGTCGGATCCCTCCGATACGAGAAGCGGGCTGTTGCCGTGAGCCGGCGCACGCTGCCCGACGGCTCGACCAGCGTCAGATCGAGCTCGACCCGCAAGGGGACGCGATCGACGATCCGGGCCGAGCCCTGGAGCGCCGCTCCCGCCGGCCATTCTCCCGTCCAGGTCACCAGGCCGCCGCTGGAGCCTGGCAACACACCCCATCCGCCGCCCTGGACCGGCGTCAGGGTCACTGACTGGCCCGGCGCGAGGTCGGCCGGCAGAACGACGGCAAGGTAGCCCGACCCGAGACCCGAAACCGTCCAGGCCACGCTGCGCCCCGGCACCCGCGACCCGTCCACCAGGACGGCCCGGAGCGTGGCGAAGTCCTGAACATTGCCCGGGGCGACCTGGTCGCCAGCGGTAACGCTGGTGGTGCCGGACGCGGTCTCGATCCGGCCCGTCAGGACGACAGCCACCAGCTCGGTATAGCAGGGGCCGAGCGGCAGCCCGCATGCCGACATCGTCACCACCAGGGTTCCCAGACCCGCCAGCGCCAGGTAACGCATCCCGCCTCCTTGGACTCTCCGCAACGTCCGCGAAGCTCGTCGGGTTCCGTCCCCCGGGCGTGACTCAAGTGGCCCGGGTTCAAGACCAGGCGTAGGTTGAGGGGCGCCCCAGCCTCCGGAGTGGCCATGCGCCTCTTCCCGTTTCTGCCCGCCCTGGTCCTGACAGCCGCGTGCGCCCGATCGGCCGAAGTCGACCTCTCGTCGGCCCGGCTGGTGGACCTGACCCACCCGTTCAACGCGGAGACTCTCTACTGGCCGACCTCGCCGCGGGGGTTCGAGCAGGAGCAGCTCGCGTTTGGCGAGACTCCCGGCGGGTGGTTCTACTCCTCCTATGCCTTCTCGGCCCCCGAGCATGGCGGCACCCACCTGGACGCACCGATCCACTTTCACCGGGGAGGCAGGACGGTGGACCAGATCCCGCTGGAACAGCTGATGGCGCCGGCGGTCGTGATCGACTTCCGGGCTCGGGCGGAGGCCGACCGGGACGCCGTGCTCGGCGTGGACGACGTGACCGCCTTCGAGCGGGCGCACGGCACCATCCGGCCCGGCACGCTGGTACTGCTCCGGACCGGCTGGGAGCGGTACTGGGGCGATCGCCTGGCCTACTTCGGTGACGACACGCCGGGCGACGCCTCGAAGCTCCACTTCCCCGGCTTCGGGGTCGAGGCCGCCAGGCTCCTGGTGGAGGAGCGACGAGTGGCGGGACTGGGCATCGACACGCCGTCGATCGACCATGGTCCGTCGACAGACTTCGCGGCCCATCGAGTGCTGGCGGCAGCGAACGGCGTGGGCCTCGAGAACCTGCGGGGGCTGGGGGAACTGCCTCCGCGGGGCGCGAGCGTGATCGCGCTGCCCATGAAGGTGGAGCGGGGCTCGGGCGGCCCGGTCCGCGCGATCGCGCTGCTCCCCCGCTAGAACCCCCCGCCGCCGCCCCCTCCCCCGCCCCCGCCGGAGGAGCCCCCGCTGAAGCCGGAGCCGCTCGACGATCGGGGAGAGGAGGCCAGGGTGGAACCGGCGCGGGTGGTGAACCCGGCCAACTGACCGGCGAACCGATTGGGGCTGAAGTGGGCGCCGGAGGGGCCGGCGTACCAGGTCGGCGGCTCCCGATAGATGCCCTCGAACGCCTTGGCCCACTTCTTCTCAACGCCGAAGGCCATGGCGTAGGGCAGGAACCGGTCGAACAGCTCCGGGTGCGCCACGATCCGGGCGCGGTAGTCGTCCACGCGCCGGAGGAACTCCTCGAAGCCCCGGACCCGCTCCATGGCGCGGGCGCCGGCCACGGTCCGGGCCGGCATCACCAGCGCGAATCCGCCCACGATCAGAAAGGTGAGCACGCCCGCGACCACAAAGGGGACCGGTGTCAGGGAAAACGCGTTGGACAGCATCGACCCGCCGATTGCCACCGTGGCGCCCGCCAGCACCGCGACCACCAGCCAGATCCCCCGCACGGTGTCGGGGTGGCCCTGGTAATAGCCCCGCGTCAGGAGCTGATCGAACACGCCCTTCCTGATCTTGGGGAGACTGGTGTAGAACTCGTTCTCCAGCTCGGAAAGCTCCACCGAGTCCGCGTCCCCCTTGAAGAGCCCGACCAGCACCTGGCGCTCGTGCGGTCGGAGCGCTCCCCAGTCTCCGGGGGGCTTGAGTCGATGGAGCACATAGGTCGTTCCGCCAAGGAGTCCCATCAGCCGCCGCTCCTGCCGCTCCTCGACCCGCAGAAAGCCGCGAACGGCCAGATCGACCATGGTGGCGGTGATATCCCGCATGTCGACCGAGTTGTCGATCAGGGTCCCGCCCTCGGCCGGGGTGAGGTCGTCCGGCGGGTCGTACTGGACGACGACCGGAAGTTTCTCCGGGTCCCGGCCGCGTCGCCGCCAGACGGCCAGCATGCCGATGAACACCGGGATCGGGATGGCGAGGGGCCAGTTGCTCGCCAGGAAACCCAGGGCGCGGTCGCTGGCGGTGGGTTCGGCCACCAGCCCCTTGTCCCACCCGACGACCACCGTGAGGCCCTCCCGGAACTCGAGCCGCACGGGCAGCGTCACCCGGACCCGCGTCCCCTCCACCTGGACCGTGGCATCGCGGGCGGTGGATCCGTAGGGCCCATTGAAGGCCGTGGCGCGAACGCCGGTGGCTCCGGCCGGAAGCTCCACCGTGGCCGCCGCCGCCTCGATCGGGACGTCCCACTCGTCACCGGTGACGTTCCAGTAGAGCTCGTCGTGGTCCTGGAAGAACCGGAGGCCGTTCCGGGCCCGGTACCTCAGGTTGACGATCCGGCGGGCATCCTGGGCGCCGGGAACCCAGATCTTGTACTTGACGTAATGGCGCTCGCGGCTCCGCTCCACCCGGAGCGCGGTGCCGGCGTCGTCGGTGGCCCCGACCAGCTCGAGCCCCAGCGTCCAGTTGAACCCCTGCGGGGTACGGTATTCGACCGGAATCGTTCGGTAGATGCCGTTCCAGGAGCCGACGAACCGGACCGTGATTGCTTCCGTCACGTCCAGGAGTCCGTCGGGCTGGACCCGGATGGTGGCATCGAACCGCTCCAGGACCAGGTGCCGGCCCTGGGCGCCGGCAGGCGTGGCGGCCAGGACCGCGCCGAGCAGCCACAGCGCGTTCCGGATCATCGGTCACGCTCCAGATCGACGCGCGGCGCGCTCCGCTCGCTCGCATCCTCCAGGGCGAAGAATTCCCGCGGCTGGAACCGGGCGGGACCAGCGACCAGGTTGGTCGGAAACTGCGCGATCGCGGTGTTGTAGTCGCGCACCACCGCGTTGTAGTAGCGCCGAGCGCTCTGGAGGTGGTCCTCGATCTCCGTCAGCGTCCGTTGAAGGGCCAGAAAGCCCTCGGCCGCCCGGAGATCGGGATAGTCCTCGGCGATGGCGAAGATCCGGCGCAGCGACCCCTCGACCGCCCCTTCCGCCCGACCGCGCGCTTCCGGACCCGCGGCGTCGAGCGCGCGGGCCCGGGCTTCGACCACCGCCTGGAGGGTGTTGCGCTCGTAGCCCGCGTGGCCCTTGACGACGCCCACCACCATCGGGATGAGGTCGTGGCGCCGGCGAAGCTGCACGTCGATGTCCGACCAGGCGTTGTCGGCGAGCTGGCCGAGCCGGACCAGGCGGTTGTAGGCGAGGACCACGAAGCCGGTCACCGCGACGACTGCGGCGAAGAGTGCGAGACCCATGGCAGCCTGGGTGACGGAACCCGGAATATAGCGCCGGGGCCGGCGGCGACGGGCTGGCAAGCGGCTTGCGGCGCGGGGACACCGGGGTCCCGTTAGGTCGGGTCGCGGCGGCGGCGCGGACCGGGCATATTGCACCTGAGGAGGCAGGCGGCTCTCGATGCGCGCACCGGCAGTGGATCCCACCACCGTCCCGGCCCGAGCCCGGCGATGATCGTCGCGCTCGCGCTGGCGTTTGCCCAGGGCGTTTCCGCCCCAAGCCTGCCGACGGCGGCGCCGTCGCCGGATCTGGTGGCCCTGGTGCGTTCCGCCGAAGCCGCCGGCCGCGCCGGGCGCCGCGAGGAAGCCCG
>CAZFSA010000143.1:0-11428 GCA_964521535.1 uncultured Gemmatimonas sp.
CGGGCCCGCCACCGCGCGGCCCGCCTGCGCCCGGCGGGCCGCCCGGACCACCCCGTCCCCCGAACCCGGCCCGGAGCTGCCGGAGGAACTCCTGGCGCCGATCGGGGCCGATGGTGTAGCGCATCTGGACCCCGAGCTGGAACGGCGACCGGATGGCGTTGGCGCTCGCCGCGGTGGCGCCGAAACGCTCGTTCACCACGTACTGGAACCGGCCGGCCACCGGGTCGAAGCCCCGCACTTGCAGGAGGGTCGCGTCGGGACGGGCGCCCTGGCCCCAGCCCTTGAGATTGCCGCTGCCGTGGAAGAGCTCGTCCATGCCGCTCAGGAGATTGACCGTCACCACCGAGAGCAGGAGGCGCTGCCGGAGACCGAGAAAGGTGGGACGATAGTTGAGCTGGAGGTCGACCGACGGCTGCCACGGGCCGGTGCAGCTGTTGCGGGCGGCGATCCGGCCGGCCTGGCTCTCCAGGCAGGACCGCACCCGGCCGCTGGTGGCGGCAAGCAGACGGCCCATTCCATTGGCGACTGCCGTGTCGGGCACCGATGACCCGAAGACGAAGGCGCGATCGTTGTTCACCCCGTCGCCGTTCACGTCGCCCGCCACCCGCGGAGTGTACGGCGTGCCGCTCGAGAGCCGGCTGATGGTGGTGACCTCCAGGTTGCCGGTGATCGGGTAGGTGACCGTCGCCAGGAACGCATGGCGGCGCTCGAAGTCGCTGGTGGCCCACTCGCGAGCGTTGGGGTCGCCCCCGGTGGTGGCGGCGCCGAAGCCGCCCCGGGCCTGGCCGCCCGAGAACGACGACTGGTCCCGCGACCGGCTCCACGTATAGGACAGGCTGTAGATCAGCGCCTTGCGAGTGGTGCCGTTGGCCGAGAGGGTGAGCTGCGTCGATTCGGACTTGAGGTCGGAGTCGACCCGCAGCACCTGACCGAACGCCGGATCGAGCCGGGAGCCGATCAGCCCGACGGCGCCAGTGCGGGGGTCGATCAGCGCCGCCGGGGCATAGACGGGGCGGCCGCCTTCATTGGCCAGCGTGAAGGCGGGTGAACCAAGATTGACGTCGGTGAACCCGAACTGGCTCCGGCCCAACGCAAAGCTCAGCTCCGCACCGACGGCATGGAGCCCCATGCGCCGGTTCACGCCCAGCGAACTCCGCCAGGCGCGGGGGGCGCCGAAGCGCTCGCTGAACGCGGTAACCGCCGGCACCCGGGTGGGAAGCGGCGCGGGCCCGCCGGGGCCGTCGAGACAGGCGCTCGGAATCGCTGACGGATCGGCGAAGTAGCGGCTCCACTCCGGCGTCGGCGCCTGGGAGCCGATGCAGACCAGCTGGGTCTCGGTGTCGCCCAGGCCGGTGGCGGCAACCGCCGAGGCCACGAGCTGCGAGGGCATCCGGCTCCGGAACTCGCCCAGCCCGCCGCGGAGGAACCAGCGGGGCGGCGACTCCGGATTGAGCCCGCCCACCACCCAGGTGAAGCCGACCCGCGGGCTCACCCGGACCTCGCTCGGCAGGCGGTCGGTGCGGAGCCCGAAGCGGGCCTGCACCGCCTGGTTGAGCGCGGGCGCGCCGTCGAAGGCCGAGCCCTCCGCCCGGAGGCCAAGCGAAAGCTGGAGCGCGTCGTTCACCCGCCACTGATCGGTGAGGTAGAGGGCGCCGGTTCGCGCCGTGCTGCTCCGGAGCACCGGCGCCAGGGTGCGGGTGAAGCTCGCGGGCCGGCCGGCCTCGAAGTCGGCGAGGGAGTTGAAGACGAAGGTGCCGTAGCGATTGACGGTGGCGTCGTCCTCGCTGCTGGTGAGGTTCACGAACCCGCCCAGCTTGAGCCGATGCGCGCCGGTTCCCGGGAGCCAGCTCAGCTCGTTGGTCGCCTCGAAGGCGGTGCTGTTGCTCCGCTGGGGCAGGCCGGGGTTCCCGCCGAAGACCAGCGTGGTGACGCCGGCGCTCCCGTCGCCCAGCGCCGAGGCCACCTGCACCCGGCCGCTCGGGAACGCCTCGGCCGGCGAGGCCGTGCGGGATGAGCCGGAGAGGTAGGCTCGCAGCTCATTCACCACCGACCCGCCGAAGCGCGAGTTGAGCACCAGCATCCCGCCGCCGCCCTTGCTCGACTGGGTGCCGCCAGTGCTCGGCACCGACAGCGGCGAGACCCGGGTCGGCTCCTGATGGTCCTCGCGGAGATCGCCGCGGAACGTGAGGGTGTGGCCCTCGGAGACGTTCCAGTCGACCCGCACCAGCGACGACAGATTGCGGGAGTCGCGATCGGACTCGGCGCCCAGGCTCACCGGGAGACCGTAGCCCCGCACCAGGCTCAGGAACCGCGCCACCGAATCCTGGCTCGCGCCCAGGCGGTCGAGCGTGCCGGCCGGCGCGTTGAGGAGCGATTGCAGGGCGTCGGCCCGGAAGCGTCCCTGCCCGCTCGCAAAGACGAAGAGCCGGTTCCGGACCAGCGGCCCGCCCAGCCCAAAGGAGAGCTGGTGCTGGGTGAAGCCGCTGGCGAAGGGGTTGTCGCCCTCGGAGGAGAGCTCCAGGCTCCGGTCGCGGAGCGAGTAGTTGGCGCTCCCCTGCGTCACGTTGCTTCCCGAGCGCGAGGTGGAGGACACCAGCCCGCCGCTGAACTGGCCCCGGGAGGCGTCGTAGGTATTGGTGATGACCCGGGAGACCCGGACCGCGTCCTGGGGTACGGAGGTGGCGCTGAAGGAGAGGCCGTCGAGGGTGACGTTGTTGTCGCCGGGCCGCTGGCCGGCCACCGAGAAGCTGGCGGCGGTCGAATCGGTGCCGGGGACGGTCACCACCCCGGGGGCCAGGGTGGCGAGGAGGGCCAGGTCGCCCGGGTCGATCGGCAACCGGGCGAGCTGGTCCGGGGTGAGGGCTCGTTCGGTGGAGCCGGCCGTGGGCCGCTCGAACTCCACCGGGGGCCCGCGCCGGCCGGCGCGGACCACGATCTCCTCGAGCTGCGTGGGCGTACTGGTCAGGCGGATGTTGAAAACCAGGCGATCTTCGTCAACTTGCCGGGCGATGACCCGCTGGACCGGCACCGCGCCGATCGCCCGGACGGTGATCTGGTACTGCCCGCCCCCGTCCGGGAACACGATGGTGTACCGGCCCTGGGCGTTGGTCCGGGCGGTCCGGACCACGTGGGTTTCGAGGGACATTGCCTCGACCAGGGCCTCGGCCAGGGGGCGGCCCTGGTCGTCGGTGACCTGGCCGAGGATCACGTCGGTGGACGAGGCCTGGGCGCTGGCCCGGGCCGCGGGGACCAGGGCCAAACTCGCCGCCAGCAAGAGGGTTGCACCGGCCCGCACGTTGGTCCTCGGGGGGAGACAAGAACGAATACGCGGACCGGGGGGAGATCGTTAAGCGGCCGTCACCGTTGGCGGAGATAACGCTCGACCTCGTCCACGTAGGCCCCGAACAGCTCCTGGGCCTCGCCCACCGCCCGCAGCACGATTGCGTCGTCGATCGCATCGTACTCGTGAACCAGGCGGTTTCGGAGGCCGGCCGCCGGCGCCAGGCGGGAGGCGAGGTCCGGTGGGATCACGCCGTACGTTCCCGCCTGCACAAAGCTCCCGAAGTAGTCGACAGGCGCAGGGTGACCCGCGGCTCGCAGCAGGTGCAGGTTCGCGTCGGTCGCCGCCTCGATCGTCTCCTGGAGCAGGCGCTCGATTCCCTTCTGGCGCAGCCGGTCCGCCCGGTACTCGGACAGCGACAGATGCCGTACCGCCGCGAGGTCGGCCAGGTTCCGCGTGATCGCCGCGAGCTTGCGCCGTACCAGGGCCCGGTCGAGCTCGGTCATTCCGCCGGCCGCCGGGCGAGGAACTCGCGCACCTCCTCGGCCTCGGCGTCGCGGAACTTCCGCGTGTCGGCGAACCGGCGGGCGGCGAGCGACGCGAACCGGGCGAACGCCCCGGGCTCCGACTGGTACAGCGGGACGCCGTCCCGGGCAACCAGGGCCAGCAGCACCGGATCGGCGCGCGTAAGATCGACCAGATCGACCTCCTGGATGCCGGTTTCGCGCGCGAAACGGTTGGTGAGATCCACGAGATCCAGGAGCGCGCCCCCACGGCCCTGGAGCGCGAGGTCCAGGTCCCGCGGGGCGGATCGGCCCGGGTCAGTCGTGGACCCGAACAGCACCACGAGGTGGAGCCCCTGTGCGGGACCGATCCGCGCCGCCGCCTCGCGGGCCCTTGTTCGTGCGGTCTCGGACGATAAGGGAATCATCGGGCCTCCGGCCAGAGCGGAATCTACGTGCCCGCCGCCGGCCCAGACAGGGATGCAGCGCTGGTTCCGGGTCTTGCTCAGCCGGGAGAGCCGCCGTCAGCGACGCAGGCGGAGGAGTCTGACGCCCTCCGCGCCGTCTTCCGAGGCGATCACCCCGGCGATCAGGTCGCCGTCCGCGTCGGTCAGCCGGAAGCCCCCCGGCAACTCGACGTCCGACAACCAGGTGCCATCCGGCGCGAACACCGACCAGCGAGTCGGCTCCCGTGGCACCGGGCTGATCGACCGCCCCTCGATGTCTGCCCGGGTGGTCGGGCCAATCCAGAGGTTCCCATCCCGGGCCGCCACCATCCGCCCGTACGCCGGCATTCGCGCGGCGTAGACCGTGGCCCGCCGAACCCATTCGCGGTAGGCCGCGCCTCGTGGGCCCGGGTTCGAGTAATCCACGCCGGCAAGGTACGCGGCCCGGTCCTGGCCGGTCACCGGCACGGGCCGAACCCCCTCGCGCACCACCCGGAGATAGGGCTGGCCATCGCGCCGGCGGCACCAGAACTCGTACCGCTCCGGGAATCCGTGACACAGTCGATCGCCGAACACGGCCAGGTGGGTGCGGGCGCCGAACACCACGCGCTGGACGCTGCCGTCCGCCGAGACCACGCGTTCCCGCTGCGGAGCCGTCAGCAGTTCCACCGTATCGGTCGGGGTGATGACCACCACGGTCACTCGTCCCGTCGAACGGCCCGGCGGGGGGCGGTCCTGGTCGGCGTGGTAGCCCACCAGCGCGCCGTCGGCGAAGAACCCGACCCGCTCGACGGCGACCCCCGATGCCGCGCGGGCACGGCGAACGGTCCGGGCGTACTTCCCCGCCGGATCGAAGACCTGCCAGGCGCCGCTGCCACCGTCGAAGCCAGCAAGCGAGTCACCGATCCGGGACACGTCCCACAATGACCGAAACTCCCCTGGCCCCCCGCCTTTTCGTCCCATCGAGCGAAGCCGTCGGCCCAGGGAATCGAACACCACGATACTGGCTGATCCGTTATCGGCCACTGCGATCCGGGCGCCGTCGACCAGCACCACCTGGGCGATCAGGGTGAAATCCCAGGCTGGTGACTCGATGGTTACGATCGGGGTTTCGCTGACCGACCATCGGCCCTTCGGCACATCACTCTGCCGGTGGTTGACCAGGCGGACCCCGCCACTGTCGCGAACGGATTGGGCGGCGGCCAGACCCGGCGCGGTCAGGAGGAAACCGGCCAGGATCGGGCTTAGCCAACGGCGAGGGAGGAGTCCCGCAGCCGAGTCCTTGCGACCCGGAGATCGTACAGCGGGCTGAGCGGCGACGCGATCAGGGCTGCTGGCCCGTCCGAACTCGATCCAGCCCTCTCTGGCTGCCGCGTAGACCAGGGCAGCGTTCGTCGTGGTGGCCGTTCGCTTGCGAAGGCGTCGAATGTGGTCGTAGACCGTATACCGGCTGACCCCCAACAGCCTAGCGATCTCCTTGGCCCGCAGGCCCGCGGCCAAGGCGGTTAGCACCGCGTGCTGGCGGCTACCTGATTTTGGTGCCCCCGCACTTCGGCCACCACGCCTGGGGGGGGGAAGCCGATAGTAGCCCAAGGGCGGTTGTAACCGAGCCCGTCACTTTTGGGGTCTCGCGGCTTCTGCATGATTGTCCACCTTTTTCCATGCAGCTCATGACCCAACCTCCACTTCGACGAGGGACCCCAGAAATGAAGCGCCTCCTCTGGATCGCCGCAATGACGGCAGCTGCCGTGGGATTGAGTTCATCTGGACTGGTCGGCCACGCTTGCGAACCAGATCCCTGCGTCACCACGCTGTTTTGCCATGCGGCCTGCTCCCGTTGTGCAGTCCCGCAGGGCAGCCTCGATGATCAGAAAGTCTGTCTCTGGCCCTGAAGTGCGGGCTGCATCGCGAAGCCGAGCTGGACCGGTCGGCAATGCGCTGTTGACCGTGGCGGTTGTCGTCACAACTGGCATTGCAGCTCTCGCCGCGGTGCGGTGGGCGATCGAGCCGCCGGTAGTCACCAAGGTCCTACCCACGGACGCGGCCAGCTACGCCGGTGGCCGCCCTCGCCTAGGGCCGGACGACGCTCCGGTCACAATCGTCGTCTTCTCGGACTTCGCCTGCCGCTATTGCCAAGCTGCCGCGGCCGACCTTGCGAAGTTGCGTCGGCGCTGGCCCGGCACGGTGGCAGTGGTCATGCGCCACTTTCCGATCCTTGACCATGGATGGCCCGCCGCCCTCACGGCGGTGTGCGCGGCTCGACAGGGCCGCCTGGAGGCTGTCCAGCGTGTCCTCTTTCGCGACGCGGACGCCTTCGGAGCCAAACCGTGGGCCGCGTACGCCTGGGAAGTAGGCGTGCGCGACACCAGCGCGTTCTCACGTTGCCTAACGGACGCGGCAACGGTTGAGATTGTCAGGTTGGATGTGCAGGCGGCTGAAGACCTTGGAATCCGCGCAACACCTGCCATCCTGGTCGGTCGCACCCTCTTCCTTGGAAACCCCGGAGCACGCAGGTTACGCTCGTCGGTGCTGAGCTCGATCGAAGGTACGGGGTGACGAGACCCACTGGTCACCCCACCGCCCGCCTGAACCGCCAGGTCGCGGCCAGGAACACGCCGCCGCCCATGACCGCCAGCGCCGCGTACTGCCGCCACAGCTCGGCCACCGTGGCGCCCTTGAGGAACAGCGCTCGCACGATCTCGAGGTACCAGCGCACCGGGTTGAGCACGGTGAGCGCCTGGAACGCCTCCGGCATGGTGTGCACCGGATACATGAACCCCGAGAGAATGAGCGCCGGCAGGATGAAGAGAAACATGGCCATGAAGGCCTCCTGCTGGGTCCGGGAGACGGTGGAGATCAGGAGCCCGAGACCCAGCGCCGCCAGCGAGAAGAACAGGGTGGCCAGAAGCAGCGCCGCCGGGTGCCCGCGGAAGGGCACTCCGAACCAGAGGATGGCCACGGCCGCCACCAGGACCAGGTCGATCAGCACCACCGCCACCACCGGCAGCGTCTTGCCCAGCATCAGTTCGGCGGACGTGAGCGGGCTCACCAGCAGCTGCTCCAGGGTACCCAGCTCCCGCTCCCGCACCACCGCGAGCGCGGTGAGGAGGAGCGACATCATGAACACCAGCGCCCCCAGCACCGCCGGTACGTTGTAGACCACGCTGGCGAGACCAGGGTTGTACCAGGCGCGGGGCTCGAAGTCCACGCCCCCGATCCGGCCCGGCCCGGCGGCGGACTGTTCGACCCCGAACCGCTGGAGGATCCGGGTGACGTACCCCTGGGCCACGGTGGCGGTGTTGGAGTTGGTGCCGTCGACCAGCACCTGGACCGCTGGGCCGCGCCCGGCGGCAAGCTGGGCCGCGAATCCGGGCGGGATCTCGACCCCGATCCGGGCCTTGCCCCGGTCGAGCGCGGCGGAGAGATCGGCGGACCGGTCGGAGCGGCCCACGATCCGGAAGTATCCCCCCGCGGCAAGGGCATCCTGCAGGGCGCGCGACGCAGGCGTGCGGTCGTGGTCCACGACCCAGGTGGCCACCCGATGCACGTCGGTGGTGACGGCGTAGCCGAACAGCAGCAGCTGCACGATCGGCGACACGAAGATGATCCGCTTGGTCTTGGGGTCGCGGAAGAGTTGGCGCCATTCCTTCCGGAGCAGGGCGGCCACTCGGCCGAAGGACCGTCCCCCGGCGCTCATGCGGAGATCCGCTTCTGGAAGTTGGCCGCCGCGAGCCCGAGGCCCAGGACCGCGAACGCGATCATCGCGAGCCCCTGGGGCCACAACACCTCGAGCCCCACGCCCTTGAGGAAGATCCCCCGCGTCACCTCGATGTAGTAGCGGGCAGGCACGACGTGGGTCACCGCCCGGAGCACCACCGGCATGCTGGCGATGTCGAAGAGGAACCCGGAAAGCAGGAGCGCCGGAAGGTAGGTGGCGAGCATCGCCACCTGGGTGGCCAGCACCTGACTCTTCATCGCGGCGGAGATGAACATCCCGAGGCCCAGGGCTCCGATCAGGAAGAGCAGGGTCATCCCGGCCAGGAGGAGGAGGCTTCCGCGGAGAGGGATCTCGAAGATGAAGACGCCCACCGCCACGGCGACCCCCACGTCCACGAACCCGATGCCGATGTATGGCACCAGCTTGCCCAGCACCACCTCCAGCCGGTGCACCGGGGTGGCGGCCAGCTGTTCCATGGTGCCCCGTTCCCACTCCCGGGCGATGGTGAGCGCCGTGAGCATCGCCGCGATGATCGACATGATCACCGCCACCAGGCCCGGCACGATCATGTTCCGGCTGCGGAGCTCGGGGTTGTACCAGACCCGCGAGGCCACGTCGATCGGCGGGGCAACTCGGCGTCCCTGGAGCACCACCTGCTGACTGAACCGGGCGGCGATGGCATCGGCGTAGCCCAGCGCTATGGTGGCGGTGTTGGCGTCGCTCCCGTCGAGCAGGAGCTGCACCGGCGCCGCCTTCCCGCCGCGGAGCCGGGTGGTGAAGTCCGGGGGGATGGCCATGACCGCGAGCGCCTGGCCGGTCTCCAGGATCCGATCGGCCTCGGGGTAGCTGGCCAGGCGGCGCACCACCTGGAAGTACCCGCTGGCCTCGAAGGCCTGGATCAGCTCCCGCGCGGCGGCCCCGCCGTCGTCGTCGTAGACCGCGAGGCGGATGTCGCGGACGTCCCAGCTGATGGCGTAGCCGAAGAAGAGGAGCAGAAAGAACGGCAGCAGAAAGGCGAGGCCCATGCTCCGGGCGTCGCGCCGGAGCTGGATCCACTCCTTGCGCGCCATGGCGCCGAGTCGGGTCGGGCTCAGCATGGTTATCCCACAACGGCGCCGCCCTCGCGGCGCACCAGGGCCACGAACACGTCCTCCAGCGTGGGCTCCACCGGCTCCAGGTCTCTGAACCCCAGGCCCGCCTGGTCCAGGACGGTTCGCACCGTTGGCTCGACGTCGGTCCCGGGTGAGAGCACCACGTGCACCCGCCGGCCGAACATCGCGGCCTCCAGCACCGCCGGGTGCCGCTTGAGCGCTTCGACGGCGCGGGCAGGGTCATCGGGGGCGAGCTGCCAGATCGGTTCCTGCATCAAGCCCCGGACCTCGGCCGGATCGCCCTCGGCGATGAGGCGACCGCGGTGCATCAGGATGAGCCGGTGACAGAACTCCGCCTCTTCCAGGTAGTGGGTGCTCACCAGGACCGTGGTGCCACCATGGGCCAGACCGTCGATCAGATCCCAGAAGGCGCGCCGGGCCAGCGGGTCGACGCCGGAGGTGGGCTCATCGAGAAAGAGCAGCTCGGGCTGGTGCAGCACGGCGCAGCCCAGGGCCAGCCGCTGCTTGAAGCCGAGCGGCAGGTCGCCGGCGTAGAGGGCGGCCTTCCCCTCGAGGCCGGCCATCGCCAGGACCCAGTCTCTGCGGGCGGCGAACTGCGCCCCGGTGACGCCATAGAGGCCGGCGAAGAGCCGGATGTTCTCGTCGACGCTCAAGTCGGCGTAGAGCGAGAACCGCTGCGACATGTACCCGATCCGCTGGCGGACCTTCGCCGGCTCGACGGCGACGTCGAGGCCCGCCACCAGCGCCTGGCCCGAGGTGGGCCGAAGCAGGCCCGAGAGCATCTTGATGGTGGTGGACTTGCCGGCCCCGTTGGGGCCGAGGAAGCCGAAGATGGCGCCCCGCTCCACGGTGAAGCTCACGGCGTCCACGGCGGTGAACCCGCCGAACCGTCTGGTGAGCTCCCGGGCCACCACTGGCGGGGTCATGCGGCGGCTCCTTCGCCTACCAGGTCGATGAAGACGTCCTCCAGCGAGGGCTCGATCGGCTCGACGGTCGCCCCACCGGCGAGGAGGTCGGCCACGGCATCGGGCGTCGCTCCGGGGGCGAGCTGCACATGCAGGTTCCGGCCGAAGAGGGTGGCGTGGGCGACGGCGGGATGCCCCCGCAACAGATCGCGGGCCCGGCGGGGATCGTCGGTCCGGACCGCGAACAGGCGACCCGGCAGCGCAGCCTGGAGCGCCGCGGGCCGGTCGAGCGCCAGCACCCGGCCGCCTTCGAGCATCGCCACCCGATCGCACCGCTCGGCCTCGTCGAGGTAGGAAGTGCTGACGATCATCGTCACCCCCTCCGCCACCATCTCGTGGAGGATCAGCCAGAGGTCGCGCCGCGAGCTCGGGTCGACGCCGAAGGTCGGCTCGTCGAGGAGCACCACCGCGGGCCGGTGCACCAGCGAGCAGGAGAGCGCGAGCTTCTGCTTCATGCCGCCGGAGAGCGCACCCGCCATCCGGGCAGCGAACTCTCCCAGGCGGCTGAAGGCGTAGAGCCGTTCGATCCGGGCCGCCCGCTCCCGGCGCGGCACCCGGTAGAGATCGGCGTAGAACTGGAGGTTCTCCTCGACCGTGAGGTCCTCGTAGAGGCCGAAGCGCTGGGCCATGTAGGCGAGGTGCGGTTTCACGGCTTCGGGGTCGCGCGCCACGCTGCGACCCAGCACGAGCGCATCGCCGGCGCTGGGCGGGAGCACGCCGGCCAGCATCCGCAGGGTGGTGGTCTTGCCAGCGCCGTCGGGGCCTACCAGACCGAACAGCTCGCCCCGGCGGACGGCGAAGGAGAGCTGGTCTACCGCCAGCGCCGAGCCGAACCGGCGGGTCAGGCGGTCGAGCACCACCACCTCCTCCGCCGGCGACGGTGCGGGCGAGACGCGGGTCACGGCTCGCGATCGCGGAGGGTCACGTCGGCGGGCATCCCGGGCTTCAAGGCCAGACCGGGATCGCCGGCGATCGCGACCTTCACCGCGTACACCAGCTTGAGCCGCTCCTCGGCCGTCTGGACGTTGCGCGGGGTGAACTCCGCCTGGCTCGCCACGTGTCGCACCCGGCCGCTGAAGGTGGAGTCGGGGTAGCTGTCGGTGCGGATCGACGCCTCCTGGTCCAGCGCCACCCGTCCGATCCGATCCTCCCGGACGTAGATCCGCACCCACCGGTCGAGCGGGTTCATCAGCGTGACCACCGGCAGACCCGCGGCCACGACCTCACCCGGCTCCCGATGTCGCCGGGTGACGATCCCGGCCCAGGGAGCGCGGACCTCGGCGAAGGCCAGCGCGGCGTCGGCCTGGGCGAGGGCGGCTTCCCCTGCCTGGACCAGGGCCCGCTGGGCCGCAACCTGTTCGGCGCGGGGCCCACGGCGCACCAGCGCCAGCTGTTCGGCCGCCT
>CAZFSA010000144.1:0-11401 GCA_964521535.1 uncultured Gemmatimonas sp.
TGGCGGCGGGCATCTCGCCCGTGGGGTACGCCGGCGCGGCCGCCGCCGTGCGCGACGCCGACCTCCGCGGGGACGTGGGGCAGATCCGGACGCCCGTGCTGGTGATCTCGGGCAGCGCCGACCCGGCCACCCCGCCGGCGATGGGCCGGGAGCTGGCCGGGGCAATTCCGGGCGCCCGGTTCCTGGAGCTTCCGGCCGCCCACCTGGTGAACGTCGAGGCGGCCGACGCGTTCACGCACGCGCTGCTCGCCTTCCTCGAGCCCCGAGGTTCCCATGAATGACGCCGACCGCCGCGCCGCGGGCCTGGCTGTCCGCCGGCAGGTGCTGGGCGGCGCCCACGTCGATCGCGCGCAGGCCGAGACTACCGACCTCACGCGCGACTTTCAGGACCTGATTACCCGGTACGCCTGGGGCGAGATCTGGACCCGTCCCGGCCTCGATCAGCGCAGCCGCCGGATTCTGGTCCTGGGCACCCTGGTGGCACTCGGCCGATGGGAGGAGTTCCGGATGCACGCCCGGGCCGCGCTGGCTGAGGGGGGCATGACGACGGAGGAGCTGGCGGAGATCCTCCTGCAGCAGGCCGTCTACTGCGGCGTGCCGACCGCCAACCGCGCCTTCGACGAGCTCCGGCAGCTGGCCGCCGGGTCGTGACGCCGGCCGTGTCCGTCCGGACCCGTCGGACTCAGGTGGCCATCGTGGGCGGCGGGCCGGCGGGGCTCATGCTCTCGCACCTGCTGCACCGGGAAGGGATCGAGTCGGTGGTGCTGGAGCGGCGGAGCCGGTCGTACGTGGAACAGCGGGTCCGCGCGGGCGTGCTGGAGCAGGGGACCGTGGACCTGCTCACGCAGGCGGGCCTGGGCGAACGGCTGCACCGCGAGGGGCTGGTGCACCGCGGGTTCGAGCTCCGGTTCGCCGGCCACGCGCACCGGATCGATCTCTCCGGTCTCACCGGCGGGCGGGCGATCACCATTTACGGCCAGCAGGAAGTGGTGAAGGATCTGATCGATGCCCGGCTGGCGACGGGCGGAGTCGTGCATTTCGAGGTGCCGGACGTGGCAGTGCACGACCTCGACACCAGGGGACCCCGCGTCACCTGCACGCTGGACGGCGCAGCCACTGAACTCAGGGCCGACTTCGTCGCGGGCTGCGACGGGTTTCACGGGATCTGTCGCGATGCCGTGCCGCGGGACCGGATCCGCGTCTACCAGCGTGAGTACCCGTTCGGCTGGGTGGGGATCCTGGTGGCGGCGCCGCCTTCCAGCGACGAGCTGATCTACGCCTGGCACGAGCGGGGCTTCGCGCTCCACAGTATGCGCTCGCCCTCGGTCACCCGGCTCTACGTCCAGTGCGGCCGCGACGATGCGATCGAGGAGTGGCCCGATCGCCGGATCTGGGACGAGCTCCACGCCCGCCTGGCTCTACCCGGCTGGACCCTTGGCGAGGGGCCGATCCTGGAGAAGGGGATCACCGGCATGCGGAGCTTCGTGGTGGAGCCGATGCGGCACGGCCGCCTCTTCCTGGCCGGCGACGCCGCGCACATCGTACCGCCTACCGGGGCCAAGGGCCTCAACCTTGCGATGGCCGACGTGCGGGTGCTCGCCGCGGCGCTGGCCGAGTGGTACCGCAGCGGCAGCGACGCCGGCCTGGAGCGATACTCCGCCACCTGCCTGGAACGGGTCTGGCAGGCACAGGCCTTTTCCGCCTGGATGACCACACTGCTGCACCGGCTGCCGCACGACGTCGACGGTTTTGACGGCCGCCTTCAGCTGGCGCGGCTCCGCCAGCTGGCCGAGTCTCGAGCGGCCGCCGCGGCGCTGGCGGAGGGATACGTGGGACCGGGCTGAAACACGGATACCGTCTTCACCAAGGAGCGAACATGCGTCAGGTTGGATGGGTGCTCGCGGCAGCGGGAGTCCTGTCGTGCGCCCCCGCGAGCACCGGGGACCAACGGGATCAGGTGGAGTTCCTCAACTCGGGCAAGGTCCTGCCCACGACCCTGCCCTTCTCCGAAGCGGTCCGGGTGGGCAACCTCCTGCTCCTCTCCGGCCAGATCGGGATCGTGCCCGGCACCATGGAGCTGGTGCCCGGCGGGATCCGCGAGGAGGCCCGGCAGACGATGGAGAACATCCGCGCCACCCTCGCCGCCCACGGCCACGCGATGACCGATCTGGTCAAGTGCACCGTGATGCTGGCCGACATCTCGGAGTGGGCAACCTTCAACGAGGTCTACGCGACCTTCTTCTCCGGCCGATATCCGGCCCGGAGCGCGTTAGGCGCCAATGGCCTGGCGCTCGGCGCCCGGGTGGAAGTGGAGTGCATCGCGGCGGTCTGAGGAACGGCTCGCGCTGCGTCAGGGCGCAACGCGCGCTCGCGAGGGCCGGGCCGGCCCCCGGATCCAGCGCCCCGGCCGCTCGCCGGTGAGCGAGCCGCTCCGGATCACCGGCGTTCCACTCACGATCACGTGCACGATCCCCACCGGATACCGGTGGGGATCGGTATAGGTGGCGAGGTCGGCCACCTGCCCGGGATCGAAGATGGTGAGGTCGGCGAGATAGCCCTCATGGATCAGGCCCAGGTCCCGCTGCCCGATCTGCTCGGCCGGCATGGCGCTCATCTTTCGAACCGCCTCTTCCAGCGTCAGCACCCGGAATTCACGGACGTACCGGGCCAGAATCCGCGGGAAGGTTCCGTAGCTCCGGGGGTGGGGGAACCCCTCCCCCCAGGCCACGTTGTCGCCGTCGGTCTCGAACATCGCCAGCGGATGGCGCATGATGCGCTGCACGTCGGCCTCGTCCATGCTGTGATAGATGGCGGAGAAGCCGCCCCGCCGCTCCAGGTCGATCAGGAGCGGAATCCCGTTCTCCAGCGTGGGCGCGAGCCCGCGGTCCCGGGCATAATCGGCCAGGGTGCGCCCGTCATACCGCCGGTCGGAGGGCACCACCCGGAACTGGATTCGCGCCAGGTCGCTGCCGGCCCGCTCGGGGATGAGGCGCCGCATCTCGGCCTCGATCCGGGCCCGCGTGGCCGGATCGTCGAACCGGTGCGTCAGGGAGTCGCAACCGCCAGCCAGCGCCCAGGACGGGAAGAGGATGCTCGACCCGGTGCTGGACGCGGTGTAGGGATAGAGGTCGTGCTTGACGTCGAGCCCGGCGGCATTGGCCGAATCGATCAGCGCCAGGCTCTGGGCGCTCCAGCCGAACTGGGTCTGGCCCACGGCCTTGTGGTGGTTGATCTGAGCGGGAATCCCGGCCTCGTGCGCGATCCGGATCGTCTCCCGCACGGACTCGAGGAGGCCCGGTCCCTCGTCCCGCATGTGGGTGACGTAGATCCCGCCTTGCCGGGCGGCCACCTTCGCCAGCTCGATCACCTCCTCGGTTTGGGCGAAGCTCGCGGGCACGTAGAGGAGCCCGGTGGACAGACCGAGCGCACCCTGGCGCATGGTCTCCTCCACCAGGTGGCGCATCCGGTCCAGCTCCGCGGAGTCGGGCGCCCGGTCGGCCAGGCCCAGGACTTCCTTTCGGACCCAGGTGTGCCCGGCGAAGAAGCCCACGTTGACCGCCACCCGGAGCGACTCCGCGTAGCGGTCGAGCGGCCAGGGCTGATCGCCGCTGTGCAGCGAGGCCACGATGGTGGTGATCCCCTGGCGCAGGAAGTTCTCGGCCAGGGGGTACTGGTGGATGGTGGTGGCGATGTGGGCGTGGTTGTCGATGAAGCCGGGCGCCACCACCAGGCCGGCGGCGTCCAGGACTTCCCGGGCCCTCGCTTGCGGGATGGTGTCGCGGGAGACGGCGGCGATCCGGTCACCGGCGATGGCCACGTCGGCAGTGAAGCCGGGCTCGCCGGATCCGTCCACCACGGTGCCGCCCCGGATCAGCAGATCGTATGCCGGCGGGGCGGTCGGCCGGCACCCTGCCAGCAGGGCGCCGAGCACCAGCCACCGAATCGCGCGCCGGGTCACGCGCCCGCCTTCAGACTACCCGGAAGCCCTGCTTCGACAGCGGCAGCGACCGGACCCGCTTGCCCGTGGCCGCGAAGATCGCGTTGCAGAGCGCCGGCACCGCGGGTGGCAGCGGCGGCTCGCCCAGGCCGGTGGGCGGGTTGTCGGTGATCCTGAAGTGCACCTCCACCGGCGGCGCCTGCGCCAGCCGGAGGAGGGGGAAGTCGTGGAAGTTGCTCTCCCGCGCCCGGCCCCGGTCAATGGTGATCTCCTGCTCCAGGGCCTCGCCCAGGCCGTCCAGGACCGCGCCCTGCGTCTGGTTCACGGCCATGCTGGGGTTGATGATCTGACTCCCCACGTCGCCCGCCGCCCACACCTTGTCGATGTGGATTTCGCTGGCGCTGCGAGCCGTCACCTGCACCACTTCGGCGAAATAGCCGCGGTGGCTATAGTGGAAGGCCACGCCCATCCCGGTGCCCTGGGGGAGCCGGGTCCTGCCCCAGCCGGACTTTTCGGCCACCAGCTCCAGGACCCCGCGCATCCGGCCCGCGTCGTATACCGGCTGGCCCTGCCCGTCGGTCACCATCCGCGGCTGGCCGAGGAGGTCCAGCCGGAACTGGACCGGATCGCGGCCCGCGGCGTGGGCCAGCTCGTCGATGAACGAGTGGATCACGAACGCGAGCGCGTTGCTGCCCGGCGCCCGGAGCGGGCCGGTCGGCACGCCCAGCGGCATCACCGACGCGTCGAGGGCGAAGTTGGCGATGAAGCGGGAGGGGAACTCGTTGGGCGACATCCCCGCGCTGTTGGCGAAGCGGTCGCCCTCGCCGAAGCTCACGAAATGGTCGCGCCAGGCCACCAGGCGGCCGTTTCGGTCCACCCCCCCCTTCAGGTAATGAAAGCCGGCCGGGCGGTAGAAATCGTGCCGGAGATCGTCTTCCCGGGTCCAGATCAGCTTGACCGGGGCGCCCACCTGCTTCGCGATCCAGGCGGCCTCGACCATGTAATCGTTGTTGAGCCGCCGGCCGAACCCGCCGCCTGCGCGAATCAGGTGGATGGTGATGTCGGTGGGCTGCACGCCCAGGGTCCGCGCCACCAGCGCCCGCCCCGCCTCGGGGTTCTGCGTTGGGGCCCAGATCTCGACCTTGCCGTCCTTCACCTCCGCGGTGCAGGTCTGCGGCTCGAGCGGCGCATGGGCCAGGAAGGGATAGAAGTACGCGGCCTCCACCACCTTGGCCGCGCGGCCCAGGGCAGCGTCCACGTCACCCTCGCGGTAGAGGGTGCGGGCCGGCGGTCCCTTGGCCAGCTCGGCAGCCCGGGCCGCGAACCCCTCGCTGGACTGCTGCGCGGTGGGACCCTCGTTCCAGGTCACCTCCAGCTTGCGCCGGGCGCTTTCGGCGGCCCACCAGGAGTCGGCCACCACAGCCACGCCGCCCAGGAGCCCGCTCAGGTCGTCGCCGCCCTCCACCACGAAGGCGTGACGGACGCCGGGCAGCGCCCTGAGGGCGGCGACATTGGCCGAGGCCACCTTGCCGCCGAAGACCGGACACTTGTGAAAGACGGCGTGGAGCATCCCGGGCCGCTTGAGGTCGATCCCGAAGAGCGGCTTGCCGGTGACGATCGCGGCATTGTCGACCCCAGGGTGCGGCTGGCCGATGATCTTGAAATCCTTGGGGTCCTTGAGACGGACCTCCTTCAGGTCAGGCGCCGGCATCGTGGCAGCCCTGGCGGCCAGCTCGCCGTAGCCCAGCCGGCGATTGGTGGCGCGGTGGTGCACCGCGCCACTCGCCGTGTGGAGTTCGCCTTCGGGCACGCCCCAGGTGGCGGCCGCCGCGGCCACCAGCATCTGTCGCGCGGCGGCGCCCAACCGCCGGTGTTCGTCGTAGTTCATTGGCGTGGCCAGGCTGCCTCCGGCGAACTGCCGGCCGAACTTCGTCGCGTCCGCGATCGCCTGCTCGACCCTCACCTGCTTCCAGTCGACATCGAGCTCCTCGGCGATCACCATGGGCAGCGCGGTCTTCACGCCCTGTCCGATCTCGGGGTTCTTGGCCAGGATCGTGATGGCGCCATCGGGCGTGATCCGGATATAGGCGCTGGGTTCGAAGGTCGCGGCAGCCGGAGCACCGCCGGCCGCGGCAGCGGGGCGGAGGTAGGAGCCGAGCAGCAGGCCTCCGCCGGTGAGGGCGGTGACCCGGAGGAAGGAGCGGCGGTCCAGCGTCTGGGTGGTCATGGCTCGTCCTCCCTACTCGCGCGCGCCGGAGGCGGCCGCGCCGGCCTTGATCTCGGCGGCGCGGTGGATGGCGGTGCGGATCCGGTTGTAGGTGGCGCAGCGACAGAGATTGCCGTTCATGGCGGCATCGATGTCCGCATCGGTGGGCTTGCCGGGCCGGGCGAGCAGCGCCGCGGCCGACATGATCTGGCCGGCCTGGCAGTAGCCGCACTGCGGCACGTCCAGTTCCTGCCAGGCGATCTGGAGCGGGTGGGTGCCGTCGGGCGAGAGCCCCTCGATGGTGGTGATCTCGGCGTTGGCCACGGCGGTGACCGGAATGGAGCAGGACCGGATCGGGGCCCCGTTCAGATGGACGGTACAGGCGCCGCACTGGGCCACGCCGCAGCCGTACTTGGTGCCGGGGAGATCGAGCACGTCGCGCAGCACCCAGAGCAATGGCATGTCCGGGGCCACGTCGACGGTGCGGGTGGTGCCGTTGACCTTGAGTGTGATGGGCATGGCTCACCGCTCCGGGGTGGTCGCGTGGTCAGGGAATAATACGGTCCTCGCGGCCGGAGCGTTACCGGCGGGGAAGCGTCGCCAGTCCCGGCGACCGGGCGCACCCGCTGCGCCGCCGCTGTGCCCCGGCGTCAGTCGGCGGCCCCCGGGACGCCGGGCGCACGCCCTGGCTGGCTTGCGCTCGCCATATCCATATGGATATATTGATTCATGAACCTGGTCCGCCGGCTCCGCGCGACCGCTCGGGTGACTCAGGCCGCGCTGGCTCAGGCCGCGGGCACCTCGCAGCCGACGATCGCGGCGTACGAGGCCGACCGAAAGGCCCCGTCGCTCGCCACGCTCGCTCGCCTGGCGCGGGCGGTGGGCCTGGAGGCCAGCGTCAGCTTCCATCGGCCGATGACGCGCGAAGAGCGACGCTCCCTCGCGCTGCACCGAGCCATCGCCGAGCGACTGATAGAGAATCCTGCGCCGGTCCTGGCTCGCGCCCGGGAGACCCTTGATCGGATGCTGCGGCATGCGCCGACGTCGGTCCCGCTTCAGGAATGGCGTGCTCTTCTCAATCGCCCGTTGCCCGCCCTGGTCGAGGTTCTGGTCGACCCGGGCCCATGGGCCCGCGAGCTTCGCCACGTCACGCCTTTCGCGGGCGTCCTGTCCGCCGCGGAACGGGCCGTCGTCTATCGGCGCTTCGCGGTGGCCGAGCGAAAGTTGGGCCGATGACTCGCGACCAGTTTGAGCATGCCGTCCGCGCCGCGGGAGCGGTCCTGGGTGTCAGGGATGTTCTCGTGCTCGGCAGTCAGGCTGTGCACGGGAGCGTCGAGACCGACCTGCCGGTGGAGGCGATCCGTTCGGTGGAGGTCGATGTCGGCGTGCTGGAGGGCGACGCCGACCGGATGGCGGACGTGATCGACGGCTCCATCGGCGAGGCGTCGATGTTCCACCACACCTTTGGCTACTACGCCCAGGGCGTGGTCCCCACGACCGCCGTGCTCCCGAGCGGGTGGCGCAGGCGCTTGGTGCGTTACGAGACGCCGGCAACCAACGGCGTGGTGGCCTGGTGTCTCGAGCTCCACGATCTCTGGATCTCGAAGGCCATCGCCGGGCGGCCCAAGGACCTCGAGTTCTGTCGGGCGCTGGCGGGTCGCAAGTTGGTTCGCCCTGACCGTCTCCGGCAACGCCTGGCCAACGTCCCCGGCCTTGCTGCCCCAATTCGCGACGCCGTGCTCGCCCGCATCGAAGCCTCTCGATAGCCCGTCCGAGCGGCGCCGGATCAGGGCGCCACCTTGACCGGCAGGCTTCGGTTGGTCGTGGTGCCGTCACCGAGCGCCCCATAGGTGTTCCGCCCCCAGCACCACGTATCCCCGGCGGGGTCGATGCCGCAGGTGGTCCAGTACCCCGCGGCGATCCGGGTGAACCGGATCGTCCCTGCCGCGACCCGAACCGGGACGTGGCTGTTGGTCTGGAGGCCGTTGCCAAGGTTGCCCTCGGAGTTGTAGCCCCAGCACCAGGCCTCGCCGATCGGGGTGAGGCCGCAGGTGTGCGAGGCCCCGGACACCACCGAGGTGAACTGGAGTCCGCTCTGGATCTGCACCGGGTTGATGAAGGTGTTCCCGGCCACCTGGCCGGTTTGACCGCGGCGGTTGTTCCCCCAGCAGAAAATGGTTCCCACCACGCCGGCCGGAACCCGCCCACACCGGAACTCCGAGCCGCCACCCGCGATCTCCGCCCACTGGGGAACGTTCTGAACCGGCATCGGCTCCAGCACCCGAAGGGCCAGGACCCCGGTGCCGAGCCCGCCAAGGACGGCGTCCGCCACCAGAGGATCGCCATTGTTCCCCCAGCAGTAGCCCACCCGGGTCTGGGCGGACACGCCGCAGGTGTGGTGCCAGCCGGCGCTGATCTGGGCGTACCGGATGTCTCCGGCAACCTGGATCGGGACGGTCGAGCCGGTGACGGGGGCCTGGGCGTTGCCCAGAGCGCCGAAGTTGTAGTGGCCCCAGCACCAGGCCTCGCCCTGCGGAGTCAGAGCGCACTTGTGGCTGGTTCCCACCGCGATGCTCGCGAATGTGAACCCCGGGACCTCCGTCGGGACCAGCAGGTTGGGGAAGCCGCCGACTCCCCCGCCCGGCTGGTGCCCCCAACACCAGGCGGAGCCGTCGGCCTTGAGGGCGCAGGTCTGCCCTCCGCCGGCCGCGATGGCAGTGAAGCGATGGTCGCCGACCACCGGCCAGGGCCGGGTGCGGTTGGTGGTCGAGCCGTCGCCAAGCTGGCCCCGGTCGTTGAAACCCCAGCACCAGGCGCGCCCGATGGAGTTGAGGCCGCAGGCGTGGTACCCCGCGACCGTAATCTCGACCAGGTCGAAGACCGGGGGGACGACGGTGACGTCAACCTGGCCGGTCCGGCCGCCGGCAGTGGCCGTGATAGTAGCGGTACCCGCCGCGACCGCCGAGACCGAGCCGGTTTGCGACACGGTGGCGATGAGCGGATGGAGCGAAGTCCAGGTCACCGGGTGGTTCGTAAGAACGTTGCCGACCACGTCCCGGAGCGTGGCGGTGAGCTGGCCGGTGGCGCCGACCACCAGGTTGAGGGCCGGCCCGACCGTCACACTCCAGACCGGCATGTGAGCCATCGCGACGGCAAACCGGCTGAAGTGGGTGGTGGCGCCGGTGACGGTACGGGTGGCCACGTCCACCGTGCTCCCCGAGAGCTCTACCCAGGCGGTGCCCGTATGGGTGAAGATCCTGAACCCATCGGGATCCCCTCCTTGCGGCACGTCCGCCACCTGGTAGCGGATCCGGATCGTGACCGGCTGGGCGAACTGAGTCCCCGACGGGCCGAACTCGTAGGCGGTGTTGGGGACGAGCCTCGGGTCCACGGGTGGCGACGCCACCGGAGCGACGGTGATCGCCGTCGCGGAACCCACGGCGCCAGCCGGGATGGTCAGGGTAACGTTGCCGCCGGCCGCCGTCACCACGCCGCCGCTCGGAGTGATCTGGCGGCCGTCCACCACGGTGATCGAGGCGGAGGCCGATCTGCCCTCACTGCTGGCGGTGATGTTGGCGGCGCCGGGCGCGACAGCGGTGACCAGGCCGTTGCTGACCGTGGCGACGCCGATCGCCGAGCTGGACCAATCGACGGTCCGGCCACTCAGGGTGTTGCCGCTGGCGTCGCGGAGGGTGGCCGTGAGCTGCACTTGCTGGTCGGGAACCAGGGTCGCCTCGGTGGCCGACAGGGTAACGGTGGCCACGGCGGGCGGCGCCGGTGGGGGCGCCGGGGGAGGAGGGCCGGACGGGTCGCCGCCGCCGCAGGCCGCCACCAGAAGGATCGCCGCAACATAGCCGGTACCGCGCATGGCCTGGACTCCAATCGGGGACACAGGGCCACGCGCAGAAACCCGGCGGACCGGCTCAGAGCCTCCCGGCGGGCGTGCCCGCAAGCGAGTCGCGCCAGGCCCGGGCATCGGTGGCCCGGCCACGGCCCTCATAGAGCCGGACCAGGGCCTGACGGGCCCCGATGGCGCGGGGGTCGGACGGGCCCAGGACGGCCCGCAGGGTCCGCTGGGCCTGAAGCAGCAGGGCCTCGGCTTCCTCCGGGAGACCGCGCGCCACCAGCACCGCGGCGAGAGCGACCTCGACATCCGCCGTGTGGGGGCTGCCCGGCGCCAGCCGGGCCCGCCGGATCTCAAGCGCGCTCCGGAGCCGCCGCTCCGCCTCCGGCAGGTCTCCGAGCGCGGCCATGATCTGCCCGATCACCGCGTCGCTCCGCGCGATGTCGGGGTGGCCGTCGGGAAGCGCCCCGCGAAAGAGCCGGTCGGCGGTTCGCGCAGCCGGCAAGGCGACTCGCGGCCGGCCGGCGGCCAGATGGATCCGGGCGAGATTCACCCAACCGTACCCGACGTTGGGATGATCGGGCCCGAGCAGGCGGGTGAAGTGGGCAATCTGCTGCTCGGCGAGCGGCAGGGCTTCCGCCGTGCGGCCGCGCAGCATCAGGTCGACGGCGAGGTTGCCAAGGGTGTACCCCTTCTCGAAGTACTCGCGGTCCGGAAGCCGGTCGAAGGCGGCCAGGGCCGCGCGGTACGCCGGCTCGGCCTCGTCCAGCTTCCCCTGCTGGCTCAACACCAGGCCCAGATTGCCGAGCAGGATGGCGTTGGCGACGCTGGTGCTGTCGAACCGGCGGCGATGCGCGGCCGCTGCCCGGATCACGGGCTCCGCCTCCGCCGGCCGGCCGCTGGTGGAGACTACCAGCCCCAGGTCGGCGAGGGTTCGGCCATAGCCGTCGGACACCGAATCGCCGGCCGCAGCGAAGGTCTGAAGCGACAGGCGGAACCATCGCTCCGCCGCGGCCAGGTTACCGGCCGCCATCTCCGCCATGCCAAGCTCGTGCTGGTCGTTGGCGACCTCCTCGCTGGCGGGGCCGTAGAGCTCCAGATGCAGGGCCAGAGCCCGTTCGAGCTGGCGGCGGGCTTCCTCCGGGCGGCGGAGCGCCTGGTTGGCCCGGCCGATGGTCCGGAGAACGTCCGCCAGGACGTCGGGCGTGGCGGCAAGATCCGCTTCGGCCCGGCGGCCGGCTGCGGCCACGATGGCCCCGATGGTGGTCTGTGGGCCGGGGCGCTCGGTGGCGGAGTACCAACTCGGGTCGGCCGCGCCCAGCATGTTCTGGAGGAACAGGCTGGCCGACTCGGCGCGGGCCCGCTGTCGCTCGGCCAGGGCGGCGGCCTCGCGGGCCCGGTCCCGCTCCTCCCG
>CAZFSA010000145.1:0-11226 GCA_964521535.1 uncultured Gemmatimonas sp.
GGTGCTGGCCGGCGAGGTGGTCCCGCCGGGACCGGCCACGATCGCGGCGCGCGCCGCGCTCGCACCTGCCACGGCCCGGCACATCGAGGTGCGGGAGGACTCGGCGTGGAGCCGGGTCTTCGGCGCGGCGGACGTGGCGGTCTGGCTCCCGACCGATCTCGCCGCGCTCGGCGGCCGATTGCCGTTCGAGCGCCTGGTGGAGCGACACCAGCGGCTTCGCACCGTGCACTTCCACTGGTTTCTGCCGCCCGATGCCGAGGACGTGCAGCGGGTCGATTCGCTCTATGCGGCCGCCGTCGCGGTCCCGCCGGCGGAGATTCGCGCGGTGAACGAGGAGCTTGGCCGCCGGCTCCGCGGCGCCACGGTCAGGATCACCGCCCCCAACGGAAACGATCTCAGCTTTCGCATTCCCGCGATGGCCTGGACCCACTCCAACGACGGCGATGCCTCGCGCAGCAAGGGTCCAACGGTCCGTGACCGCGAAGAGGAGCTTCCGGCCGGCGTGTGGCGAACCACCGGGCTCCGGCAGGCGAGCGGCGCGCTGGTCGGGCACGTGTCCTTCGACACCCGGTCTCCGGTGGTGGCCGCCCAGCTCGTGGACGGCCAGGTGCGGTCGCTTCAGTCGCTGCGCGGGGCCGAATCGGTGGTTTCCGCCTGGGAGGCGGCCACGGGCGACAAGCGACTGCCGGCGGAATTCGTGGTCGGCACCAATCCGGTGCTCCCGGCGATGCTCTCCTCGGGATTCATGCCCTACTACGCCTACGGCGCAGGCACCGTCCGGGTGGCGATTGGCGACAACTGGGAATCGGGGGGGCCGAGGCGGGCGGGGCCGGGCGGCAGCGTGCTCTTCTTCATTCCGGAGGCCACGGTGGAGGCCAACGGCGTTATCGTGGTGCGCAACGGGCGGCTGGTTATTCCGCCTCGATGAGTGCTCGCGCCTCGCGGAAGATCCGGTGCCACATTGTCCGGGTGAGCCGCCCGGTGTTGGTGTTCTGCCGGCTCGGGTGATAGGAGGAAAGCAGCACCCGGCCGTCGGGCAGCTCGGAGCGGGCGGCGTGCGCAAACGGTGGCCGCTGGCGGGGGGACAGTACCTGCCACCAGCCGGCCGCCTGGAGATAGCTTCGGTGGGCGATCGCACCCAGGGTCACCACCACCCGGATTCGAGGGAGCAACGCCAGCTCCCCCTCGAGCCACGGCCGGCACCGGTCCAGTTCAACGGGAAGGGGCCGATTGCCGGGCGGCGCGCAGCGGGCCGCGGCCGAGACGTAGCAGTCGGTCAGGGCAAGCCCGTCGCCGCGCGCGCGCGATTCGGCCTGGTTGGCGAATCCGAATCGGTGCAGCGCCTCGTAGAGCCAATCGCCGCTGGAATCGCCGGTGAACATCCGGCCGGTACGATTGGCGCCGTGCGCCGCCGGGGCGAGCCCCACCACCAGCAGCCGGGCCCGCGGGTCGCCAAAGCCGGGGACCGGGCGGCCCCAGTATTCCTGGTCGCGGAACCGCGCCACCCGCACCCGGGCCACCGTCCGACAGTAGGATCGGAGCCGGGGACATCGGCGGCAGGCCACCACCTGCTGAGCGAGCGCCTGCAACGAGCGACACGTCATCGGGAAGGGCGCCGTGGGCGGCGTCTTTCGGGGCGACCGCGGGTCAGGGCTCGCCGGGGGTTAGCGGCCCCGCTCCTCCAACAGGGCTTCAAGTTCGGCGATCGCTTCGAGGTCTTTCGGTCGGCCGGCGGCTCGCTTGGCCCGGATCAAGGCGGGAAGGTCCAGACATTGACAAGGGTGCCCAAACAGGTCGATCGTGATCGTTTGCTCGATCAGGTCCTCGTATCGTCCACCGCCAACGATTTCACCTAACAGGTCGAGATCCCCCGCGGTGGTGACCAGCGTGAAGTTGAGTCCGCGCCGGATCGTGGCCACTGACCACTCGAATGGCAGGCCGGGTGGCGCGCCTCGGAGGTAGGGCGCCAGGTCGGCGAGCGCCGCGGCCAGGCGCTCCATGTTCTCAGGGGTGCGACGATACACCACATCGACATCCTGCGTCAGCCGCGCCGATCCGTGCACGACGGCGGCCAGGCCGCCTACCACGATGAACTCCACTCCACTGGCCACCAAGGCGCCGATCAGCCGGGCAAAATCGGTCACCGCCGGCCCCCCGAACGACGCGCCTCGAAAGCCAGCCGCTGCAGGGCGACCAGGTTGGCCAGCCGCTCGGCCACGGTGCGTCGCAGGTTCTCGCGGAGCAGGGTGCGGTCCAGGTCCTGCTTGTACCGCTCAATAACGGGATCGGGTTCGGGGAGTTCGGTCGACGACGGGCGTTGTTCCATGACAGGAAAGTAACCCCGGCTGCCCCAGTCGCTGGAGCCCATCCCGCGGGTTATCGTTCAGCGGCGGAGCGGTACGAAACGCTGGCCAGCCCGGGCTCGTCGGGGCGGACAGTCACGTCGAGGGGGACGAATGGACAGGCAGACCATCGCGCTCATGATCCCAATCATCGCCCTCAGCATCCCGGTGGTGGCAATCATTGCCACCAGCATGGTGAAGATGGCACGGTTCAAGGCCGAGGCGCAGCGGGCCGCGATGGCAAACCCGGAGACGGATGCGCGGCTCGCGGCCCTCGAGGAGGAGGTCGCCTCGCTCCGCCACGAGCTGCTCGAGACCCAGGAGCGGCTCGATTTCACCGAGCGCCTCCTGACCCGGCAGAGCCAGACCAGGCCCGAGTGATCAGCCCGCCCTTGGACCCTCGGCCTGGACCTCGCGGATCCCCCGCTCCACGTCCACCCGCCAGAGCATCAGCGCACCCACCACGAAGAACGCCACGATCAGAAGCACCGCCGACCGGCGGCTCTGGAGCCAGTCGGCGGCAAAGCCGAAGGTCACGCCCAGAATGGCGGCGACCTGGGCGAACATGTTCCAGAATCCGAACATCTGGGCGGTCCGCTCCGGCGGCGAGAGCAGGCCCACCACGGTGCGGCTCGACGCCTGGGTGGCCCCGATGCCGGCGCCGGCGAAGAGGCCCAGCACGAAGAACACCGTCTTCTCGCTGGTCCCCGCGATCCGGGCCAGCGGCTCCAGGAAGTAGATCCCGAGCACGCCCACGATCCACCAGACCAGGGTGAGCAGGACCGTCCGCTTGGGGCCGATCTTTCCCTCCAGCAGCCCGAACCCGAGGGCGCCGGCCGCGGCGCTGAGCTGGAGCACCAGGAAGAGGAGGCCCAGGTCGCCCACCGACAGGTTCACCTCTTCCCGCGCGTAGATCCCGACGAACTTGATGATGGCCTCGAGCCCCGCCATGTAGACGGTGAACGCCCCGAGGAAGCGGAACAGGACCGGATGGGCCCGGGCGGTGGCGGCCGAATCCCGGAACTCCCTGAGGCCCGCCGCCAGCAGCCGCCCGAACCCGGCCCGCTCGTAGCCAGGCGCTGGCAGCGAGCGGTTCTTGAGGAGCAGGAAGGTGGGCAGCGCCGCCATCAGGAAGAACGCCCCGATCGCCGCCATGGCCCGCTGATTCTCGGCGATGTGCGTCGCGGCGTCGACCGCCGGATCGGTGGTGATGATCATCCGCGACGCCACGATCACGCTGGCCAGCCCGCCGAAGTAGCCGATTCCCCAGCCCAGGCCGGAGATTTTTCCCATGGTCGCCGGGGTGGCGATATCGGGAAGAAAGCTGGCGCAGAAGGCCTGGCTCAGGAGAAACGCAGCGTTGCTCACCACGATCA
Organism: uncultured Gemmatimonas sp.; assembly: GCA_964521535.1. GTDB lineage: Bacteria > Gemmatimonadota > Gemmatimonadetes > Gemmatimonadales > GWC2-71-9 > SHZU01. The sequence continues at coordinate 3,719 of CAZFSA010000145.1, forward strand.
GCATGATGGCGAGCCAGAGCTGCCCCGGACCCACCAGGGCCAGCAGCGCGGTGGCAACGGAACAGACCACCGCGCTTGCCACCAGCCAGGCCTTCTTGCGGCCGCTCAAGTCGCAGATCGCGCCCGCGAGCGGCGAGAGGACCAGCGCCACCAGGGTTCCAAGAATGATGGCCAACGACCAGTAGGAATCCCGGGCAGCGCTGCCCGGCGGCACGATGAAGCCGACGAAGAAGGCCCCGTACACCACGGTGATGACCACGGTGGTGTAGCTCGAGTTGGCGAAGTCGAACATCGCCCACCCGAAGATCTCAAGCTTGCTGACGGGGATGTCCCTCCGGCCTCTGACAGCGGGTGCGGGAGCGTCCACGGGGCCTCTGCGGGGCGGGTACCGGCTTGCTCCGGCTGGCTGTGACCGGGCGTCAGGGCATGGTAGGCAGGTAACGTAGCGCCAGCACGGCAACACCGTCCAGCGCGCGGCCGCACCCGGCAACCCTTGCGGTGACGCCTGCGGGGCCGCACACTCCCGGCCCATGACCGACTCCCTCGCACCGGGCCGCCTGCCCTGGCGCCCTCGGCAGGTTCTCCTCGCGGCGGACCACGTCGCGGGCCTCCGGGACTACCTCGCGGCCGCCCGACCGGATCTGGATTTCCGGGCGATTCCCCATCGCGACCTCACGCCGGAAGACCTGGCCTGGGCGGACGTGTACGTGGGCTTCCGCCGGCCCCCCACCGAGAGTTGGGGGCGGGTGCGGTGGATCCATTCGATCGGCGCGGGCGTGGACGGGTTCGTGTTTCGCCGGCCGCTGCCGGACGGAATCCTCCTGACCCGCAGTGCCGAGGACTTCGGCCCCGCCATTGCGGAGTGGTGCGCGGCCCGGGCGCTGGCCGAGAACCAGTATCTGTTCGCGCTCGCCGAATCGCAGCGTCAACGCCGGTGGGGACTGGAGAGTGGCGTGCGCGATCCCGTGCTCCTCAGCGGGCAGCGCGTGCTCGTCCTCGGTACGGGCATGGTAGGCCGGGGCATCGCCCGGCTCTTCCGGGCGATGGGATGTCGGGTAGACGGCCTCTCGCGGCGCGGCGAGCCGGTTGAGCCGTTCGGGCGCTGCGCTCCGGCCGCCAGCTTCGCAGCCGAAGTCCATGGCGCCGACTGGCTGGTGCTGGCAGTGCCCCTTACCGAGGAAACCTGGCACTTCCTCGACCGGGACCGCCTGGCGCAGTGCGGCGGGACCTATCTGATGAACGTGGGCCGCGGCGCGGTGATCGACGAGGCGGCGCTGCCCGAGGCCCTCGACCGCGGCTGGATCCGGGGCGCCGCGCTCGACGTGTTCGAGGTGGAACCGCTGCCGGCCGAGTCCCCTCTCTGGAGTCATCCCCGGGTGGTGATCTCGCCTCACAACTCCGGCCCGAGCACGGTGAGCGCCACCGGCCAGGGCTTTCTGGAGTGCCTGGCCGCGCTGGAGCGTGGCGAGCGCCCGCGGTGGGCGGTGACTGAGGAGCGGGGGTATTGAGCCCGCCGCCGCGAGCACGCAGCTTCTGATCCCGACCTCATGCCCCCTCCCAGCAGGAGCGGCCCGATGACGAGCCATCACCAATGCCCCATCGCGGCCGGTCTGGTCGCCCTGGCGCTGGCGGGTGCCTGCGTTCCGGCGGCGGCCCAGTGGACCAACCGCTATCCCAAGGTCGCGGGCTTTGCGCACCACGTGTACCTGGAAGGCTACGAGCTTCCGACCCTTACCGTGGGCCCCATCGACCCCGCCCCGGCCCCTGATGGCCGGCGCCTGGCCCTTGCCTCGCGGGGCTGGCTCTGGGTGATGGACCTGGCCTCGGGGACGGCGCGGCGGGTCACCTCGGGATCCGGAATCGACGCCCGGCCGGTCTGGTCACCTGACGGCCGGACGCTGGCCTTCGTGCGCGACGACACCCGGGAAACCTCGATCGTGCTCCTCGACCTCGCCTCGGGAACCGAGCGGGTGGCGGTGGCGGAACCCGGGATCGATCTCGACCCGGCGTTCGCACCCGACGGGCGGAGTCTCTTCTACAGCTCGGCCGTGGCCGGCGACCTGGACCTCTGGCGGCTCGATCTGGCCACCGGGGCAAGGACGAGGATTACCGACGCCCGCGGCCTGGAGCTGCACCCCGTCCCCCTGCCAGGCGGCGATCGGCTCATCTACCTCGCCAAGGGAACCACCAACGACATCCGGCTCCGCACCCTGAGCACCGGCGAGGAGCGGACCCTCGCGAGCGGGGCGATCCTCTCGATGCTCCGGATGGCGATCCACCCCGACGGCCGGACGCTCGTCTACACCTGGCCAGCCAGCAACGCCAGGGGCTGGGAACTCCGGCTCCTCTCGATCGATGCGCCGGTGTCGAGCGTGGCCCTGGTGGCGGATGGAGGCTTGCCCCTCACTCCCGCCTGGCACCCCGCCGGAGACGCGGTGTACTACGCCGAGGCCGACCGCGAGGAGCGGATGGCGCTGTGGCGGGTGCCGCTGGGCGGCGGCCGGCCCGAAATGGTCCCTGTCCTGGCATGGGACTGGGGCGCACCGACCGGCCGGCTCCGGATCGCCACTCGGCTGGCGGGCCGGAACGGAGTGGCGGCGGCCCGTCTGACGGTGCAGGACGCTCGCGGGCACCCGCTGGTGGCCGACGGCGGACAGCCCCGGTTTGACGGCCAGACCGGGCAGGTCTTCTTCTACTCGCCCGGAAGCGTGGAGCTGGAGGTCCCGGCCGGTGAGGTGTTGGTGCGCGCGGTCCAGGGTCTCGCGACGCCGGTGGTGGAGCGACGAGCCTCGGTGCCCTCCGGCGAGCGGGCCGAGATCGACCTCACCCTGGCCCCGGTCTGGGACGCCCGGGCCGCGGGGTGGCTCGCCGGCGACCACCACTTCCACCTCAACTACGGCGGGCCCTATCAGCTCGACCCCGAGGATCTGGGCCCGATGGCGGCAGGCGAGGCGATGGACGTGCTTACTCCGCTGCTGGCCAATCTCCACACGCGATTCGAGGACCGGCACCTCTGGGGCTGGCAACGTCTCACCGAACCGCCGTTCATCGCCTTCGGGCAGGAGGTCCGGTCCCACTTCCTCGGCCACGTGGGCCTCGTGGGCACGGCCGAGCTCCACTGGCCCTGGATCTGGGGACCGGGCTACGAGGTATACGGGCGCGACGACCGGGCCAACGCAACGGTGCTCGCGTTCGCGCGGAGCCAGGGTGGGATCAGCACCTACGTCCATCCGTCCACGCGAGCGGGCTCCTACTCTCCGGAACAGCTCGCCGCCCTGCCCGCCGCGCTGGTGGCAGACGGGGTGCTCGGGCTCTTCGATACCATCGAGCTCCTCTGTCTCTGGGCCAACGAGCGGGTGGCGGCGGAGTTCTGGTATCGGCTGCTCAACCTGGGCGTCCCGATCGGCCTGTCCGCGGGGACCGACGTGATGAACAATTTCTATCGCACGATGGCCGTGGGGACGACCCGGGTCTACGTGCGATCCGGGGTTGCCGATGGATATCGCGGCTATCTCGAGGCCCTGCGCGCAGGCCGGAGCTTCGTCACCACGGGGCCGATGCTGGAGTTCACGGTGGACAGGCGTCGCCCGGGCGACGTTCTGCCGGGGCCCGGTGACGCCCGCTGGACGCTGGAGGTCCATTCCGCGATGCCCGTGGACTCGGTGGAGCTCTTGGTCAATGGGCGGGTGGTGGCCCGGTTCGACGGGCGAACTGAACCTGGCACCCGCCGCCATGAGGGCCGGCTCCGCCTGCCGCAGGCCGGATGGGTTGCCGCCCGCGCGCTGGGCGGGGCGGTGGCTTCCTGGCCCGCCATGAGTAGCAGGGTGTATGCGCACACCGCCCCGATCTGGATCGGCGCGCGGGGCAGCACGGTGCCGGAGGCTCGGCGATCCGCGGCCGTGGAGCTGCTCCCGGCCCTGGAGGCGGCGGCCGCCCGCATCCGTCAGGCGTATGGCGCCACGCCGACGCCCACCCTCGACACCCATCTGGCCAGGGCCCGCGAGCAGCTCGTTCGCAGAGCTCGGGAGTGAGACCAGGGATCGACCGCCGCGACCGCCTGCATCCCCGTATCTTTCCTGATCCGCTCCGGGCGCACCGTCCCGGCGTCCGGAGAAACCTTTCGTGCGAGGCGCACCGTGCCGAGACTCCTCCTTCTCCTGTCCGTGAGCCTCACCCTCGCGGCTGCCGACCTGGCGGTGGCCCAGGCTCGCCCCCAGGTCCGCGAGGGGTTCTGGGCCAGCTTCGGGTTCGGGTATGGCTCCCTGGGCTGCGAGGACTGCGACGGCCGGACCGCTGGCGGGGCCGCGTACATCCGGCTCGGCGGCACGCTGAGCCAGCGGGTGCTGCTCGGCGGCGAGGTGAACGCGTGGAGCAGGACCGAGAACGACGCCACGCTGTCGCTGGCCGTGATCGGCCCCGTGCTGGTCTTCTACCCCAGGGCGTCGAGCGGCTTCTACCTCAAGGCCTCGCTCGGCGCGGCGAACCTGGTGCTCGACACCGGCCGGTTCAGCGACGATACCCAGGGTGGCGCCCTGGTCCTTGGCATCGGATACGACGGCCGCGTGGGGCGCAAGTTCTCGCTCACGCCGTTTCTCGATTTCGTCTCGGGCCGGTTCGACGGTGGGGACGTGAACACCGTGCACTTCGGCCTGGGCTTCACCTTCCACTGAGGAGCCGCAGCGTGGAGCGGGCCGACGTCATCCTGGTGGGCGCCGGCCTCGCCAACTGCCTCCTCGCCCTTCGCCTGAGCCAGGCCCGGCCCGGGCTCTCGATCCTGCTGCTGGAACGCGGGCCCAGCCTGGCCGGAAACCACACCTGGTCGTTCCACGAAGCGGACGTGGAGCCCTCCATCCTGGAGTGGCTGGCCCCGCTCACCACCCGTTGGCAGGGCTACGACGTCGCCTTCCGCTCCCGGCGCCGGACGCTCGACGGCGGCTATCATAGTCTGACCTCCGATCGGCTCCGGGCCACGATTCAGCAACTCCCTGGCATCCGGGTTCGGACCCGATGCGACGTGAGCGCCATGGCGCCGGAACAGGTGGCGCTCGCTAACGGCGACGCCTTCGGTGCCCGCTGCGTGGTCGACGGCACCGGATGGCCCAGACCCCCGGGGATCGCGGTCGCGTATCAGCGTTTTGTGGGCCTTGACCTGACGCTGGACCGACCGCATGGCCTCACTCGCCCGATCATCATGGACGCGACGGTCGCCCAGCGGGATGGATTCAGCTTCTTCTACCTCCTGCCGTGGGACGAGACCCGGCTCCTGGTGGAGGAGACGGTCTATGCCGACACGCCGGATCGTGACCCGATCGCCGCCCGCGCCGCCATCCGGGCCTACGCCGCCGCCAAGGGATGGACCATCCGCTCGGTCGAACGGGAGGAAGAGGGCACGCTGCCGGTCGTGCTGGAAGGCGGATTCCATGACCTGGCGGCCGCCTGGACTCCGGGCGTTCCTACGGTCGGCGTCAAGGCCGGGCTCTTCCACGGCACCACGAGCTACTCCCTTCCCTTCGCGGCCCGGTTGGCCCACGAGATCGCCGGGCTGCCCGATCTCGCGAGCGCCGCCGTCGCGAGGGTGACCGAGGAACGGGCCCGGCGGGTCTGGGAGCGGCAGGGCTTCTTCCGGATGCTCAACCGGATGCTGTTCCGGGCGGGGGCGGCGGACCAGCGGGTGCTGGTGTTCGAGCGGTTCTACGGCCTCGGCGCCGGCCTGATCGAGCGGTTCTACGCGGACCGGCTCACCTCCTTCGACCGGGTACGGCTCCTGGTCGGCAAGCCGCCGGTACCCTTCTTCTCGGCCCTCCGCTCCCTGCCCGAGCGCAAGGCGGGCCCGGCATGACGCGACCGCGCGAACGGCCGGCGGGGCCGGCGGTGGTGATCGGCAGCGGGTTCGGCGGCCTGGCCTGCGCCATCCGGCTCCAGGCCGCCGGCATCCCAACCACGGTGCTGGAGCGCCGCGACCAGCCCGGCGGACGGGCCTATGTCTATCGCGACCAGGGCTACACCTTCGACGCCGGCCCCACCGTCATCACGGCGCCGCCCTGCCTGGAGGAGCTGTTTGCCCTGGCAGGCCGGGAGATGGCGAACTACGTCCGGCTGGTGCCCGTCACGCCGTTCTACCGGCTGGTCTGGGAGTCCGGGTTCCGATTCGACTACAGCAACGATCCCGAGGCGACGCGCCGGCAGATCGAGGCCAGGTCGCCGCCCGACGTGGAAGGCCATCGGCGCTTTCAGGACTATGCCGCCCAGGTCTTCGCCGAAGGGTACACCAAGCTGGCCCACGTGCCGTTTCTCCACTTCGGCGCGATGATCCGGGTGGCCCCGCAGCTGGCGCGGCTCCAGGCCTGGCGCAGCGTGTACGACATGGTGGCCCGGTTCATCCGGGACGAGGAACTGCGGCAGGCCTTCAGCTTCCATTCGCTGCTGGTGGGCGGGAATCCGTTCGCCGCGTCCTCGATCTACACCCTGATCCACCACCTGGAGCGGGAATGGGGGGTGTATTTCCCCATGGGTGGCACCGGCGCGCTCGTTGGCGCGCTCGTGCGGCTGTTCGAGGAGCTGGGTGGCACCCTTCGCATCAGCGCGGAGGTCGACCGGATCGAAACCGCGGGTGGCCGGGTGCGGGCGGTCCTTGGCAAAGATGGCACGCGGTACCCGGCCGCCACGGTGGTGAGCAACGCCGACGTGGTCCACACCTATCGCCGTCTGCTTCGGGACGAGCCTCGGGCGGCCTGGCCCGCCTTCCACCTCCCGCGCCGCCCGCACAGCATGTCGCTCTTCGTCGCGTACTTCGGCGTCCGGCGGCGGTATCCCGAGGTGGCGCATCACACCGTGCTGTTCGGCCCCCGCTACCGGGAACTGCTGGGCGACATCTTCGACCGCGGGGTGCTCGCGGAGGATTTCTCGCTCTACCTCCACCGCCCCACGGCAACCGATCCCTCGCTGGCGCCGGATGGCTGTGAGGCGTTTTATGTGCTGTCGCCGGTGCCGCACCTCGGCAAGGCGCCGCTGGACTGGTCCCGCGAGGGTCCGCGCTATGCCGATCGGATCCTCGCCTACCTGGAGCGGCGCTGCCTTCCAGGGCTCCGCGAGAACCTCGCCACCCTCCGACTCTTCACTCCGGCCGATTTTGCCGCGAAACTCCACGCCCACTGGGGTTCGGCCTTCTCGCTGGAGCCGCTCCTCTGGCAAAGCGCCTGGTTCCGGGTCCACAACCGGGATCCGCGAATCGGCGGACTCTACTTCGTGGGCGCGGGCACCCATCCCGGCGCCGGTCTGCCAGGCGTGGTCAACTCGGCCAAGGCCACGGCCACGCTGATCCTGGCGGACCGCGAGGCGGCCGCATGATCCGGGACCCGATCGTGGCGCACGCGGCCGCGATGATCCGCCGGGGCTCGAAGAGCTTCTCCCGCGCGGCCGCGCTCCTCCCGGTGCGGAGCCGCCATGCCGCGTACCAGCTCTACGCCTGGTGCCGATACTGTGACGACACGGTCGACGGCCAGGTCCTC
>CAZFSA010000146.1:0-10893 GCA_964521535.1 uncultured Gemmatimonas sp.
CGGGCGGCGCTCGAGGCGACGTTAGGCGGATGGCTGGTCGACGCCGCCCGCAGTCAGGCGACGCGGGATGCGCTTCGCGAGGGTCTGCTGCGGTTGCTGGAGGCGGCGGGGGAGCTCACCTGGGACCGGCTCCTGAGCGCGGTGCCACCGGCGCAGGCCGCGGCCCTGCTTCGGGAGGCGGTCCAGGGCGAGCCGGGACAGGCGTGGATCGCGAACGCGGTCCGGGCCGGCGCCCGGCGGCTTCTGGATCAGCCGATCGGCCGGCCGGCGGCCTGGCTTGGCCAGGACACCCGGGAGCGCCTGGTCCGGGCCGTGAGCGACCAGGCCTGGGGGTGGGTCCAGGGCCAGATCCCGGGCGTGGTGGGCCGGCTCCAGGTGCCGGAGATGGTCGAGCAGAAGATCCTCAGCTTCCCGACCCCCGTGATGGAGGGGATCATCTACCGGGTGATCGAGCGGGAGCTCCACCTGATCGTGCAGCTGGGCTGGCTCCTGGGCGCGATCGTGGGCCTGCTGACGTTCGGCATCAGCCGCCTGGCCGCGGCCTGGACGTAGCTCCGGCCGGTCGGTGCGAGCGGCCGACGCCTCTCGGGTTCGGCAGCCGAGCCGGGGGCGATCAGGGCTCGGCGGAGGACACCAGCGCCGCCGGAAGCCGGTCCCACCGGTCCCACGTTGCCGGGGCCCGAACGACCCGCACGGCCGGGTGCCCACCGAGGGCCAGCCGGTCGATCGCCGTGCGGTACCCGGATCGGGCCTGCTCGGCGTAGCGGCGGGCGGGCCCGGTCGCGAACCGGCGAGCGGAGACCGAGTCGTCCCACACGGTATAGAGCACCAGGGCCGGGCCATCGGGTGTCGGGTAGACCCGGAACCGGTCGCCACCCCACCCGAGGGGCAGGCCGGTGAGCACCTCTCCCCCGCCCCGGAGTTCCGCGTTCCAGACGTTGAGTTCCAGCTCCCCCATCGTGTCCTCGTGAACGAGGTCCGGCACCGAATCGGAGAACCGCACCCGGATCGGGACGTCGCCCGACTGATACCGGATCGGATGGAGGATCTGCTCGGTGGACTGGGGAAGCGCTTCCGCCGCGGGCAGCGGGTCGTCCCCGCCCTGCATCTGCCACCACCGCATGAACTCGGCTCCCGCCAGGTAGGGAAAGATGAGGCCTTCCCGGAGGATGAGGGGCGCGGCGGCGAAGACCGGCATGGTGGTCTGCGCGGACCTGACCTGCTCGCGGTACAGCTTCCAGAACTCCGGGTCGAGCAGCGCGGTCCGATCGGGAATCATGACTCCCAGCATGGCCAGGGTGGCGTGCCCTTCGAGCACCGCCTGGGTGGCCGCGGCCCGGTCCGAATCGTCGCGGGCCTTCAGGAGGCGTTCGAGCGGCAACTGTTGGTGCTGGAGGGCGTGCACCAGTTCATGGGCCAGGACCAGACGGAGCTGCTCGCCGCGGGTGCCGGCCACGGCGTAGAGGGTAACCGAGTCGGGATCGTAGTACCCCGCCACCTGTTCGGTGTAGAGGCCGAGCAGGAGCGCCCTGATCTCGACGGTGTCGGGGAGCAGGCCGAGGAGCCGGTACGCCGCCTCGATTCCGGCGATCCGTTGGGAGGAGTATTCCTGCTCCAGCTTCCCCACCAGGTAGGCATGGACCTGGTCCCGGGTCCGGATGGCGAAGCGTGGCGGGGAGGAAAACCGGAGCCCGACCGCCCGCTCCACCTCCGGCACCAGGCTGTCGACCATGGCGCGGAGCGTGGCATCGGACGGCGCACCCGGACGCGCCCCCCGGCAGCCGGCGAGGGCGACGAGGAGGAGAATCCAGCGAGCCATCAGGCCACCCCCAGGAACGAGCCGTACCATGCCATGATGGCGGGCCCGACCAGGTACGTGATCGCGGCCCCGAGCGCGAGGAAGACGCCGAAGGGTACCAGCTTCTTCCGACCCAGGAGGGTGAGCGGCAGGAAGATGGCGGTTCCGGCCAGCGCGCCTAGGAAGACGGTGAGCAGCACCCCTTGCCAGCCCAGGAAGGCGCCCACCATCGCCATCATCTTGATGTCGCCGCCTCCCATCGCGTCTTCCTTGAAGAGCCAGGTCCCGCCGGCGCCAACGACCCAGAGCAGAAGAAAGCCGGCGGCGGCCCCGAGCACCGACTGGACCAGCGCCGCCCCGCCACCGATCGCGGCGAAGATCAGACCCAGAACCAGGCCCCCGATCGTGAATTCATCGGGAATGATGTATTCCCGGGCGTCGGTCAACGCGATTCCGAGCAGAATCGTGCAGAACAGCGCCCCCTGGAGCCCTGCGAGCGTGATCCCGAACCGCCACGCCATCCAGGCCCACAGCAGCCCGGTCGCCAGTTCCACGGCCGGATACAGGATGCTGATGGGGGCCGAGCACCCGCGACACCGCCCCCGCAGGGCCAGCCAGGAGATCACCGGAATGTTGTCGTACCATGCGATCGGTCGTCCACAGCGAGGGCAACGGGATCGTGGGGTGACCACGGACTGCTCGGCCGGGAGCCGGACGATGCAGACGTTGAGGAAGCTCCCGATCACCAGCCCGAACAATCCGGCTGCCAGGACCACCGGCAGGCTATCGCTCACGGGCGACTCCATGGAGAAGGATTCCGGCGGCCACCGCGACGTTCAGCGACTCGACACCGGGCGCCATCGGGATGGCCACGCGCCGGCCGGCTCGACCGAGCTCCGATCGGGCCCCCATGCCCTCGTTGCCCAGCACCAGGGCCAGGGGGCGGGCCAGCGTGGTCGGATCGAACGGCTCCCCTTCCCGGCTGGCGGTGACCACCGGGACCCGATGTTGCGAGAGCCATGCCGCCACCGCGGGCTCCGCCGCCGCCGCGAGCGGCATCCGAAAGCAGGCCCCCATGGAGGCGCGGAGCGTCTTGGGGTTGGCGAATTCGGCGGTGCCGGGCAGGGCCACGATGCCGGCGGCCCCGAAGGCCTGGGCGGTCCGCACGATCGTCCCCACATTGCCCGGATCCTGGATCCCGTCCAGCACCACCACCACGATGTCGGGCCCCCCCGGGATCCGCTCGAGGGTCTGGGCCGGGGACGCGACGACCGCGATGATCCCCTGGGGGTGCTGGGTGGTGGACAGCCGGGCGAGCTCATCATCCGTGGCAGGCACCGGGACGTGGCCTGCCTCCGACAGCGCCGCCTTGAGCGCCAGACCGCGGGACGTAGCTTCCAGTCCGGCGCTCGCGAGGACCGCGCGAATCGGCGTGCCGGTCGCGAGCACCTCCTCCACCAGGCGCACCCCCTCGGCGAGCGTCAGGCCGCGCCGATCGCGGCCGCGTCGGCGGTGCAGGTCTCGAACGAGTCTTTGAAGGGAGTGTCCCATGCTTCCCGTCGCGCTCACCATTGCCGGCTCGGATTCCGGCGGGGGCGCCGGTATTCAGGCCGACCTGAAGACCTTCCATCAGTTCGGGGTATTCGGTACGTCGGCGGTGGTGGCCGTTACCGCCCAGAATACCCGTGGGGTGCGCGCCGTGCACCCGGTGCCCGGACCGGTGGTCGAGGCGCAGCTCGCGGCGCTGGCCGAGGACCTGCCGCCCCATGCGGTCAAGAGCGGGATGCTGGGCACCGCAGACCTGGTGGCGCGAGTGGCGGCGGCGGTGACCCGGTACGGCTGGTCCTCGTACGTGCTCGACCCGGTGATGGTGTCCACCTCAGGCGACCGGTTGCTGGACCACGACGCCGAACTCGAGGTTCGCGACCGGCTCGTTCCCCTGGCCCTGCTGGTCACCCCCAACCTGCCGGAGGCCTCCATGCTGGCCGGCTTCCCGGTCGACGACCCCGACACCATGGAACGAGCGGGCCGGGCGCTGGTCGAGCGAGGCGCCAGGGCCGCCTTGGTCAAGGGTGGGCACCTTGACCGGCACGACCTGGTCGACGTGCTCGTCAGCCCCGACGGGGTCATCCGCTTCCCCCACAGCCGCCTTCAAACCACCGCCACGCACGGGACAGGGTGCACCCTCTCGGCGGCCATCACCGCGGGGCTGGCCCGCTGGAACCTGGCGAACAGGGGGTTGCCGGCGCCACTCCCCGAGCTGGTCGGGATGGCGCTGGACTTCGTCCATCGGGCCATTGCCGCGGCACCTGGCCTGGGTCAGGGTCGCGGCCCGGTGAATCACTTCGTTCCTGCGCCCCGAGACCAGTAGCACCGGCTCACGCTGCCACCACGGCCTCGATCAGTCGGGCCACCTGGTCTCCGACGCGGCCGGCGATTTCCATAACCTCCTTATGGGACAGCGGGGTGGCACCGAGGCCGGCGGCCAGGTTGGTGATCGTGGAGATTCCCAGGCAGCGGAGCCCCAGGGCCCGTGCCGCGATGACCTCCATGACGGTGGACATGCCGACGGCGTCGGCGCCAAGGCTGGCCAGCATCCGGATCTCGGCTGGGGTCTCGTAGCTCGGGCCCAGGAGGCCGGCATAGACTCCCTCCTCAACCCCGATCCCGAGCCGTGCCGCGGCCTCGCGGGCCCGGTGCCGGAGCCCGGGATCGTAGGCAGCGCTCAGATCGGGAAAGCGCTCCTCGCCTGACCGCACGGGGCCGACGAGGGGGTTGCGCCCCGTGAGGTTCAGGTGATCGGCGATGAGCATGATCGTGCCCGGACCGAACCCGGGACGGATTCCGCCGGCGGCGTTGGTGACCACCAGGGTCGAGACCCCGAGCGCCGCGGCCACCCGCACCGGCAGCACCGTGGCGTCAGCCGACCATCCCTCGTACATGTGGAAGCGGCCGCTCTGAACGAGGAGGTCGGTCGTGCCCAGGCGCCCCAGGACCAGCTCGCCTCGATGACCCGGGACGGTGGGAGCATGGAAGCCCGGCAGTTCGCGGTAAGGGATACGCACCGGGGCCCCGAGACGATCCGCAAGCTGACCCAGACCCGAGCCCAGCACGACCGCCACGGCCGGCCTTCGATCGCCGAGCCGGGCCCGGACCACCTCGACCGCGGGGCCGAGCGCGTCGGTCACAGGAGCATGCCCGCGAGTGAGGCCGACATGAACGCCGCCAGGTTCCCGCCGACCATGGCCCGGAGGCCGAACCGGGCGATTTCGCTCCGTCGCTCGGGGGCGAGCCCGCCGATCCCGCCGATCTGGATGGCGATCGAGGAGAAGTTGGCGAACCCCAGGAGCGCGTACGTGAGGATGACGGCGCTCCGCGGGGCCAGGACCAGCGTGCCCCCGAGGTCGCCCGCGAACTGGGCGTAGGCGACGAACTCGTTGAGCGTGGTTTTGAGCCCGATGAGCGCCCCGACATAGGCGGTGTCGGCCCACGGGACACCCATCACCCAGGCCAGGGGGCGCAGGAGGGTCCCGAGAATGGCTTGCAGGCTCAGACCTTCGATGCCCACCAGGCCGCCGGCCCACCCGAGCAGGGCGTTGAGCAGGGCCACCAGGGCAATGAAGGCCATCAACATGGCGCCGACGTTGAGCGCGAGCCGGAGCCCCTGGGCCGCGCCGCTGGCGGCGGCTTCGATGACGCTCTTGTCCGTTCGCTCCACCACCAGCTGAAGCGAGCCGGCGGTGGCCGGCGTGCCCGTCTCCGGCATCAGGATCTTGGACAGGATCAGGCCGGCAGGCGCGTTCATGACGCTGGCCGCCAGGAGATGGGAGGCGATCCCGGGGAAGACACCCGACAGCATTCCCACGTAGGCGGCAAGCACGCCACCGGCCACCGTGGCAAAACCGCCGACCATGACGGTCATCAGTTCGGACTGGGTCATCTTCGCCACAAACGGCTTGATCAGCAGCGGGGCCTCGGTCTGGCCAAGAAAAATGTTGCCCGAGGCGGAGAGGGTCTCGGCCCCTGAGGTGCCAAGGGTCTTCTGCATCACCCAGGCCAGGCCTCGCACGATCAGCTGCATCACCCCCAGGAAATAGAGGACCGACATCAGCGCCGAGAAGAAGATGATCGTCGGCAGGACGTTGAAGGCGAAGAACGAACCGGTCCCCGCCACCAGTCCCGCCGCCGTGTCCAGCGAGCCGTCCGGCCCGGGCACACCGACCGGAACGGTATTCTGCACCAGGTTGCCGAACACGAAGCGGGCGCCCTGTTCCTGAAAGCCCAGCAGGTCCGTGACGGCGTCGCCCACGACTCGAAAGGCCGCCCTGCCCGCCGCGGTCTTGAGCACCAGAACCCCGAAGAGGGCCTGAAGCGCCACGCCGGTGCCAACCAGGCGCCAGTTGATCCGCCGCCGGTCGCTGCTCAGGAGCACGGCGATGGCCAGCATGGTCGCGAGGCCGAGCAGCCCGACCAGCCGATCGGCGATGCCCAGGTCGAGTCCCTCGCGCGCCTGCTCCAGGCGTTGGGCGGCCGTCTGCAGGAGAAGAAGCATGCCTCAGGTCCCCGCGAGTTCGTCGGTGATTCGGGCGATGAGCGCCTGGCGCTCCGGCCAGGCCAGGAAGGCGCCAGCGGCCGCGTTCAGGATCAGCCGCTCGATCTCCCGCCGGCTGAAGCCCAGCTCCCGGTGGGCCAGCCAGTACTCGTCGGTGAGGGTAACCCCGCTCATCAGCCAGTTGTCGGTGCAGAGCGTCACCGCGAGGCCGCGATCGAAGTACCCCCGAACTGGATGGGCACTGGCGCGGGGGACCGCGTGGGTCTGGACGTTGCTGGTGATATTGGTCTCGATCACGATTCGCCGGTCCCGCACGTAGGCCTCGAGCGCCGGGTCCTCGCGGAGGCGGGTGCCATGGCCCAGGCGGTCGGCACGGCACCGGAGCACCGCCTCCGCGATCGAGGGCGGTCCGGCGGCCTCGCCGGCATGAACGGTGACGCCCAGGTACCCGGCTCTGGCGATGTCGAACGCCTCGGCGTGAGGACCGGGCGGGCGCCCGGCTTCGCCACCAGCCAGATCGAACCCGACAACGCCCTGGTCCCGCAGGGCCACGCTCTGTCGGGCGAGGAGCACCGAATCCGCGGGGGGGTGGTGCCGAAGGGAGGTGTTGATGATGCGCGCCTTGACCCCGAAGTCGGCCTCGCCCCGGGTCAGCCCGCGCCACTCCGCCCGGACGACGTCCTCAACCGTGAGCCCGCGCCGGGCGCTCAGCTCCGGACAATAGCGGACTTCCAGATACCGGACATTGTCGCGGGCCGCGTCCTCGACCATCTCGTACGCCACCCGCTCGATCGCCTCCGGCGTCTGGAGCAGCGCCGTGGTCACGTCGAACCGGCGAAGGTAGTCCTCCAAGTCCCGGGCGTCATCGACCCGCATCTGGCGGCCGAGCGTCTCGGGATCACGCGCCGGGAGCTCGATCCCGGCGGCGAGCGCCAAATCGATCATCGTGGCGGGCCGGAGCGACCCGTCCAGGTGGACGTGCAGCTCGACCTTGGGGAGCCGGGCCACCAGTTCCCGGGTGAGCGTCGTCATCAACCGCTCGACGAGGGGCGCGCGGTGACGACCACCCGGAGGATCGCCCCGGCCGTGACCGGCGAGCCGGGGTCGACCCGAAGGCCACTGGCGTCGGTCAGGTAGGCCCGACCCTCGGCCAGGGCGGAGGCCAGGGCGGGATCGGCGTATCCTACAGCCTCGGCGGCCGACGACCCCGGGGGAACCTGGCACCTTCGCTCGTTGACGAACACCGGGACCGTCGCCCTCATCGGGACACCGGGACGAAGCGACGATCGGCGGGCCCGCGAACCGGCTGGGACAGCCGCCGGAGATATGCCGCCATCGCGTCCAGGTCCGTCTGGTCCGTGCTCTCCTGCCGCAACGCCGGCGCGACCGGCACGCCGTCGCCGCCGCCCGCCAGGAAGTTCGACAGGGCCAGGCGATAGGTTACGCCCGGCTCAACCGGCCGGCCGGACGGACCCAGGATCTCGAGGATCCGTTCTCCGGTCGGCCGATCAGGGTCGTACCGGACCGTGCCTCCGGACAGGTGATACGACGGCCGCCCGCGGCGGAGGGTGTGCTCGAGGATTTCCCGCAGCTGGGCCCCGGTGACCGACACGGTCACGACCACATTGCCGAAGGGATGCAGCTCGAAGAGGTCGGCATAGGTCACCGGGCCCGGGAGGAGATCCCGCCGGATCCCGCCGTTGTTCATGATCGCGAAATCGGCCCCGGCCACCGCCCGCTGTGCATCGGCGATCAGGTTGCCCAGGGGGAATTCGGCACCGGTGACGGTGAGGGAGTCCGCGATGGTGGCCACGACTTCGCGGCGCCGGCGCTCCACCTCCGGCTGGTATCTGGCCACCAGGTCCAGGGCGGCCGGATCGGGACTGATCCGGTCCGCCAGGACATCCTCGACCCGGACGATCCAGCGAGTGCCGCCCTCAGGACCGCGGACCAAGTCGGCGACGCCGACGGCCGTTCCATTGGCGCGCGCCGCCACCACGGCGATCTCCCCGACCGTGGTCGCGACCACCGTGTGGGTGTGACCGCCCACGATCAGCCGCACGCCGGAGGATGCGAGTCCCTCTGCCAGCTCGATGATCTCGCCCCGGCAGGCCAGCGAGTCGCAGAAGGCACCCTCGTGCGCGAGCAGGATGCTGAAGTCGACCCCCTCCTGTCTCAGCCGCTGGACCTGCTCCCGCACCACGCCGGGGCCCTCCAGGAAGTCGAGGCCGGCCACCATCTCCGCCATCACGATCCGCTTGGTCCCGGCGTTGGCATACCCGACCAGGCCGACCCGCCACGGCCCGACGGTTCTGACGGCCGTTGGCCGGATCCAGTCCAGGGGGCGACGGGTGACCGAGTCCACGATGTTCGACGCCAGCCAGGCATAGCGGGCCTCGCCCAGGCGGGCCCGGAGGGTGTCGGGACCCCAATCGAGGTCGTGGTTCCCGACCACAGCGGCGTCGAGCCCGAGGAGGCTCAGCGCCTCGACAGCGGAGCGGCCGAACACGAGGTTCGAGCCAAGGCTCCCCTGCATCTGGTCGCCGGCGTCGAGCCGGAGGACCGGGCACCCGCACTCCGCCTCCAGGCTGTCCATCATCCCCTTGAGCGCCGCGATTCCCCCGACCGGACGACCGTCCGACCAGCGAACGACCCGGGGCTCCAGCGCCCCGTGGAAGTCGCCGATGGTCAGCACCCGGAGAAGAATCGAATCGGCCGGCGACTGCAGGGCCGCGACCACCAGGAGGGCGGCGAACATGGCGGAGGAAGATCAGTCGGGAAAAGGAGTTGCGCAATCGGACCCGGTCGGCGCCGGGACCGCGCAACCGGGGCAGCCGTAACAAGGTTGTCACGCGGCTTGACCCCCGGGCCGACCCGATCATATTCGTCCCGGCGAATATGGAAACTCCGGATTCGGCGGTGGGGCTGTTGGTGACGGTGGCCGAGCCCACTCGGCTCAGGATCCTGAATTGCCTTGCTGCGGCCCCGCTCTTCGTGTCCGACCTCCAAGAGGTGCTGGACCTGCCCCAGCCTACCGTGTCGCGGCACCTCACGGTGCTTCGGCGAGCCGAGCTGGTGCGGGACACGCCGGTGGCACCGTTCGTCCTCTACCGGATCCATCGCGACGCCGGCCCGCAGGGCCGACTGCTCAACGCCATCCTGGAAGCACTGGGGAACGATCCCCCGCTCCGCCGAGAGCGGAGCCGCGCGCTGGATCGGAGCCGGAGCCGCGGTCGCGCCACGCCCGCGCGGGAGGCAAGCGCGCCATGACCCATCGTATTCTGGTGGTTGACGACGAGCCCGATATCACCGCCCTGGTGGCGTACCACCTTGCCAAGGCGGGCTACCGGGTGTCCACGGCGTCGAACGGCACCGAGGCGCTCAAGGCGGCCGCCGAGCAGCGGCCGGACGTCATCGTCCTCGACCTGATGCTCCCCGGCCTCTCGGGGCTCGACGTGCTGCAGGCGCTCCGCAAGCAGGAAGAGACCCGGGACGTCGGCGTGATCCTCCTCACCGCCCGACGCGAGGAGGTGGACCGGATCCGGGGGCTCTCGCTCGGCGCGGACGACTATCTCACCAAGCCGTTCTCGTCGCAGGAGCTGACGCTCAGGGTGGCGGCGATCCTGCGGCGGCTGGCGGCCCCCTCGATCGCCGGCGGGTCGCAGCTGGTCGCCGGCCCGATCACCATCGACCGGTCGGCCCATCGGGTGATGCTCGACGGCAAGGAGCTGGCGCTCACCGCCACCGAGTACAAGCTGCTGGCCACGCTGCTGGAGCGCCGGGGCCGGGTTCAGACCCGACCCCAGCTTCTCGAAACCGTCTGGGAGGCCCAGCCCGACATCCAGACCCGCACCGTGGACATGCATGTCCAGCGGCTCCGCACCAAACTGGGCGAGGCGGGAGATCTGATCGAGACCGTGCGCGGCTTCGGGTACCGATTCCGGGGAGCCGAACGCGCCGCACGGGTCCGGTGAGCTATACCACCCGGCTGATCCTGGGCACCGTTCTGGTGCTCCTGGTGTCGCTGGCGGCGGTGGTGATCGGCGTGGACCGGGCCGTTCGCCGCGAGCTCGAGGCGGAGGTCCGGCTGGCCCTGGAGCGCGAGGCCCGGCTGGTGAGCGACGCCGTCGGACCGGACAGCGTGGAATGGGGGGCGCGGGTCCGGGCCCTGGCCCGATCCGGCGAGGTGCGGGTCTCCGTCATCGACAGCACGGGTCGGCTTCGGGCGGACTCCGACGTGGCCGAGGAGTCCCTGGCGTCCGTCGCCAACCATGCCGACCGGCCCGAAGTGCGGGAGGCCCTGGCGACCGGCACCGGGTGGTCGGTTCGGGTGAGCGAAACGGTGGGCGCCCGTCTGATGTACGCGGCCGTCCGGGGCGGGCCCGGCGTGGTGCGGATCGCCCGGCGCGCGGATCGGATGAATCGGGCAGCGCGTTCGGCCCTGGAGCCGGTCCTGGCCGCGGGTCTCCTGGCCCTGGTGCTGGGGGTCGGTCTCGCGATCTTGGCCGGGCGCCGCCTGGCGCGGCCGCTCGCGGACGCCGCC
>CAZFSA010000147.1:0-10750 GCA_964521535.1 uncultured Gemmatimonas sp.
TGGGCCGCGCGCGACCCGTCGCCGCGGGCGGGGGTGGCGCTGGAGGCGGCGGCGATGGAATGGCTGGGGCTCAAGTATCTCCATTCGTGGTCGCCGGTCGAAGACGGGCGGTTCTTCTCCCTGGGTCTCCGCGACCGCGCCCCGATCGACGTGGCCGGGTTCGACGGCATGGTGCCCATTCACCTGGGGCAGGGGACCACCTTCGAGACCGATTCGCTGGTGCTCACGGCGTCGCCCGACCTGGGGAGCGTGACCGTGAGGCGGGCGGGATCGCGCCTGGGCGAGATCGACCTGGCCACCGCGGTGGCGGAAGCCGTGGGCCGGCGCGGCGCGGGCCTGGTGGACGAGCCCAGGCTGGAGTCGCCGGTGGTGGCCGAACGCGAGTTCCCGGGGCTCCGCCTGCGGCTGGTGCTCCAGCACGTCTCCGGCGAACGGCGGCCCGACGGGCTTCGAACCACCACGGCGACGGGATTTCTCCTGATCCGCCGGACCTCGCCCTCGCCGGTCCGATAGGCGGGCGCTGGCCTGGCCCGCTGCCGGGCGGGGCGATGCGACCCGCCGCAGAAACGCCGGCGCTGTTGACCGTGATACTCAGCACCTCGGAAGGATCTCGCCATGCGCTCTGGCTGGTTGCTGCTGATCCCCCTGTTCCTGCTGCCCACCGCCGCGACGGCCCAGGACTACGCCCGCGCCGAGCAGTTCCTGACCTGGAACGCAATGCGGCACGTCTATCACGACCAGGTCCTTCCCACCTGGTACCGCGACAGCACGAGGTTCTGGTACCGGGTTCACACCCGGTCGGGCTTCCAGTTCATGACGGTGAACCCGGCCACCGGGAGCAAGGCGCCGCTCTTCGACAACGCCCGCCTGGCCGCGGCGCTCTCGGTCGCGGCCGACACCGCGTTCGACCCCCGGAAGCTTCCCTTCGCGACCTTCACCTTCGACCGCGAGGGTGAAGACGATAGCGCCATCCGGTTTCAGGTCGGAAAGCGCGGGTTCCGCTGCGAGCTGGCCACGTACCGCTGCGCCGGCGCCGATACCCTGGCCAACCGGACCCGGTATGTCCGGTCGCCGGACGGTCGATGGGACGCCTTCGTGGCCGGTCACAACCTCTGGATCCGGCCCGTCGCCGGCGGCGACTCGGTGCAGCTCACCACCGATGGCGTGGCCGGCTACGGCTACGGCGAGCCCGCGCTCCGGCCCGGCCAGATCCGGCTCAAGCAGCCCAACCGGCCCACGGTGGCCTGGTCGCCGGACTCGCGCCGGCTGGCGGTGATGCGGTACGACGAACGCGGCGTCCAGCCGTTCCAGGTCCAGAGCGCGACCTCGGTTCGGCCGGTCTCCTACAGCTACCCGTATGCCCTTCCCGGCGACTCGGTGGTGGGGATGTCGGAGTGGTACGTCGCGCAGGTGGCCGACCGGTCCGTCGTGCGGCTCCAGGCCGATCCGGAACCGACGATGTCGCTCTACTCCTTCGGATCAGGCGTCACGGCCCGGCTCCAGTGGAGCGCCGGGAGCGACCGGGTCTACTTCACCCGGAGCAGCCGGGGCCCCAAGCGAATCGAGCTCCGCTCGGCCGATGCCGCGACCGGCGCGACCCGCCTGCTCCTGGCCGACAGCGCTGCCACCTACGTCATCGGGTCGATCGACTTCCTCTCGGCAAGCCTGAGCGGTGGCGGCGGCAACTGGCGGGTGCTGCGGAACGGCGAGGTGATCTGGTTCGCCGAACGGGACGGGTTCGCCCATCTCTACCGGCATGGGGCGGATGGCGCGGTCCGGAACCAGATCACCCGGGGCCCGTGGGTCGTGGTTTCGCTGCTCGGCGTCGATGAGACGGCGGGGCGAATCTGGTTCACGGCCAAGGGCCGCGAGCCGGGCCGGCATCCCGACTACCTCCATCTCTATTCGGTCGGGCTGGACGGCAGCGGCCTCACCCTGCTCACGCCCGAGCCCGCCAACCACCAGGTCCGCCCGGTGCCCTCGGGCCGGTATTTCGTCGACGCCTGGTCCACCGTGAGCCAGCCTCCGGTGATCGTGCTCCGCGGCCCCGACGGGCGGGTGGTGGCCGAGCTGGAGCGGGCCGACATCACCGACCTCCTGGCCACGGGGTGGAAGCCGGGCGAGGAATTCACCGCCAAGGCGCGCGACGGCGTCACCGACATCTGGGGCGTGATCTGGAAGCCCAGCCACTTCGACTCGACCCGGACCTACCCCGTGATCGACCACATCTATCCGGGTCCGCTGATCTCGCCGGTCACCAAGGACTTCTTCCCCAACCGGGAGCCGTTCACCTACACCGCCGCGGGCCAGCAGCAGGCCCTGGCGGAGCTGGGCTTCGTGGTGGTGGCGATCGATGCGCTGGGCAACACCGGCCGCGCAAAGGCGCTCTACACCACGGTCTACGGGCGGATGCAGGACCACGGACTCCCGGACCACCTGGCGGCCATCCGCCAGCTCGCGGCCCGGATGCCGCAGCTGGACCTGGAACGGGTCGGGATCTACGGCCACTCCGGCGGCGGGTTCGCCTCCACCGGCGCCCTGCTCCAGTATCCCGACTTCTTCAAGGTGGCGGTGTCCACGGCGGGGAACCACGACAACCGGACCTACTACCACGGCTGGGGAGAGCGGTTCCAGGGCCTCCTGGTGCGCGACACGGTGGCCAAGACCGACAACTTCGCACCGGCAGCCAACCGGACCTACGCGAGCCAGCTCAAGGGGCGGCTGTTCCTGATCCACGGCGACCTGGACGACAACGTCCATCCGGCGCACACCATCGCCCTGGTCGACGCACTGGTGAAGGCCAACCGGACCTTCGATCTGCTGATCCTGCCCGACGCCGATCACAACCTGACCCAGCACCCGTACGTGATCCGCCGGACCTGGGACTACTTCGTGGAGCACCTGATGGGCGCCCGACCGCCGGTCGACTATTCCATCACGCCCCCGTCTCCCTGAGCCTGGGGGAGGAGCGCGGGGCTATCCGCCACCGGGCCGGAACCCCGGCATGCCCACGTAGGCCGCCATCCGCTGCTGGTCCTTCTCCACCAGCGCGTGGGCCTGGGCCTGCTGGTGATCGGTGAGCATCGGCAGGGCGGAGAGGAGCGCCGCCTCGTACCGGAGCTTGACCTGCGCCACCGCGTTCCAGAGCTCCATCAGTGGGCCACCCCCGGTGCCCCCCACCGGTTCCCGGGGGCGCTCGCCCGGACGGCCGGCGCCGGGGCGCTCGCCCTCCCGTCCCGGCCGCCGGTCGAGCACCGTGCGGAGGGAGTCGATCCGGCGAAAGAACGGGTCGCACTCGGCCACCAGCGCCAGGTTGAGACTGTCGAGCCGGGCAGTCTGATCCGGGGAGAGCTCGAGCTTCTTGTGCTCCTTGAGGAGCCGGGCGACCGGGTTGAGCTCGGCCACCTTCTCGCCTGTGGCCTCGAGGAGCGGTGGGCGTCGGGCGCCGCCACCCATGCCGCCCCGCGGCCGCTGCGCCTCCAGGGAGTGGAGGCTCGCCAGCAGGCCCAGGAACGCCAGGCCCGCAAGGCCGGCCGCTCGGCGCCACAAGGGGGAAATCATGCCACCGCTCCCGGGTTCATCCCGACGGTCCGATGACACCCGTCGGCCCCCGTTCCCCCGTACCCCATCAGCCGAAGAGCCCGAGGCCGGCAACGGTGACGATCGCCACGGCGACCGGAATCACGAATTTCATGAACGGCCGCCAGGCCAGCTGGACCGTGACCCGCCCCGCGCCAACGTTGGTCTCCTCCCGGAACCGCTCGAATCCCCAGGCCCAGGCGGCGTAGAGCGCGATCAGGAGCCCGCCCACCGGCAGGCAGATCTTGACCGCGATCCAGTCCACCAGCGTGAAGAAGTCCATCCCGAAGAGGTGCACGTCGCTCCACGGCCCGAAGGAGAGCGCCGACGGGATCCCGACGACCAGGGCGGCCCCGAGCGTGCCCCAGATCGCCACCGGCCGCCGGACGCCCCAGGTCTCGTGCACGGTGGCGGCGAGGCTCTCCACCACCGCGATGATCGAGGTGAAGCCCGCGATGAAGACCAGGATGAAGAACGCCGCGCCCGCGAGCGTGCCGGCGGGCGCCCGGGCGAATACGTTGGTCATGGTGACGAAGAGGAGGCCGGGCCCGCTGTCCGGCGCCAGGCCGAAGGCGAAGACCGCCGGGAAGATCACCAGCCCGGCGAGCAGCGCGGCCAGGGTGTCGAAGCCCACCACCGTGGCCGCCCCGCCCGGCACGTCGCTCCCCCGGGGATGGAGGTAGCTGCCCATGACGAAGGCCCCCGCCATCCCGATCCCCACCGAAAAGAACACCTGGCCCAGGGCGGTGAGGATCATCGACGCATTCAGATGCGACCAGTCAGGCCGGAGGTACCAGACCAGCCCCTTGACGGCGCCCGGCAACGTGAGGGAGCCGATCGCCAGCGCCAGCAGGAAAACGAACAGCACGGGCATCAGCCACTTGGCAGCCCGCTCCACACCCTGGCGCAACCCGCGGGTCACCACCAACCCGGTCAACACCAGCACGGCCACCCCGTAGATCATCACCTCGCCGGTGTTGGCAATGAAGCGCTGGAACCATTCGGCGACCGCGGCGGACTCGGCGCCCCGGAAGCTTCCCGCCGCGGTCCGGCCGACGTAGGCCAGCACCCAGCCCATGATCACGTAGTAGTAGGACAGGATCAGGAAGGCCGCGAGCAGGCCGAGCCAGGCGATCAGGGTCCAGGGGCTCAGGGGCGAACCGGCAAGGCGCCGCATGCCGACGAGCGGGGTGGCCTGGGCCTTCCGTCCGATGCTGATTTCCGCCGTCAGCAGCGGAATCGCCACCAGCACCGCGAGGATCACGTAGACCGCCACGAACGCCGCGCCGCCGTTGGTGCCCGCCAGATAGGGGAACCGCCAGATGTTGCCGAGGCCGATCGCGAAGCCGGCGGTGGCGAGGATGAAGCCGAGACGGCTGGACCAGCTCTCGCGGGTCATGCGGGCTCCGGGCGGGCGAAAGGAAGCCCCATTGTACGGCGCGCCCCGCACCCGGGCAAGCGGACTTGGCCGCGGTGCCCTTGTGGCGCCCGGGGCGGGACCCTATCCTCCCCTCAAAGGACGGGATAATGTCGCATATTATGGGACGATGCGCCGCGAGGGCCCGTCAGGCGGCTGGGTCGCGCCGCGCGCTGGCGTGTGGTCTGCTGCTCGCCTCACTGGCGATCCCGGGCCCGGCGCTCCGGGCCCAGTCGTCCGACCTGGTGGTCGGGGTGCCGCGGTTCGGCGTCGCGGTCCCGATGCGCGACGGCGTCCGGCTCGATGCCCACGTCTGGGTCCCCGACACCGCCGGGCGCTTCCCGGCCATCCTGATCCGCACGCCCTACGTCAAGACTCCGCAGTTCAAGCGCTACGGCCTCGCCCGGTACGTGCGCGAGGGGTACGCCGTGGTGCTCCAGGACACCCGCGGCCGCGGGGACTCCCAGGGCGAGTTCGACTTCTATTTTCCCGAGGGCCGCGACGGGTTCGACACCATCGAGTGGATCGCCCGGCAGCCCTGGTCCAACGGCCGGGTGGGCATGGACGGAGGGTCGTACCTCGGCACGGTGCAGTGGCTCGCCGCGCGGGAGCGGCCGCCAGCCCTCAAGTGCATCACCCCCACCGCCCCCTCGGGCCGGATCTTCGACGAGGTGCCGTATCTGGGTGGCGCCTTTCGACTCGACTGGGCCCTCCCCTGGCTCAATGGCGTGGCGGGGCAGGTGGCCCAGAACGACCTCGCGGAGCTGGTGGACTGGCAGCGGATCGCGGCTCACCGGCCGTTGCTCACCGCCGACCGGGCCTTCGGCCGCGAGATGCCGCTCTACCGGAGCTTTCTCCAGCACGACACCCTGGACGACTACTGGAAGCGGATCCAGTTCACCGATGCCGACTTCGCCGCCATCGACATTCCGGTGCTCACCGTCACCGGGTGGTTCGACGGCGATCAGATCGGCGCGCTCTTCCACTGGGACGGCGTGGAGCGCCGGGGCGACCTTGCCGATCGGACCTACCTGATCGTCGGCCCCTGGACCCACCCCCAGACCTACCTGGGCGGAGCGGAACGAGTGGGCGCCTACCAGCTCGGGCCCGAGGCGGTCCACGACATTCAGCGCACCCGGGTGAACTTCTTCGACTGGTGCCTCAAGGGCGCCACCGCGCGATTCGACGCGCCCCGCGTCCGGCTCTTCGTCACCGGCGCCAACCGGTGGATCTCGGCCGATCGCTACCCGCTGCCCCAGGTCCGGACCCGCGAGCTCTTCCTCCGGAGCGACGGCGCGGCCAACACTGCCGCCGGCGACGGTCGCCTGTCCTGGGACCCGCCCCGCCGCGCCGAGCGTCCGGACACCTTCAGCTACGATCCCCGGCGCCCGGTGCCGTCGAAGGGCGTGGCCCAGGATCACGCCGATCTCGGTACCCGCGCGGACGTCCTGGTCTACTCCACCGACCCGCTGGCGGAGCCGCTCGATGTCCTGGGCCGCGTGTTCGTGCGGCTGGTGGCCGCGAGCGACGGGCCGGACACCGACTTCACCGCCAAGCTCCTCGACGTCCATCCCGACGGCAGGGCGGTGCTGGTGGGTCCCTCGCCGGTGGGCGTGCGGCGGGCCCGCTATCGCCAGGGATACGAGCGGCAGGTCCCGCTCACGCCGGGCCGGCCCGAGGAGCTGTCGATCGAGCTGTTCGACGTGGGGCACCGCTTCCTGCCGGGGCACCGGATCCGGATCGAGATCTCGAGCAGCGCCTACCCCTTCATCGATCCCAACCCCAACACCGGGCTCCCCGTCGCCACCGACACCACCTGGCGGGTGGCTCGGCAGACGGTCTTCCACGACTCCGCCCGGCGGTCGCGGGTGCTGCTTCCGGTGGTGCCTGGAGGAATCGAGTCGTTGTCCCGCCGTTAGGCCCGGGAGCCTGCCATGTTCCATCCGTTCGTTCGAGGCGTCCTCTGTGTCGCCGGGCTGGTCTCGGTGTCATCGAACCTGCGCGCCCAGCCGCGTGGCGTCGAATTGATGAATGCCATGCTGTCCCGGCCGCTGGCCCGTACCACCGGCGTCACCAGCGTGCGCTGGCTGCCCGACCGGATGGGCTATCTGGAGCGCGATTCCACCGCCGCCGGGCCAATCTTCCATCGCGTCGATCCCGCCAGCGGCCGGCGCACCCCGTTCTTCGACCAGCGGACGGTAGCCTCGCTGCGGGCCGAGTTCCGCCGGCTCACCGGCGCCGAGCCGGGCGGGCTCCCGTTCGACGCCTTCACGCTGGAGCAGGGCGGCCGGTCGATCGCCTTCGCGGCGGGCGGCGCCCGGTACCTGTTCGATCTCGGCCGCCGCGAGCTCCGGCGGCTCCGGATGCCGGAGCGGGTGGGGCCGCTCGACGAGGCCACCACCGAGCCGGGACGGTTCTCCCCGGAGTTCAACTGGTACGTCTTCATCCGCGACTACGACAACCTTCACCTCTTCGATACCCGGACCGGCGAGGAACGGCCCCTCGCCAGGGGGACCTCGGCCAACAACCTGGTCGGATTCCTGGGGGCCGGCCCCTGGTTCGTCTGGTCGCCGGACAGCCGGCGGATCGCCTACCTCACGGCCGACCAGCAGGCCATCAGCACCTACCCGATCGTCGACTGGCTCACCCATCCGGCCTCGGTGGACCAGATGCGCTACCCCTTCACCACCGATCCCGACCCGCGGCTCGCGCTCCAGATCGTGGACCTCGCCACGGGAGCCGTGGTGCCGGTGGCGCGGGGCACGGTGGAGGAGCCGTATCTCCGGAACATCGAGTGGTTCGAGGACGGGTCGGAGCTCACCTTTCAGGTGGTGACCCGGTGGGAGAACCGGATCACGCTCAAGGCCGCGGAGCCGGCCTCGGGCCAGGTGCGCACCATCCTGGTGGACGAAATCGACACCTACCACGATTCGCTCCGCAACTTTCGCCAGCTGGATGGCGGCGCGCGCTTTACCTGGAGCTCGGAGCGGAGCGGCTGGCGCCATCTCTATCTCTACGACCGGCAGGGAACCCTCCTCCGGCAGCTCACCCAGGGCGAGTGGGACGCCGGCGAGATCGCGGCCATCGATACGCGGGGCGGCTGGGTCTACTTCGCGGGCGCCACCCGACTGGGACTGGAGCGGCACTTCTTCCGGGTCCGCCTGGACGGCACCAGCCTCACCCGGCTTACGGAGGCGCCGGGCGTCCACCGCGCCACGATGGATCCGGCAGGAACCTGGTTTCTCGACAACTTCTCATCACTCGCGGCGCCGCGCACCGTCACCTTGCACGCTGCGGACGGCCGGCTGCTCCGCACCCTGGCCGCCACCGACACGGCGCAGGTGGGCGCGATGGGCCTGCTGCCGCCCGAGCTCCTCATTCTCAAGGCCGCCGACGGCGTCACCGATATCCACGGGCTGCTCTTCAAGCCGGCCGACTTCGACTCCACGCGTCGCTATCCGATGATCGTGCAGATCTACGGCGGCCCGCACACCAAGGCGGTGCGCAACAGCTACGAGACGACCGGCGTCCGGGCCGCCCTGGCGCAGCTCGGTTTTCTGGTGGCGGAATTCGACGGCCGGGGCACCCTGGACCGGGGCAAGGCGTTCCAGGCCGGGAACTACCTCCGGCTGGGCCAGGAGGACGTGGACGACCAGGCGGCGGCGGTGCGGCAGCTCTATCGGCGGCCATTTGTCGACAGCGCCCGCGTGGGCGTCACCGGCCTGTCGCATGGCGGCTACCTCACGCTGATGATGATGCTCCGCTACCCCGACGTCTACCAGGTTGGCGTGGCCGGTGCGCCGCTCACCGATCCGCGGCTGGGGCCCCGGCAGTACATCGGGCGGATCATGCGGACCCCGGCCGCGAACCCGGAGGGTTACGCCGCGGGGAACGCGCTCACCCTGGCCGACCGGCTCCGGGGCCGGCTCCTCATCTACCACGGCACCGCCGACCGGAACGTGATGATTGGGGCTACGCTTCAGCTGGTTCGGAAGTTCGTCGACGCCGGCCGGCCGGTGGATCTGATGATCTATCCCGGCGGCGTCCATGTGCTGGAGGGCGTGGATGCGGGCCACAACTTCCGGAACGTGGCGAGCTACCTCCTGGAGCACTTGCGGCCCGACGGCTGGGAGCGGAGCCGGGCCGCACTCTGGGCGCCCCGCTGATTTTCTCAGCGCACCCGCCGCGAGACGTTGTAATTGACCGTGAGCTGGGTGGCGCGCCCGTCGGGTCCCATGGTGAACCGCCATTCCTCCGCCAGCCCCCCGTCGTCCCGGACCCGGCGGAAGCTGTGCTCCCCGGTTTTCCGCAGCTTCTGGATCCCCGCCAGCGGGCGCTCGGCTGGCAGGTTGACCACCGCCAGCGCCCCTTCCCAGAGAACCGCCTCCTGTTCGCCACCCCACCAGGTCTCGTAGGTGCCGAGATAGGCGCGCAGCGACTGGTCCTCCGGTTTGCTCGCTCTCGCCGCGGTGTCGGTCGCGACCTTGAGCGCGGGGGTCAGGATGTCGTAGAGCCCCCGCGCCAGCGCCCCGGCATTGGCGTCGATGGTGTTGGTCATGGCGATCGCCGCCACCCGCTCCTTCGGATCCAGGAGCAGCTGGGTCCGGTAGCCGGGGCAGGCCCCGCCATGGCCCACGAACGTGGTGTTGTCCGCCCGCCAGACCGAGAAGCCGAGCCCCCAGTGGGTGGAAAAGTCGGGGTCGACCCAGTGGACCCGGTGCATCTCGCGCAGGGTGTTGGCGGCGAGGACCTCGGAGCCGCCGGACCGGAGCAGGCGGAACTGCCAGGAGGCGAACCGGGCCAGGTCTTCCGCCGTGGACGCGAACCCTGCCGCCGGCGCGATGCCCCTGGAGAGATAGAACGGCAGCACCGGTCGGTCGCCGTCCCGCTGGTGAGCGCCGTAGCCGGTGGCGAGCCGTTTCCCGCGCTCACTCTCCGGCATCTCGGGGAAGGTGCTGGTCAGGCCCAGCGGGCTCAGGATGTTGGCCCGCACGTAGTCGGCGTAGGGCCGACCGCTGGCCGCGGCCACGATCTCACCCAGCAACGTCATCCCGAGGTTGGAGTATTGGAAGAAGGTCTCGGCAGGGTAAAGGGTCTCCTGCGACGAGAGCGCCTGGACGATCGCCTCCCGGCTCGGGAACTCGAACGCCGGCCCGCTCCAGTACGGGAAGGCCGCCTCGCGCGGGAGCCCCGAGGCGTGCGTGAGCAGACCTTCCACCGTCACCTCGCCCGCGGCCCGGTCAGGGCGCCGGATGTTGAACCAGGAAAGGTGCCGGCCCACCGGATCGTCCAGCCGGAGCTTGCCCTGGTCGCGGAGCTGCAT
Source organism: uncultured Gemmatimonas sp. (assembly GCA_964521535.1). Taxonomy (GTDB): domain Bacteria; phylum Gemmatimonadota; class Gemmatimonadetes; order Gemmatimonadales; family GWC2-71-9; genus SHZU01. The sequence continues at coordinate 10,320 of CAZFSA010000147.1, forward strand.
CGCCGCGATGCTGGTGAAGAGCTTGGAGATGGAGCAGATGCTGTAGAGCGTGCCCGGCGTGGCCGGCCGCTTCGAGGCAAGGTCGGCGTAGCCCAGTCCCGTGCTCCAGACCACGGTCTGGTCGCTCACCACCGCCGCCGATACTCCGGGAATCCGTTTGTAGGCGCGCTCGGCGTCGAGCCACTTCCCGGCCAGGTGGATGGCCTCTCGCACTCTCGGGTGGTCGGCCAGCGCCTGGGCGGACGTGGCACCCGGCGCCATCGGGACCAGCAGCAGGACCAGCGGCGAAAGGCAGCGTCGCATCAGATCTTCTCCCATAAGCATTTGAGGGGTAGCTGCAACCCAATGCCAGAACCGCCAGCGCGATCAACCGGTGGCCGCGGGCGCCGCGGCTCCGCCCGCCGGCCGGCGCACGATCCGGCCCCCGTAGC